>CAIPGC010000250.1 GCA_903864505.1 uncultured beta proteobacterium | reverse complement strand
TTCCAGTTGTCGCCCTGCGGTGTAGCGGCGTTTGTGCCGGAATGGCACTTGCTGCAGTTGCGAAGATCTTGCGGAAAACCTACTTCAGCGTAGCTGTGCTTGCTGTTCTGGTAACCCCAAATCGTGTAATCCTCACCACCGGTGGCAATCTTGCTGTTAAGCAGTTTGCCCGAATGAATCTTGTGAACCATGGTTGCAAGATTGAGCACATTGCCGCTGTTGGCATCGGTGGTGCCAGGGTTGTGGCACATCACGCAGTATTGCGTGTCCACACGGCCACCGCCATGCAGACCCAACTTGTCGTGGCAGCTATTGCAGGATGACATGTCGGTCATCTTGCGGGTCTTGGCGGGGTCTGTCACCGCCACGGCGCTGCCATTGGCATCAACCGTGAAGTCAAAGTAGGGGTTGACCAGCACGGTTTCGCCGGCGGCATTCTTGTAGCTCAACTGGATGGCAACTCGGTGGGTCTTGGAGGGATCGAACACCACACCATTGGTCTGTGCCACGTCCTTGATGTCTGTCTTGAAGGTATAGGTGTAATAGCCACCAGCGTTGTACACCAGTTGCGATGCCAGCAGCGCCGGGTCGGTCTGCTTGGAATCTGTCGTCGCCTGCATGGCGCTGGCCAGGGCTGGCTTGCCATTGGGCCCGACACCTGCCGTCGCGGTTTCTTTGCGGTAGATGTAATTGACCCATTGGTCTGGGTCACCATTGGAGCCCGGCACCAGCTTGGCGATGGCGAAGCTGACGCTGGCGATAGTCAGATCGGCCTTGACCGTGCCGTCCGAGAACACAGCGAAGTTGACTTTGGGCGGGCTGCTGATGGTTACTGGCGCAATCCCCGCTGCCTGCACCGCGGTGAATGACGCGCTGCTGTTGACGGCCGTATCGTTGGCGGGTATTGCACTTGCAAGTGCAATTGGACTTAGCACAGACGCATCGACTGGTGCCTGTGAACCGCCGCCGCCACTTCCACCGCAACCCGCAATGGCGAACGCCACCGCGCAGGCTGAGCCCCATCGTGCCAATGAATACTTCATTTTTTCTCCGCCATAAATCAAGTGGGGCGACACGGTACAGGCCAACAACGGCCGGCAAACCTAGAGTGCCACATCCAGCGAAGAGATTCTAAATAATATTTGCAAAATTCCTGATGCCCACCCATCAACCTTGATATGGATCATCTTATTCGTGTGCCAAGTGCCTTTCGACCGTTGTAGGGATGAACAACACTTGACTATTTCGCTGTGGTTTTCCTTGTGTTTGAAGTGGCCTGGGTATACGCGAGAAACAAAAAAACCCGGCAAGCCGGGCTTTTCTGCAGGTTGGAGGCCAGGACTACTGGGAAAGAATCCAGTCCGCCAGGTTCTTCAGGACTGCTGGGTCCTTGGTATCAATGATCTTGTGCTCTTCTTCAGATCCGTCATCGAATTTGACCTTGGCCCCGGATGTCATGGCTTTGATGACCTTGTCCTGCCCATCGGCCTTGCCCTTGTATTTGGCGGAGGTCTTCTTCAGCGAAGGACCCTTCTTGTCTTTGTCTACCGAGTGGCACTTGGTGCACTGGTTCTTTTTGAACAGCGCCTCGGCAGCCGCCCCATCAACCGCTGCATAAGCGGGAGCCATGGTGCCAAACGTAATTGCTGCGGCACCCAGAAGTACGGAAATAGAAAGTTTTTTCATGGTCTGTTAAGAGTGGTTGAAAATGGTAAGGACTAAACGACGTGGAAACCAATCGCGTTGACATTGTGATCCGAATATTCTTCCGGGCGCAAGTCCCGTCGCCTATTTGACTCGAGTTTGATGAACGTCAAACCCGGCCGACAAGTCCTGCATCCAAGTTTGCTGTCAGGATTTAGCGCTACATTGCTGCATTGAAGACAACCAACCTAGGAGATAGAGTATGAGCAAACGTGATGTAGTGGTTTTGGGCGTGGCCCGTTCGGCAATCGGAACCTTTGGCGGGGCGCTGGCGGACATCGAACCATGCGAATTGGCTGGCACCGTGATGAAGGAAGCCGTTGTTCGCTCGGGTGTAGACCCCAAAGCGATCAACTACGTGACGGTGGGCAACACCATTCCGACCGAGAGCCGCTTCCCCTACGTGGCTCGCGTGGCTTCGATTCAGGCCGGTTTATCGATGGATTCGGTGGCCATGGCCGTCAACCGCCTGTGCTCGTCGGGCCTGCAGGCCATCGTGACCTCGGCGCAAAACATTTTGCTGGGCGACTGCGACTATGGCATCGGCGGCGGCGTGGAAGTGATGAGCCGCTCGGGCTATCTGTCCACCGCGATGCGCACCGGTGCCCGCATGGGCGACACGAAAATGCTGGACATGATGGTTGCCACATTGACCGATCCGTTCGGCGTGGGCCACATGGGCATTACGGCGGAAAACCTGGCGACCAAGTGGGGCATTTCCCGCGACGACCAGGATGCGCTGGCAGTGGAGTCGCACCGTCGCGCTGCCGCGGCCATCGCCGAGGGACGTTTCAAGTCTCAAATCGTTCCGATCGTGAAGCAGACCAAGAAGGGTGAAGTGGTGTTTGACACCGATGAGCACGTCAAGCCCAGCACGACCATGGAGACGCTGGCCAAAATGAAGCCGGCCTTCAAGAAGGACGGCACCGTCACCGCCGGCAATGCCTCTGGCCTGAACGACGGCGCAGCCTTTTTTGTGCTGGCCGACGCCGCTGTCGCGGCTGCTGCTGGCCACAAGCCGATGGCACGGCTGGTCTCCTACGCCGTTGCCGGAGTGCCCAATGAGATCATGGGCGAAGGACCGATCCCCGCGACCAAGCTGGCACTGAAAAAGGCCGGACTCACGCTCGACCAGATGGACGTCATCGAGAGCAACGAGGCCTTTGCCGCCCAGGCCATTGCCGTTACGCGCGGCCTGGAGTTGGATATGAGCAAGACCAATGTCAACGGTGGAGCCATTGCCCTGGGGCACCCCATTGGCTGCTCTGGCGCGTTCATCGCCACCAAACTGGTCTATGAGTTGCACCGCAGCGGCGGCAAGTACGGTCTGGTGACCATGTGCATTGGCGGCGGCCAGGGTATTGCCGCAATTTTCGAGCGCCTTTGACCTAGTCCGAGCGAGTTTTCACTACAAACTCCATAGCGCCCCACGCCCGCCCCATGCGGGTTGGGGCTTTTTTTCGCTCAAATATTTCGGACGCATAACTTGCTCCGCACAATTTCAACGGATATTGCGCCAGCGCAGAATGTGGGGCAGCGAATTCGCTACCATTCTGAGCACTATGGACAAACATTACCTCACCCCACTGTTCACTCCTGAGTCTATTGTCGTTTTCGCCGGCCGCCTGGACGACCCCTCCACGCAGACCGCGCAGGCCACCGCCGTACTGCAGGCGTTGCGTGCCCAGAAGTTCACCGGCACGCTGCAGTTTCTGGATATCCAGACTTCGGGCACGCTGGCCGATCTGGCCCAGGCGCGGGCCGACCTGGCCATCATCGCCCTGCCCCCCAAGGATGTCAGTTCGGCGCTGGAACTTGCCGCGCGCATGGCATGCCGCGCCGCCATGGTTATTTCCAGCGGGCTTTCGGCCGATACCGCGTCCGAGCTCAAGAAGATTGCACGGCGCGAAGGCATCCACCTGCTGGGCCCGAATTCGCTGGGTTTGCAGCGCCCGCAGCTGGGGTTGAACGCCTCAGCCGCAGGACCCCTGGCCAACAAGGGCTCGCTGGCGCTGGTATCGCAGTCGGGTGCGCTCACCTCCAGCATGCTCGACTGGGCCAGCAGCAACGGTGTCGGTTTCTCGTCGGTGGTGTCGCTGGGCCCGCATACTGGCGTCGATATCGCGCAGGTACTGGACTTTCTGGCCAACGACGCGCAAACCCACAGCATCGTGGTCTACCTCGAGGGAATTTCCAACGCACGCCGCTTCATGAGCGCGCTGCGCTCGGCCGCCAACGCCAAACCGGTGGTGGTGCTCAAGGCGGGTCGCAAGCCTGCCGGAAACGAAGCGGCGCAAACGCACAGCGGCGCCATCGTGGGCAGCGACGATGTGTTCGACGCTGCGCTGCGACGTGCCGGTGCGGTGCGGGTACGCTCGTTTGTCGCGCTGTTCTCCGCCGCGAAATGCCTGGCCTCACGCTATCGCCCGGTGGGCAAGCGCCTTGCCATCGTGACCAATGGTGGTGGACCTGGTGTGCTGGCAGCCGACTGGGTCAACGAAATATCGTTGCAACTGGGCAAGCTCTCGGTCGAGTCGATCACGACGCTCAAACCCCTGATGCCGGCGCTGGCTTCCCTTACCGACCTGATTGACCTGTCCGAGGACGCCGGCCCGGAACATTACACGGCAGCCATTACCGCGGCCGAAAAAGACGGTCAGATCGACGGCGTGCTGGCGATCTACTCGCCCAAGGCCGGTGGCGATGCAGCCTCGGTTGCCAATGCGCTGGCCGAGGTGAAACGTGGCATGGGCAAACCGCTGCTGTCGTGCTGGATGGGAGATGCATCGGTGGGCGCCGCGCGCGGCGTCCTGAAAGAAGCCGCCATCCCAACCTTCCGTACGCCCGAGGCGGCCGTGGGGGCGTTTGGCAACCTTGCCTCGTTCTACCAGAACCAGTTGCTGCTGCAGCAGACGCCACCACCCCTTTCCACCCTGGCCAAGCCCGACATTGAGGGTGCGCGCCTGGTGATCGAGAGCGTACTGGCCGAGCGCCGCAAGGTGCTCACGGAGATGGAGTCCAAGACGCTGCTCTCGGCCTTCCACATCCCGGTGACCACCACCATGCTGGCGCGCAGTGCCAACGAGGCGATGATGATTGCGACCCAGCTCGGCTTCCCGGTGGCACTCAAGATCGACTCGCCCGACATCAGTCACAAATCTGATGTGCAGGGCGTGGCGCTCAACATCGTCAACGCTACCGGCGTGCGCGATGCCTACAACGACATGATTGCGACGGTGGCGCGACTGCAGCCCCAGGCCCGCATCAACGGCGTCACGGTGCAGAACATGGCACCGGCCAAACGTGGCCGCGAAATCTACATCGGGCTGGTGACCGACGATCCGTTTGGCCCGGTGATTGCCTTTGGTGCCGGTGGCACCATGATCGAGCTGATCAACGACCGGGCCATGGAGTTGCCGCCGCTGAACCAGTTTCTGGCACACCGCCTGATCGAGCGCTCGCGCGTGGCCGAGACCCTGGGCGAGTGGCGTGGCAGCCCGGCAGTGAACATGGACGCGCTGGAGCAGGTGCTGCTGCGCGTCTCGGAAATGGTGTGTGAGCTGCCGCAGTTGCGCGAGATGGACATCAACCCCTTCATCGTCGACGAAAACGGTGCCGTGGCGGTGGACGCACGCATTGTGATTGACCATACCTCGCAAGCCGCCAGTGCCCGCTCCAACGGCTACAACCACCTGGCCATCCTGCCCTACCCGGCCCGTTTCGAGCAGGTGTGGCCGCTGCCCGGTGGCGGCGAATATACGGTGCGCCCGATCCACCCGGACGACGCACAAATGCTGCAGGACATGATGCACAGCCTCTCGCCCGAGAGCCGCTACTTCCGGTTTGTGTCCAGCATCACCGAACTGCCCCCCACCATGCTGGCGCGCTTTACCCTGATCGACTACGACCGCGAAATGGCTTTGGTGGCGGTGGTGAAAGAGCGCACCGCGGACGCGGACGGCGAAATGTCCGAGACCGAACGCATCGTCGGCGTGTCACGCTACATCACCAACCCCGACCAGTCCAGCTGTGAATTTGCGCTGGTGGTGGCCGACGATTTCAGTGGCAAGGGTCTGGGCTCGCGCCTGATGCTGAGCATCATGGATGTCGCGCGCGAGAAGGGCCTGACCGAGATTGACGGCCTGGTGCTGGCCAACAACCCCGGCATGCTCAAGCTCATGCGCAGCCTGGGGTTCAGCGTCAAGGCGTTCCCGGAAGACCCGGACTTCAAGCTCGTCACCCACATGCTGTAAGGCTGCCTCTGCGCCAGCGCAGTTCACGCCTGGGGCGAGCTGATCGTCAGTTGCATACCGGCCACGCGCAGGCGCTGCACCAGCACATTACCCAGTCCGCTGGCCGGTGTCAGCAGGCCGCCGTGACCGCGCCCACCGGGCAGATCGTCGAGTTGCAGCGCCAGCGCCAGCGCCGACTCGCACAGCATCTTGGTGGTGGCGCGGTTACCGGGGTCGCCCTGGTCTGCGATGACCCCGTTTACCCGCTGTCCGCTGGCGCCGAGTCCGACCCACTGCGCGCGAAACGAGCCACCGTCCATGCTGGCCTCGGACGGGCCCGCGCCCGGGGGTGGAGCCAGTTTCTGCGCCAGTTTGCGCAACGGCGCGAGTCGCAGCGCCGCTTGTGATGCAATCGAACCCGCGCTCAGTGCAGTTGCAGCCATTGCAGCGCCCGGCCCTTTGCCCAGGCGCAAATATTCCTGGTAGAAAAAATCATCCGCATAGCCCAGGAGAGCAGCGCTGCGGCGCACTACACGGGTGTTGACTTGGGACATGATGAACGGTCCCAGCCAGGCAGCAAAGTCTGCGTCATGGCGTGGGCCCACCGGATCGGCATGGCATTCTGGAGATGCTGGAACGGTGCCGTCCGGGTTCAGCAAAAATGGGTTGGCCACGGCCTGGGTCTGCCCACTTGCCAGGATATTGAACATCGAAGCAAGGGTGCCGCCATTGAAGCCGCCACGCAGGCTGAACGCCACCTTCACAAGGGAGCAGGCCTGGCCAAACTGGGTTTTCATGGCTTCCTGGGCCAGCAACGCGCTCAGGTCCGAGGGAATGGAGTCAAAACCGCACATGGGAATGATGCGTGCGCCGTTGCGCCGGGCATCCTGGTGGTGTTGGTCGATCAGGCCCCGCACCCAGGGCGTCTCTCCCGTGATGTCGACGTAGTGCGTGCCGTGGCGCACGCAGGCGGCCACCAGTTCGCTTCCGTACAGGGCAAAGGGTCCGGCGGTGCTGAGCACGACCGAGGCATCGCGCGCCAGCGCGTCCATGGCCGCCGCGTCGTGTGCCTCGGCAACGACGATACCGGCTTTGGATGCGCCACAGTCACTGCGCACGGCTTTGAGCTTGTCGGCCGAGCGTCCGCCCAGCGCCCACTTCACGCCCAGGGCTTTGACCTGCGGATGCCTGGAAAAGTAGGCCGCCGTCTGGCGCCCAACAAAGCCGCTGGCACCGTAAAGCACCACATCGTAGGTTCGAGGATCGGAATCTGTTCTCATGCGGCAATCCTTTCGCTACCAAAATTGTAGCTGGCTACGCAGTACGCACGGGGGCTGCAGGCCATTGTCGCACTAAATACCCCTGTGCATTGTGTGACTTGTCACATTGGTAACGCACGCATCCCACGCTTGCCACTACGATTCGGCGCTTCGCTTCTCACCCATCACCCTACCGAGCTCGCACCATGTCCGTTACCTCCCTCTCTTCGCTCGCCACCCTGCTCAACCACCAGATTCGCCTGGCTGCCCGCCCGGTGGGCCTGCCCAGGCCCACCGACTGGAGCCATACCACCGAAGCGGTGGCAGAACCAGTGCAAGGCGGAGTGGTGCTCAAGACGCTGGCCCTGTCGCTGGACCCCGCCATGCGCGGCTGGATGAACGAGGGCAAGAGCTACATACCCCCCGTTGCCATTGGCGAAGTCATGCGCGCCGGCGGCGTGGGTGTGGTGATCGCCTCAAGAAATGACCGTTTTGCGGTAGGCGACAGTGTGAGCGCCGGCTTGGGCGTGCAGGAGTACCTCACCCTGAACGCCGATGAGATCGAGCGCAGCGGGCTGGTCAAGATCGACCTGCGCACGGGCACCCTCACGCAGTGGCTCAATGTGCTGGGCATGCCCGGCATGACCGGCTACTTTGGCCTGATGGACGTAGGCCAACCGCAGCCCGGCGAGACGGTGGTGGTGTCCGGCGCGGCCGGCGCAGTCGGCCAGACCGTAGGCCAAATGGCCAGGATCAAGGGCTGTCGCGTGGTAGGCATTGCCGGCGGCGCCGCCAAGTGCGACTGGGTAGTGAAGGAACTGGGCTTTGATGCCTGCATTGACTATAAAGCCGGCCCGGGGGCAGTGCGCGCCGGACTCAAGGAACATTGCCCCAAAGGGGTAGACATCTATTTTGACAATGTGGGCGGCGACATCCTCGACGACGTACTGGCCAAAATCAACCGCAAGGCACGCATCATCATCTGCGGTGCCATCAGTCAGTACAACAACACCACCGCCGTGCAAGGCCCCAAGAACTACCTCAGCCTGCTGGTCAACCGTGCCCGCATGGAGGGCATTGTGGTGTTCGACTACGCCGAGCGCTACCACCTGGCCGTGGCCGAGATGGCGCTCTACCTGAAGGAGGGACGCATGAAGAGCAAGGAAGACGTGGTGGCGGGGCTGGAAAAATTCCCCGAAACCCTGCTCAAGCTCTTCAACGGCGAGAACTTTGGCAAGCTGGTGCTCGAAGTGGCTACGCGTTAGGCAGCAGGCGCGGCGCGCGCGCCAAATCAGCCAGCTTGAACACCGCCACCGTCTGCACCAGATCCTGTGCCTGACTACGCAGACTGCCTGCGGCGGCGGCCATTTCTTCTACCAGCGCAGCGTTCTGCTGGGTTACCTGGTCCATTTGCATCACAGCCGCACCGATCTGTGTCACATCGGAGCTTTGTTCGTCGTTGGCAGCACTGATTTCGCCCATCAGGTCAGTTACCCGGCGGATCGACGAAACCACCTCGGTCATGGTGGCACCGGCGTGATCGACCAGGCTGGTGCCATGTTCCACACGCTCCACACTGGCGTTGATCAATGCCTTGATTTCCTTGGCGGCATCGGCCGAGCGACCGGCCAGAGAACGCACTTCGCTGGCCACCACCGCAAAACCACGGCCCTGCTCACCGGCGCGGGCGGCCTCAACCGCGGCATTCAGCGCCAGGATGTTGGTTTGGAACGCGATTCCGTCGATTACCTGAATAATGTCCGCAATCTTGCGCGATGACTCGTTGATGCCACGCATCGTCTCCACCACCTGGGCCACCACCCCACCGCCGCGGACTGCAACTTCGCTGGCCTGCAACGCCAACTGATTGGCCTGGCGTGCATTGTCTGCGTTGTGCCTGACTGCGGAGCCCAGTTCCGCCATGGAAGCATCGGTTTTCTCCAGCACGCTGGCCTGGGCTTCGGTGCGGTTGGAGAGGTCCATGTTGCCCGAAGCAATCTCGGCACTGGCCGAGGCCACCCCGTCCGAACCGCTGCGCACCTTGGACACCACTGCAGCCAGACTGCTCTGCATCTCGGAAAGCGCATGCATCAGAATGGAAATCTCGTCGTTGCCTGTGGTCGCCGCAGAGTGTGTCAAATCGCCCTGCGACACCGCCTCGGCCAGCGCAACCGCATGGCGCAAGGGTCGCGTAATACTGATCACCAGCCAGTAGCCCAAGGCCACTGCGAGCAAAGCTGCCGCAATGCCGGCCACCGTCGCAATATTGCGGGTGAGCTCGATCAACTGCGCGTTTTCGGTCCCGGTGCTCTGCACCCTGGCGACCTGGCGCACATTCAATTTTTCCATGGCCGCCATAAAGGGAGCCAGCATGGGAATCATCTCCTCGTCAGCCGCAAAGGCGGCTTCAGCCTGCTTTCCTTCCTTGACCATACCCACAATGCGCTTGACACCTCCGACGTAGGTGCGGTGGCGCTTGCGCACTTCGGCAATCAGTGCCGCATCCTCGGGCGAGCCCGCTGCCGACTTTTCCAGTGCATCGAGCCCCTTGACAATGCGTGCATCGCGATCGGCAATGTCCTTGGCAAGCTTGGCCTGCAGGTCGGCGCTGGTGGATACCAGAATGACCATGCTCGCAATGGCATTGTCCTTCGCCATGAGGTGCATCTCCGACACCTGCGACTGCAACTGAACGCCATCCCCCATGAGCGCGGAGTTGGCGGCGCTGCGGAACAGGCCCGTCTGCACTGCGCCGACCAGCATGGCAATGGTCAGCACGACAAGACCAAATGCCAGTGCCACGCGTGCGCCAATTTTCAGATCGAAAAGCTTCATACAAAAAGCCTCACCCTCTTGCGAAAGTGAGGCCCCCATTTCGTTACAAAAGATCAACCGCCTAAATCACCCAGAATTTGCTGGATCTTCGTAATACGTTCTTTTTGAATCCCGTTGGTGAGCTTCTTGGCTTCGTCGTCCTTGCCGGCCAGTGCGGCAGGTACCAGCTCGGTTTCGCGGGTTTTCTTGAAAGCAGCCCAGGTTTCTGTCAGTTCCTTGAATTGGGCTTCCTTGCCGGCTGGCGCTTTCATTTTTGCCAGATGGGCGCTGACTTTGTCAGCCGTGTCCTTCACCAGTTTCTGCTGGTCGGCACCACGTTTCTCCTTGTTGACGACCAGAGTCACCAAAGATTCACGTGCTGCGCTCATCTCGGCGCGCAAGTCCTCAAAATCATTCGCAGATGCCCAGGTTGAGGCGGTCAAGCCGCAAACAGCGATAGTCAATGATGCAAGCAATTTGTTCATGTTTAACAACCCTGTAGTTAATCGAAAGCACCATTCTAGGGTGCATGCACTCTTTTGGGGGTGTGATTGTGGTCAATTTCCGTCAGTCAGCGCCGCGTACACCAAGTTGCGAAACAACGGGCGGTAGTGGTCACGCTGGTTGGGGGCCTGGGTCAGCATCAGGGCGAAGAAGTCCTGGGCTGGGTCGACAAAGAAGGTGGTACCGGCGATGCCGCCCCAGAAGTACATGCCCTTGCTGCCAGGGTTGGCGGCCACACCATCTTCCAGCCGCACTGCAAAGCCCAGACCAAAACCGTGGCCCGGCTGCAGCAGTTCGCCCGAGCGGCCACCACGGTTGACACCAATCGAGCCCAGATGGTCGACCGTCATCAAGCGCACCGTATTTGGCGCAAGAAGGCGCACGCCATTGAGTTCGCCCCGGTTGAGCAGGCACTGCAGAAAGCGTGCGTAGTCGTCGGCGGTGGATGCCAGCCCCGCGCCGCCGGCCTGCATGGCCACCGGCTGGCGCATATCGAAAAGTTGCATAGCGATGCCCCCATCCGGGTCTTTGACGAACGGCTCGGCAATGCGGTGGTGCTTTTCGGGAGGCACGTGAAACGCCGTGTCGACCATGCCCAAAGGCGCAAAGACGCTGTCGTGTAGAAACGCCCCCAGACTTTGGCCTGCCACCACTTCCACCAGCGCGCCCAGTAGATCAGTGGCGCGGCTGTATTCCCAGACCGTGCCCGGCTCAAACGCCAGCGGCAGCGCGGCGAGGGCCCGGGCAAACTCGCGGTTGCTGCGCTCGCGCGACGCCAGCCGGGCTTGCGCGTACTGGCGCTGGATCGGTTCGCTGCCCAGGATTTCGTAGGTAAGTCCTGCGGTGTGGCGCAGCAGGTCCTGCACCGTGGGTACGGCTTTTGGACGATGCTTGACGGGGTGGCCGCTGAGGTGCGCCAGCACCTGCACATCGGCAAATTCGGGCAGGTATTTGGCGACCGGGTCGTTCAGCAGCAATTGGCCGCGCTCCATCAGCATCATGGTCGCTACCGACACCACCGGTTTGGTCATCGAGTAGATGCGGAAAATCGAATCAAGTGCCATCGGTGTGGCGGCTTGCGGGTCCTGCTGGCCCACGCACTCGTGCAGCAACACCTGACCACGCCGCGCAATCAGCACCACCGCGCCCGGCAGTCGCTTGCGGTCCACTTCCGCCTGGAACACCTGCAGCAGGTGGCCGATGCGGTCCGGGCAAAAGCCCAGCTCCGCGGGTACGCCGGTAGGTAACGGGTTGTTCATTTCCAGATCACATCTCTTCACGCACCGTAGCGCTGGCGCGCCAGCGCAGCACCCTGTGCCAGAGCCTCAAGCTTCTTGACCGCCACCTCCCGGCTCATAGGGGCGAGGCCACAGTTGGTGCACGGGAAAATGCGGTTGCGCGGCAGGTAACGCAGCGCGGTGCCAATGGTGTCTGCAATCTGCTCGGGGGTTTCGATCACCTCGCTGGCCACATCGATCACGCCCACCATCACATCCTTGTCCTTGAGCAGGGCCATCAGGTCCGGCGGCACGTGCGAGTGGTAGCACTCCAGGCTCACTTGGTCAATGCTGCTGGCAGCCAGCGCCGGGAACACCTGCGCATACTGGCGCCATTCCTGGCCCAGCGTCTCCTTCCAGTCGGTATTGGCCTTGATGCCGTAGCCATAACAGATGTGCACGGCGGTGGTGCAGGTCAGGCCACGCGCAGCCACTTCGAGCGCCTTGACACCCCAGTCGGCAGCATCCTGCATGTAGACGTTGAACGCCGGTTCGTCAAACTGGATGATGTCCACCCCATCGGCCTGCAGCGCCAGTGCTTCCTGATTCAATAGTTCGGCAAAGGCAAACGCCATTTTTTGCTTGTCGCCATAGAAGCGGTCGGCCACGGTGTCCACAATCGTCAGAGGCCCGGGCAGCGTGAACTTGAGTTTCTTTTTGGTATGGGCGCGTGCCAGTTGCGCCTCGAAGGCATGGACCCGGCCTTTCAGGCGCAACGGTGCAATCACCTGCGG
>CAIPGC010000249.1 GCA_903864505.1 uncultured beta proteobacterium | reverse complement strand
TTGATGTTCTGAAGCAAAAAGGCATAGCGGTTCGCTACCTCAGCGCCAATGTGGAATTCGGGCCCGGCGGCAAGGTCGTGATTTCGGAATGATCCGAGCTGGCATGATCACCACGGCGGCATGATGGACTGGGAAACATTGGGTCTCGCCACGGCACCCGAAAACCGGCCTTTGCAATCCAAATGGACCCCCTCATGAAAGCCTTTCAAGACTACTACCCGGACAATGTTGCCCACTGCTACGGCTGCGGTTCCAACAACCCGCATGGCCACCAAATCAAGACCCACTGGGATGGCGATGAAACGGTTACCTACTTCACCCCCGAGCCGTACCATACCTCAGTGCCCGGGTATGCCTACGGCGGGTTGATTGCATCACTGATTGACTGCCACAGCACCGGAACGGCAGCGGCGGCCATGTACCGTGCCGCAGGAAGGGACATGGACACATCGCCTGCCTTCCGATTTGTAACGGGGTCGCTGCATGTTAACTACCTGTTACCGACACCCATCGCCGGCACACTGGAGATTCGGGGACGCATCAAGGAAATCAAGGGGCGCAAAGTGGTGGTGGAAACCACGGTACTGGCCAACCATGTGGCCACCGCACGCGGCGAGGTGGTGGCTATTCAAATGCCGGACAGTTTCGGCGCAGAGAAACAGGCATAAGTTGTCAGCACCTCTTTTGGGCGTAGTTGAAAGTACCGCTACAAAATATAGCGGGACAGATCTTCGTCTTTGCTGAGTTCGGCCAGGCGTGAATCCACGTACGCCCCATCCACCCGCACCGTTTGGCCGCCCAGTGAGGTGGCATCAAAACTCACATCATCGAGCAAGCGCTCCATCACGGTAGCAAGTCGGCGTGCTCCAATATTCTCGGTTCGCTCATTCACATCATAGGCAATTTGCGCCAACCGCGTGATCCCTTCGTCAGTAAACTCGAGGGTGACGTTCTCGGTAGCGAGTAGCGCCTGGTATTGCCTGACAAGTGACGCATGGGTTTGCGTCAGAATGGCCTCAAAATCCTTCACCGACAAGGATTGCAACTCCACCCGAATCGGAAAGCGGCCCTGAAGTTCGGGAATCAAATCGCTGGGTTTACTCAGGTGAAACGCGCCCGAGGCAACAAACAGAATGTGGTCGGTCTTGACCATTCCGTACTTGGTAGAAACAGTGGTGCCCTCCACCAGCGGTAACAGGTCACGCTGCACGCCCTGTCGCGACACCTCGGCACCACTGCCTTCGCTGCGTGAAGTCACCTTATCGATCTCATCGATGAACACAATACCGTTTTGCTCCAGCATGTGCAGCGCCTGGGTCTTGATGTCGTCTTCATTAACCAGTTTGGCCGCCTCCTCGTCGATCAGCAACTTTTGGGCTTCCCCAATCTTCAGCTTGCGCGTCTGACGTTTGTTGCTCCCTAATTGGCCAAACATGCCACGCAGTTGTTCGGTCATTTCTTCCATCCCCGGGGGTCCCATCACTTCGAGCTGGGGCGCGGATATGGCCACTTCAATCTCAATTTCACGCTCCGTCAGTTGCCCTTCGCGTAACTTCTTGCGAAAGGTCTGGCGTGCACTACTCTCTGGCGCGTCGTCACCCGTGACCACGCCAAACTCTGATCGGGGTGGCGGAATCAGGATATCCAGAATACGGTCTTCCGCCGCATCTTCGGCGCGCGAGCGGACCTTGCGTTTCTCTGCCTCACGCGTCTGCTTGACGGCAATGTCGGCGAGGTCGCGAATGATTGAATCAACGTCTTTGCCAACGTAACCGACCTCAGTGAACTTGGTGGCCTCGACCTTGATAAAGGGTGCGTCCGCCAAGCGCGCAAGTCGTCTTGCAATCTCGGTCTTACCCACTCCGGTGGGGCCAATCATCAAAATGTTCTTTGGCGTGATCTCGGCGCGCAAATCGGATTCGACCTGCTGCCTGCGCCAGCGATTGCGCAGTGCAATGGCGACCGCCCGCTTGGCCTGTGCCTGGCCAACAATGTGCTTGTCTAGTTCGGCAACAATTTCCTGGGGTGTCATGCCGGTTCCCGCAAGGTTTCAATGGTGTGGTGCATGTTGGTATAGATGCACAGCTCGCCGGCAATCTCCAGCGAGCGCCTGACAATGTCGGTGGCCGACAATTCCGTGTGGTTCAGCAGCGCAACGGCAGCAGCCTGCGCATAGGCTCCGCCCGAACCGATAGTCACAATGCCGTTCTCGGGCTCCAGCACATCGCCGTTTCCTGTAATGATGAGTGAAGCCTCGCTGTCGGCCACTGCCAGCATGGCTTCGAGCCTACGCAACACCCTGTCAGTGCGCCAGTCTTTGGTCAGTTCGATTGCTGCACGCACCAAATGGCCCTGATGCTTCTCCAGCTTGGCTTCAAACCGTTCGAACAGGGTAAAGGCATCGGCGGTGGCACCCGCAAAACCCGCGAGCACTTTGCCGTGGTACAGTTTTCGCACCTTGCGTGCAGTCCCCTTGACAACAATGTTGCCCAGCGTCACCTGGCCATCGCCGCCGATGGCAACGTCATAACCTTGAACTGTCTTTCGACGCACACTAATAATGGTTGTTCCGTGAAATGATTCCATGATTTCCTGTTTGCAAACACCAGGCCGGATAACAAGCGTTGCAATTGCCTGCAACTAACCGGCTGGGCCCGCTCAGATGGGGCGCGGTACCACCTTTGCATGCTCATTGATGCCAATGACATTGAAAAATGCAGCGACCAAGCGGTGCACGTCGCGAAACTGAACCACGCAACCCTCCGACTGCCTGGTGGCGACCCAGTTGAGGATGCTGCCTGCCGCCGAAAAGTCGACCCGTACCAAGCCAGCGCAGGAAACTGTGATGCGATTGCCCGTGTAGCCTGCGCTATCCAGACCGGCCAGCGCTTGCGTAGCATCTCCAAGGACCTGTCCCCTGAGTTCCGTAGCTAAGGCCGGGGTGCCCTCAGACCCTGTCAACGCATTCGCTGTTGATCTCTGCCCCACACCGACTGCGCCTGGACTTGCACCCGCAACCGCCGTTTCAAGCGATTCGACACTTTCAAACAGGCAGCGTGGTTCCTGCCAAGCCGGAGGCGCGACTTCAAACGTCACACAATAGTCCAAAGCCGCCAGTTCGAAATCGTCTTGCAAATGCATGGAACGCAGCGCGTTCAGGCGCACACCCCACCATCTGGTTCCGACGGTGCGATCACCCGACGGCATCAACATCCGCAACGCCTGCACCAACTGATCGGAACCGCTAAAACGCAGCGATACCTCTTCGGCGCACAGACTTTCAAATAGTCCTTCAAGAAGTGGCATGGCATCAGCCTCGATGCGGTTCAAGCGCGACCAATCAATGTGCCACGGCGGCGGCTGGGAGGACATAGCATCCCGCAACGCTTCCATGGCCTTTCCGGTTAGTTCTACCGGGCTGTCCCAAATGGCACCGCTGGCTCCTTGGGTGGCAACAAGAGTTTTACCTGCCGCCGTACCAGCGGGAGTATCAACCGCACCACTGGTTGCGCCACCGATGGTGAACCAGACTGGGCTAAGCCGTTCAAACCGTGGCGCAAATTCCATTACCGCACTATCAAATTTCTCCTGATTACCGGTAGCACGGTACAAATCCAACAAAGCGGCAACCCAGGAAAGCGCCACCTCCAGCTGGTTCGCTGGTCCTCGCAATGCCTCCAGCAGTCCAACCTCAGCTCCGCTGTCGTCGCCATTGGCAAACCGAATCGCAGCCTCTTCCAGCTCGGGGTCCGTATCGAGCTCGTCCAAGTCAATCGCAAACAGCTCCGAGGTGGAGAACCCCGCCGGCCCACTCTTCCCGAGGTCCGTGTCAGCCACCAAAGGCGCAGCGACCCCCGTGCCACGAACAGGTGGCATGGACTTGATCTGCGCCGTGTGTGACAAGCCAACACCCATTTCAGTCGCCTCAAAGTCATCCGTGTTTTGGTGCCGTAGTTTCGAATTCAGATCCACCGTTGCGGTGGGCTCGAAGCCGGAGTCTGGTGCCCTTGTAGGGGCATCCATTGCCTCTGGCGGAACCGCATCCTCGGTTGGCTTTGCCACCGGAAAATCGCCCCGAGGTCCGGCCGCCGCAGACTCTTGCTTGCCTTTCCACCACTGTTTGGACATCTGGGCCTCAATCTCGTCAATCTTCTTGAGCGTGACTGCGCGACCATCCGGATCGGTTGCAAGACTGGACTGGAACAACGACGGGCGCGCCATAGCACCCAGTTCAGCCGCACCACGTGTGCGCAACTTGCGCAGTTGGTCAAATTCGCGTTTGCGTACAAAGTCGTTTTGCCGCTTGCGCTCGATCATGGCCTTGAGCGCTTGCTTGTCGTAGCCTGCTTCCTGCTCGGGCTCAGCACGATCCAACTCCGACCAGTCTTTGGTCGGATTGCGAACAAACATTGCCACCTTGGACAACAGGTTGGGGCGGTCGTCTTTGGTGGCCATGAACGCAGTTTACAAAATATGCAGCACTATCAGATCGATCGAATCAATCACCAAACATCTTCTGTTTGAGTTCCCGACGCTGCTGGGCTTCCAGTGACAGCGTGGCAGTGGGACGCGCCAGCAACCGCCCTACGCCAATTGGCTCACCTGTTTCATCGCAATACCCGTAGTCTCCAGCATCGATGCGGGCAATAGACTGCTCGATTTTCTTGAGCAGCTTGCGTTCACGGTCACGCGTGCGCAGTTCGAGCGCATGTTCTTCCTCGATAGTGGCACGGTCTGCGGGGTCGGGCGTCACCGAAGTGTCTTCGCGCAGGTGTTCGGTGGTTTCGCCCGCATTGCTGAGAATATCGCGTTTGAGCGTTGCCAGCTTCAGGCGGAACGCGGCCATCTGAACCTCATTCATGTACTCCGCATCGGGCATTGCCATCAGCTCAGCGTCGGACAGTTCCGCTGGCGACTTGCTCTTCCAGTTATTGACGAGCTTGGGATCCTTTTTGACAGCCATTGGCAATACAGGAGCGATGACAGGAGAGGGCATGGTTTGTGTGTAACTTGCCTTTGCGGCCGTGGATGCAACGGCTTGTGCCATCGATGGCACGGTCAATTGGGCCAGACGGGACGACGGGCGTCCGGCCTTGGCTGGGACTGCTGGGGCTGCAGGCACCACAGGTGCCGACGATGCCTTGGCAGGCGGAGAGGATACAGGCATGGATTTCTTTTCTGGCGCTACTGGGGTAGCCTTAACCGTTTGAGCGGCAACGGGTGCTTTGGGTTTGGTCGCTTTGGCTGGTGCTTTGGGCGTAGGTTTTGCCGCAAGTTCGGCAGGTTTTTTTGCCGCACTTTTGCGAATGACTTTGGCCACCGCCTTGACAGGTGCTTTGATTATCGCCTTGGCAGGCGCCTTCACGGCCTTCTTGGCTACTGTCAATTTGACTGCGGAAACTTTCTTGGCTATCGCCTTTTTTGGGGCAACTTTAGACGCTGGCTTGACAGTCGGCTTGGTGACAACCTTGTGTGACTTCACAGGCACTGCTTTACCCACCGATTTGGCCGCAGGCTTTGCAGTGGACTTGGCGTTGCTCTTGACGGCTTTGGCCTTGATGTTTTTCCCGGTACTAGCTTTCACTTCTGGTCTCCTGGCAGTGTCTTTCTGCACATGGTCGTTGGGTACTTCTACGGCGCGCGAGTGTACAGGTAACGCCTTCGGAAAACCCATCAGTTGCAAAATCGAGACAAACATTTAACTCCCAAACGAAAAATAGGTCCAGTCAGACAGTCGCCAAGGACTGCTCCATCCCCTGCAGCAGTATGTCTTTGGGCAAATCAATCCCTATAAATACCATCTTGCTGCACCGGGTTTCGCCCTCTACCCAGGCCGGTCCCAAGTCGCTTCCCATCAACTGATGAACCCCCTGGAAAATCACTTTGCGGTCTGTCCCCTTCATAAAAAGGACACCTTTATAACGCAGCATGCGCGGACCATAAATATTGACAATAGCGCCCAAAAAATCCTCCAGTTTGACTGCATCAAAAGGCCGGTCAGACTTGAACACAAAACTTTTCACGTCGTCGTGATGGTGGCCGTGTGCATGGGAAGGATGGTCGCAATGTTCACCATGCTCGTGCTGATGATGGTCATGATCAGCGTGGTCTCCATGGTCATGAGAGTGGTCATCGTCTTTCAGGAAGTCCGGGTCAATGTCCAACTTGGCGTTCAGGTTGAAGCCGCGCAGGTCAAACACTTGGGACAACACCACGTCACCAAAATGCACCGCCTTTTGCGGCGCACGCGGGTTCATGTGCTTCAAGCGATGCATCAAATCGTCGAGATCCTGTGCGGTCACCAGGTCCGACTTGCTGATGAACAACTGGTCCGCAAAGCCGACCTGGCGTCGCGCCTCCTGGCGGTCATCGAGTTGCTGTTGCGCGTGCTTTGCATCCACCAGTGTGAGGATGGAGTCCAGCAGATAGCTCTCGGCGATCTCGTCGTCCATGAAAAAGGTTTGCGCCACCGGACCGGGGTCGGCCAGACCGGTGGTCTCGATCACCACGCGGTCAAAGTCCAGCAGTCCCTCGCGCTTCTTGGCTGCCAGCAACTGCAGCGTGGCACGCAGGTCCTCACGGATGGTGCAGCAGATGCAGCCGTTGCTCATCTGAATAATCTGCTCCTTGGTGTCGCTCACCAGAATGTCACTGTCGATATTTTCTTCACCAAACTCGTTTTCGATCACGGCAATCTTCTGGCCATGCGCTTCGGCCAACACACGCTTGAGCAGCGTGGTTTTACCTGAGCCCAAAAAGCCGGTCAGGATGGTGGCGGGAATCAAACTCATGGGGAAATCCAAAATTCAGCAAGGCACGGAGTGTAGCGGCGAATTCAACCTGTCTGGCTGACATAGGTCAGCACATCACCTGCGCATGACCACCAGCCCTTTTAGATATTCGCCTTCCGGGAAGGCAAGGGTCATCGAATGGTCGGGCGCGCCGCCCATGCGCTCGGTGATGAATCCGTTCACCCCAGCATCCGCCCCAGCCCCGGCCACGATCTTATGAAACAGGTCGACACTGATGCCCCCCGAGCACGAATAGGTAAACAACACACCGCCTGGTTCAAGCAGCTTGAGCGCCAGCCGATTGATGTCCTTGTAGGCCCTTGACGCGCGCTCGGCATGTGCCACCGTCGGGGCGAATTTGGGTGGGTCCAGCACAATCGCATCAAAACTGCGCGCCTGATCCAGAAACTGGCGCAGGGACGCATTCACATCGGCATCCATGAAGGTAGTACGGCTCGCAGCAAACCCGTTTAACGCCACGTTGACCGCCGCTTTCTCTATGGCGGGCCCGGACGAGTCAATGGAGGTCACATGCGCGGCACCCCCAGCCAGCGCCGCGACCGTAAAGCCCCCGGTGTAGCAATAGCAGTTGAGCACGCGCTGGAATTGCAGACGTTCACAATAACGTGCAAATTTCTTTCGGCTGTCACGCTGATCAAGGTAGAAGCCGGTCTTGTGCCCTTCGGCGATGCTCAAACCCAGTTTCCACTGGTGCTCCCGCAGCACGAGATCGGTCGCACCCTCACCGCGCAGCCAGCCTTTGGCTTCAGGCAACCCCTCGAGCGCGCGACTGCTGGTGTCCGAGCGCTCGTACAGGCGGGTCAGCCCGGTGGCCTGCAGCAACGCATCGGCGATCACGGATTTCCAGCGCTCCACACCTGCCGAAGTGAACTGCGCCACCAGCGTGTCGCCATACCGGTCCACGATCAGCCCGGGCAGTCCGTCGGACTCACCATGGACCAGGCGCAGGCCATCGCTATCGATGCCGAATCGACCTCTAGCGCTCACGGATATTGCGCAAGCTGCTATGAAAAATGCAGCGTCTATACGCTGCTTTTCGTCAAAACTCCAGACGCGTGCGCGAATCTTCGAGGTCGGACTGAACGCTGCCCAGGCCAAAAATTCGCCCGTGCTGGATTCGACCCGCACCGTCTCGCCACTGTCGCCCGACCCCTTGGCGATGGCGGACTCAAATATCCACGGATGACGGCGCAGCAGCGAACGCTCCTTGCCCTCTCTCAGTCGAATGGTTTTCATGGCGACTATTGTCGCTCGTGGGCTCGCCAGCGCCAGACTCTGCCCGAACATCTTCAAAGCGTTGACTGAACATGACCGACAATAGATTGGAAATTGTTGGGAGATCAAATGTCGATAGCAATAACAGCAGAAGACGCTGAAAGGCAATTGGGCGCAGTCGCCCTGGGCGGTCTGATCAAGGACATCCCCATTCCTGCGCGCCCCATCGTCGTACAGCAGATGCAGGAAGAAATGTCTAAGGCCGATCCAGACATGCGTCGCATCGTACAGATCGTAGGCCGCGATGTGGGGCTAACAGTTGCGGTTCTAAAGACGGTCAACTCTCCCCTGTTCGGACTGAGTCGGCGTGCTGAGTCCGTGGACCAGGCGGTTGGCCTCATTGGGTTGAAGCAGCTCGGGATTTTGGTCGCGGCACTGGCAATGCGCAACCTCCTCAAAGGGGATGCCAACACCTTGGGCCGCTTTTACGACACATCGGCGAGACGCGCTTTGGCTATGACACGCATGGCCAAATTCACGGGGTTGGTCGACGTTACGCTGGCCCAGACCTTTGGTCTTTTCTGCGACGTGGGCATCCCGCTGCTGATGCACCGATTTCCCACTTACGTGCAAACCCTCAAGGCCGCGAATGAAGACATGGAACGCTCGTTTACTGCCATCGAACAGGAGGCCCACCATACCGACCATGGACTGATTGGCGCCTTGATGGCAAAGACCTGGAGCCTGCCCGGTAGCGTAGCACTGGCGATTCGGCTGCACCACGACTACGAGGTATTTCTGGACCCCAATGTGCCGTCCGAAGTAGCCCGAATGATCTCCATGAACATTGTTGCCGAAGAGGCTATACAGCGCTTCGCCAAGATGCATTCGAATGCCGAGTGGGGCAAGGGCGGCGACTATGTGGCAAGCACTCTGTCCATGGACGTGGCGGAGGTGC
>CAIPGC010000248.1 GCA_903864505.1 uncultured beta proteobacterium | reverse complement strand
CCGGCACGATCTCTCCAAAGAGATTGAAGACATCTCAGCCACCATCCCACAAACCCAAGGAGCAACAGCATGAACGCATTGACCATTCCCGGCGGCGCAGCCGTCACCATGACCAGTCTGGAACTGGTCGATTTAATCAACAGCCAACGCGAGGCCGGCGCAGCCGAATTGAGGCACGACAGCTTCATGGTCAAGGTGCCGCAGGTGCTTGGAGGGGGTGTCCAAAATTTATTGGACACCTACAAACACCCTCAAAACGGCCAAACCTAAACCAGTGATATGCTGATGCACTGAACTATTGCTTTTGGTTCGCTCCACTCCGCGCCCGTCAAACTCAGGAGTCCGTCATGGCTAAACCAAATTTCATTGAGTTGCCCACCCGCGACCTCGCGGCAAGTCTGGTCTTTTTTGACACTGTATTTGGCATGAAGATGACCGGCTTCGGGCCGACTTATGCGTGCACACTTACCGGCGACGTGGATCTCGGGCTTCAAGCAGATCCCTCAGAGTGGACCAAAGCGCCCTTACCGGTTGTCGAGGTAAACGATTTAGAGGCGACTCTTTCGGCTGTCACGGCTGCTGGTGCAGCAATCACCAAACCGATCTTCAGTTTTCCTGGTGGCCGGCGCTTCCACTTCCTCGACCCGAGTGGCAATGAACTGGCTGCGATGCAAGCTGACGCGACTTGACTGCTGCACGAAGCGAACAGATAGTGAGCGGAACTGCTGAATTGACGCAGATCTCCATCGAAGAAATCTGACCGTCGAAATCGAATGGCGGGTATGGAGAAAATCGTAGATCGGCAGTGCAGCGTTGAACTAAACCGCTATCCGCGGTGGTAGGTCCTCACAGGCCACCATCGCGGTTTTATTTGATGTGGTGCTTGCACGCGCGGGCATAGAGGTGAAGCCTTGGAGGTGGGGAATTTCCCCCGCTTTCAAGGAGAATTGTTATGACACCCCTACGTCAACGCATGGCGGACGCCATGCTGCAACGCGGTTTTTCGGCAAGTACGCGCAGGAACTACGTCAGGGCCATTTACTGCATGGCCAAATATTACCGACGCGACCCTGGCGGATACAGCGCCGCTGAGGTGCAGGCGTATTTGCTGCACATGGTCAAGGACCGACACGTGAGCTTCAGCAGCATGAACCAGACAGCGTGCGCGGCCCGGTTTCTGTATGAGACTGTGCTGGGCCACGACCGCGAAGAGTTTCACATTCCGATGGCCAAGGTTCCCGCGACACAACCGGAGTTGCTCTCGCGTGAGGAGATCGCGCGCGTGTTTGCAGCCTGCACCAATCCGGTATACCGAATGATCCTGCAGACGATCTACGCCACAGGACTGCGTGTGTTTGAGGCCTGCGCGCTGCGGGTGCGAGACATAGACAGTGCGGCTGACCGCATGTGTATTCGGGTCGAGAGTGGCAAGGGAGCAAAGACCCGCTACACCTTGCTTTCGCCCACCCTGCTGGAGCTTTTACGAGCCTACGTACGCAAGACCAAATCGCGGGACTGGCTCTTTTGCGCGCGTGGCGGCAGACGACCTTTGAGCGTCAAGTCCGCCCAACGCGCCTACTGGGGTTCCCGTGATGGTGCCGGCATTATCAAGCGCGGCGGCGTTCATACGCTGCGCCACGCCTTTGCCACCCACTTGCTCGAAGGCGGTGTTGATCTGGTCACGATCCAGCGGCTGATGGGACACGGCAACATCGGCACCACTTCGCGCTACATGCACCTCATCAGCCCGCAGTTTCGCCCGCCCAAGGGCGTCGATCCCCTGGACTTGCTCGCCGGCCTACCCAGTCTGTAGCCACCCGGCACATCAGTCATGGCCGCCCTGGCCGATGCGCTGCGCCAGTTTGGCGCGGCGTATCTGGCAACGCACGCATTAAGCACCCCGCAGGCCAAAGCCTGGCGGGCAATTGTTGCCTGTCGCAGCGCCGCGCTGGGTGGGCAGCAGTTGGCCTGCGATACCTGCGGTCACAGCCACTGGCAATACCATTCCTGCCGGCATAGGTGCTGCCCGCAATGCGGCACACGGGCCAAAGACGCCTGGCTGCAAGGACGACTGAGCGAGGTATTGGCGGTGCCGTACGCGCACCTGGTGTTCACGTTGCCACACAGCCTGAACGGTTTGTACGGTATGCACCCGCGCTGGGTCATTGACACGCTGTTTGCCAGCGCAGCACTGACTTTGACGCAGTTTGCCGCCAACCAGAAGTGGATGGGCAGTGCAGACGGCACCCCAGCTTTCAGCCTGGTGCTGCATACATGGACCCAGGACTTGCAGCGCCACATCCACGTCCACGCAGTGATGGCATGTGGGGTGCTGGACAAGGATGGGCAATGGGCGGCGCCAACACGCAAACCCAACTTCCTGTTTCCGGTGCACGCACTCTCCAAGGTGTTTCGGGGCAAGTTCATGGCGGCGCTGGTCGGCGCACACAGCAACGGCAATATTGAACACGACCCGCAGGGGGACGCCCCCGCCTGGCAGCAGCGACAAAAGCAACTCTACAAACACGAATGGGTGGTGTATGCGAAAACCCCGATGGGCGGGCCAGCCCAGGTGCTGGAGTATTTGAGCCGCTACACGCACCGTACGGCCATCAGCAACGAGCGCATTCGCTGTGTCGGCCAAAGCGAGGTGGCGTTCAAGGTGCGCGCTGACGACCAGGGCGGCAAACGCATGGTGAGGCTGGCGGGGGTTGAGTTTGTGCGCCGCTTCATGCTGCACGTCTTGCCCACCGGTGTCAAACGTATTCGCCACTACGGGGTGCTGGCCTCGGCCTGCAAGGCCGTAAAACTCGACGCCGCACGTTTGGCTTTGCAGATGCCTGCGATCAACCCCCAGGCAGTGGAGTCGGCCCAAGCCTTCATGGCGCGCGTTCTCAAATTGGATGTATCGCAGTGTCCGTGCTGCAAGACGGGGCGACTGCATGTCGTCGCAACGCTGTTGGGGTTGCGACAACTGCCCTCACCGGGCAGCACGTTATTGCCGCAAGGACGGGCGCCACCATGATGCACAAGCATCCAAATCGGTACAGCTTGAAACGCTGCTTCGCAGCGTTGTGGGAGGCGCTGCGCGCCGTCCACCGAAAGACATGTGAAACGCGCCCGGACCACTGCGCCCAGGCCATGATCGGCACCTGTCAACGGCCTCAACACATTTGCTGCAGGCCTCGATCAACTCAAACCCGTTCTTAAACTGATCGGGCAGACCCTGCGAAGATTTCAATCCCCTATCGCGATCGCCTTGGGTGGCGGTTCAGTCCAACATGGTTTATCTGACGCCGGCCAACTGTCGTGCCATCGGCAAACATCTTTGCGGCGTCCGATAAACGCTATTCGT
>CAIPGC010000247.1 GCA_903864505.1 uncultured beta proteobacterium | reverse complement strand
ACGCAGGTGCTCATCGAGGCCAGCATCATTGAGGTTACCCTTACTGAAGAGCTCAAATACGGCTTGCAATGGGTCTTTAAAGACCCGCGTGCTGCAGCGTACACGGGCACCGGGGTGCTCAGCGCCGCCGCCGGGGCGCTATTGGGCGGTAGCCCTGCCGGGTTCTCCTACACCATTGCAGGCGCTGGCGGAGACATTCGTGCCGTACTCAACGCCCTTGCCGATAAATCGCTTGTTAAAGTCATGTCAAGCCCCTCGGTCATGGTCATGAACAACAGCACCGCCAGCATCATGGTCGGCACACAGCAACCCATACAGTCCGGTCAAACCGTTACCACCGGTGGCGTTATCACCAACAGCATTCAGTACAAAGACACGGGTGTCAGCCTCACCGTGGTCCCCTCAGTCAATGCCGGCGACATGGTCACCATGCAAATCAATCAGGTGGTCAGTGACGTCGGTGCGGTCGATGCTGCCACAGGGCAACGCAGCTTTCTGCAGCGCCAGATTGGCAGCAAAGTTGCAGTGCGCTCTGGTGAATCATTGGTCTTGGGCGGCTTGATTCGTGACAACACTTCCAAAGGCAAAACCGGCCTGCCATTTTTGCAAGATATCCCCCTGCTTGGGAACCTATTCGGATCCAATGCATCTACCTCCGACCGAACCGAGTTGGTGGTGGTCATTACGCCCAAGGTGGTCAGGTCTGAGCAAGACATGCACAAAGTCTCAGCGGGCTTGCGCAACACCATGAAAGGCCTTGCCGGATTGTGGCCGCTGACCGAGCGCTTGCAGTCTGGCGATGCCGACGACGCCTCGGG
The DNA here is from genome assembly GCA_903864505.1 of uncultured beta proteobacterium. Taxonomy (GTDB): domain Bacteria; phylum Pseudomonadota; class Gammaproteobacteria; order Burkholderiales; family Burkholderiaceae_C; genus Allorhodoferax. The sequence continues at coordinate 2,538 of CAIPGC010000247.1, read as the reverse complement.
GAAAAAGTAGCACGCCTACTGCGTAATAAGGCGTTTGTCAATAATTTATTCATCAAAATAGAGAAAATGCACACAAAAATCATCCAAAACCGCAAGAAAATTCTAATACTTGCCGCTCCCTTGTTGTTGGTGGTAGGGTGCGCTGGGCTTGGTCCAGCGAATCAGCCACCTGAACAAATCGTAAGAGACCTTGCCGCCAAGCGTTGGCAGGCAATCATCGCAAAAGACTATGCCAGGGCCTACCAGCTGTCAGCACCCGGCTACCGCAAGGTAAAATCTGCAGAACAGTTTCGCGCCGCCTACGAGTCCGCGCCCGTCAAGCGCGTTTCTGCCGAAGTCGTCTCTCTGAGTTGCGACGCTGAAAAATGTCGGGTGACAGTCGAATTGAAGAACACGCCTGTGTTACCCTTCCCATTCCGTGGAACAGTTGCTTCGGCAATTGACGAAACATGGTTGAAGGAGGACGGAAGCTGGTGGGCTGTAGAGCCTTTATAGCTGGCACTTGGAATCAAGCATGTGAAATGTTGCAAATTTTCAACATGCAAGCTTTTTTTTCTAGTCACTTGTATTAGGTTCGCAGATTGGCTGTGATACCATTCCTCAGGCGTAAACAACTTAACGGTTGCGCTTAATTATCTTTTTAACTGGAGTCTTCATGAAGAAAAGTACACTCGCATTGAGCGTCGCCGCCGCCCTTTCCGGCCTTAGTGGCACCGCGTTTGCAATTACAACCCCGGGGGGCGCAACTGCCACGGCGATGAGCGTGAATCAGGGAGGTATCGGCCATCAGTTGCTTGTGCCTTATTTTTCTGCTAACAACAACAACAACACGTTGCTGAGCATTGTGAATACGGACACGACCAACGGCAAGCTGGTCAAGGTGCGTTTCCGTGGCGCCGGCAATTCGGACGACCTGTATGACTTTACCTTGGCCCTGTCGCCTGGTGACGTTTTCGCGGCCGCGATCTCTAAGGACGCTGCCACCGGTAAGGCGAAGTTCTTCTCGGCCGATACGAGCTGCACGATACCTGCAGCGGCTGCAAATTCCTCGTTCATTACGGATCGTGTAGACCCGCTCAGCACAGTTACGGCTGCAGCGCAGACGCTTGAAGGCTATGTTGAGATCATCACCATGGCCGATATTCTGAAAACCAACGCGAGTGGTGGTGCTGCAGTCCAAGCGACCGCAACTGTGGGTGGTGTGACGGGTGTTACCAACAAGCTCTTCGCTATCACCAAGCATGCTTCCAGTACCACGGCATCGTTGCAGAAGCCGACTTGCGATTCAGCCTCGTTCCTGACTTTGCTGAATGCGGATGTTGCTGACGCCGCTGCTGCGCTCGTAGTTGGTATGTCTCCGCCAACCTCTGGGTTGATGGGTTCGTGGGCAATTTACAACTTGTCGGGCACTTCCAACGCTTCGTGGTCAGGTAATGCTACGGCGCTGCTTGCTACGCTGGCTGGTGCTCCGGCTAAAGGCAACGTCGTGTTTTCTCCACAGCGTGGTGGCTCGGGCGACCCTGCCGCTGCATTGAGTTCTGCCTTTATTGCTAATCTGTCGGCAGACCCCTTGCTGCAAGGTGCTTCACCCGTGGTGGTTCCCCAGATGTTCGACGTGCCTGACTTGTCAACCCCCTATATTTCGGGTGTTGCAACCCCAGCTGCACACGCTGAGTATGTATCAACCTTGTTGAAGATTGGGCAACTTAACCACGAATATGTGACCGATAGCATTGTGGCTGCATCTACCGATGTGGTCATGAGCCAGCCTTCGCGTCGCTACCACGTTGCGGTCAACTACACGGCAACTCCGGCACTGGTGTTCCGTGCCGGTAGCACCTTCTATGGAAATGTTGCGCCGACTAATAACGTGACGTTTGGCCAAGCTGGTACTTCAAACGCACGCTTGGCTTGCTTGATTAATATCAACGCGCCTGCCGTCCAGGGCTTGTTTAACCGCGAAGAGTACACAACGTCAACACCGCCCGGATCGTTTGTAATCTCTCCTGCTGCTGCAGGCAGCACGGTCGCATTCCCGATCTGCGGTGAGGCATCTGTTGCTAGCATCAACAACGGTGGCATCGCTACCGCAAGTTCAGCTATCAGCGGAAGCATTGCGCGTACCGATTACTCGCCCTCGGCAAGTGACGTGAACTTCGGTAGCGCTGGCTGGATGAACTGGGTCTTCAGCACATCGAATGCAGCTCTCGGCATTCCAATGATTCCACGTGTGTTCAATAAGCTGTCGAATGGCACTGCCAATTACGGCTTGACATTCCGCGGCGCAACCCAGTAAGAGTATTCACTCTGATTGGAAAGGGCGGGGAAACCCGCCCTTTTTTTTTAATTCATTTATGAAGTTCATTGCCTTTTTCGTACTCCTTCTAGCTTTTGAGGTCGGTCATAGCCAAACATTGGTCACCGGCCAGCCAGAGCCCGACGCATCAGTTGCAGTCAGCGGCGCAGATCTCGAACTCGATCCTGCTATCGGCCCACAAGAATTCAAGGCATTCGCATTTACCCAGCCAGAAAAAGTGT
>CAIPGC010000246.1 GCA_903864505.1 uncultured beta proteobacterium | reverse complement strand
GCGGTGCAAGGACATTGCAGAGCCGTTTCTACGCATTGATGGGCATACCCCGTATCAGTCCGGAGCATGGTGGTGTCCACCCAGTGCCCCTGTCCAGCCATCAGCCATTTGAAGTCCACTTCGGCCAGGATATCGTCTTGCGGGTCGCCGTCCCAAGCACTCACGTTCATCTTCCATCTCCAATGCGCCGACCGTTGTCGGAATCTGGACTGAAATATAGGCATTGCTGATCCGGATCAGGCTTCGAGATGGCGGGGAAATGCCGCACTGTATTTGACCTTTAACTCGGCATGGGTTGCGGGAAAAATTGCAATTTTGATGACAATCAAATCGCCAGAGGGTCCACATCAATGGCCCAGCGCACAAGGCCTTTTCCTGCCGGACTTTGCCGTGTTGTTTGCAACACAGTTTGCCAACCCGTCAGGAACCGCTGCAGGGCGGCACGCGAGGGGCTTTCCACCAGCATCTGTGCACGCTCAATGTTCGCAATGCGCTGAATGGTCATGGGAACGGCTGGGTAGAGGGTGATTTGCGCGATGTCTGAGGACTTGGCGGCTTCACTTGCGGCACGCAGGAATCCTTGGGCAATGTCCTGGGTGCGCGCTTCTGCCCGCACCAGCGCCTGGGCGCTGAACGGAGGCAAGCCGGCCTGCGACCGTTCCTTGAGCTGCTGCTCGGCAAAAGCCGGGTAGTCATGGCGTTTGAGTGCCGCATACAAGGGGTGCGCTGGTTGAAAGGTCTGTACCCACATCTCGGCGCTGGTCCCCAAAGCCGCGTCGCGTCCAGCGCGACCACTGGCTTGCATGAGTAGCCCAAACAGGCGTTCCGGCGCACGAAAGTCGCTGGAAAAAAGGGCTCCATCGGGGTTTATCGCTGCCACCAAGGAAATACGCCGAAAGTCGTGTCCCTTGGCAATCATTTGGGTACCTACCAGCACATCCACATCGCCCGCATGCACCGCTGCCAGCTGACTTTCGAGTTCGCCTCTGAGGCGGGTGGTGTCGGCATCAATACGGGCCACACGCACTGGCACGCCCGCGGGAAATTCGGGGCTGACCGAATCGGGGCGGCGTACATCGGCAAGTAGCTCGGTCAGGTGCTCTTCGAGTCGCTCGGTGCCACGCCCCAGCGGTGCGATGTCCGGGTTGCCGCAACTGGGGCAGGCCCGCGGTACACGCTCGGTAAAGCCACAGTGGTGGCAGCGCAGTGTGCGGTCGATCTTGTGGAACACGCGGTACGCGCTGCAGTGCGGGCACTCACTTTTCCAGCCACAGTCGGCACAATGCAGCACCGGGGCGTAGCCGCGCCGGTTTAGAAATACCATGCACTGTTCGCCGCGGGCAATGCGCGCCTTTATGGCTTCCAGCAGCGGGATGGAAAACACCGCATTGCGCGGTTGGTGGTTCATGTCGACCCGACGCACCAGCGGCAACGTGTCCGCCTGACCTACACGGCTTGGCATGTGCAGCCGCAGGTAGCGCCCGCCGTCGGCCCCGGGGCGGCTGTGGTGCCAACTCTCCAGAGAGGGGGTGGCCGAACCCAGCACCACCTTGGCCCCCTCCAGGCGGCCCCGATACACCGCCAGATCGCGGGCGGAATAGCGTGCTCCTTCTCCGCTCTTGTAGCTGGGATCGTGCTCTTCGTCCACCACGATCAGCCGAAGGGTGGGCATGGACGCGAAGATGGCCATTCGGGTGCCCAGCACAATGCGGGTTGCGCCCGTGTGGCTGGCAAGCCAACTCTTAAGTCGCTGAGGATTGGTCATGCCGCTGTGCAGGGACACCACGGCATCGTCGCCGTAGGTCGGAGCAAAGCGCTGCCGAAAGCGTGCTTCCAACTGCGGGGTGAGGTTGATCTCAGGCACCATCACCAGTGCTTGCGCATTCGGGTCACGCTCCAGCAGGGTTTGCACGCAATGCAGGTAAACCTCAGTCTTGCCGCTTCCGGTGGCTCCGAACAACAGGAACGGCCCCGGGTTGGTTTGTATTTGTTCGACCGCACTGTTCTGCTCTGGTGTCAGACAGGGAGCGTTGGCGCCTTGCAGTGTGTCAGGACCGGTTGGGGTCGGTTTCGGTTTGCTGCGTGCCAGTCGTCGCTGCATCTGGACGGGTGACAACTCGCGCAACTGGGGTGGCAGGGCTGCCAGCGTCACTTCGCCGACTGAGCGCTGGTAGTACTGGGCAGCAAAGGTTAGCAGGCTTTGCCACGCGGTATTAAGGGGCGCAATTCCCTCCAGCACCCCGGCAATCGACTTAATTTTTCCGGGATCCACCTCTCCGGTCGCCTGTGCTGCATCGGCATCCCAGACCACGCCCAGGGTCTCGCGCTTTCCTAGGGGCACACGCACCAGCGTGCCGGGTGCCAACGGCCTGTCACTTTGGTAACTCAGCACCGACCCAAGCGCCGCATGCGCCGGAGTTTGCACCAGAACGCAAACCCATTGCTTCATGGCTGTCGTTTCGCATCGTAAAAATCAACTTGGGGCAAATTATTCATGTTCAATTTCGAAAACCCCTCTAAGTGCTTGATTTCAATGACCTTTACAGAGCGTTCACTCTTTCTGTGGATAACTTTGTTGATAGATTGTCTTGGGACCGTCCAAAGCGTTGAAAATCAAGGCTTTGGACGGAATGCCCAGAAAAAAAGCAAGTTTCAAAGTCCATACAAATCAACCACTTACAACCGCTATTGGTTTTGTAGCGCAGAGTCCCCCACGAAGCTCAGTGTTAACCCTCGCCTACCCAATTTTGTGCATAAGTGCAACACCGGGCATCAATGCGTTGCTAGAAAAGTGGTAGGCAAACTATCGGCGCAGCATTTTGGAGTGGCTGTGAACGGCCTCCACCAGGGCCGCCACATGTTCGGGTGGCGTGTACTGGCTGATGCCGTGGCCCAGGTTGAAAATGTGTGTCGGACCGGTGCCACTGCCCAGATGCGGCTTGCCAAAGCTGTCGAGCACCTTGGCAACTTCAATCTGGATAGCAGCCGGCGGCGCAAACAGGACGTTGGGGTCGATATTGCCCTGTAGCGCCTTGCCTGGGCGGCGGTCGGTGCCGCCGACCAGCGCCCGAGCACGGGTCAGGTTGACCGTCCAGTCCAGCCCCAGCACCTCGCAGTCGAGCTCGCCCATGTCTTGCAGCCACAGTCCTCCGCCCTTGGTGAAAACAATGCGGGGGATGGTTTCGCCGTTGGGGCCATGGCGTTTGAGTTGCGCCAGCACACGGGCGGTATAGGCCAGGCTGAATTCCTGAAACGCACCGTCGGCCAGCACGCCGCCCCAGCTGTCAAAGACCATCACGGCCTGGGCGCCTGCATCGATCTGGGCGTTGAGGTAGGCCGCCACGGAGTTGGCATTGATGGAGAGGATGCGGTGCATCAGGTCGGGTCGGCTGTAGAGCATGGTCTTGACCAGGCGGTAGTCGTCCGAGCCGGCACCTTCGACCATGTAGCAAGCCAGCGTCCAGGGGCTGCCCGAGAAGCCGATCAGGGGAACGCGGCCCTTTCCGTCCTGGGTGAGCGCCTTGCGGATGCTGGAGACCGCATCAAACACGTACTGCAGCTTGGCCATATCAGGCACTTCGAGCTTGGCCACAGCGGCCTCATCGCGCACGGCGTGGGCGAAGCGGGGGCCTTCTCCCGCCGCAAAGGAGAGGCCCAGGCCCATGGCATCGGGTACGGTCAGGATGTCCGAGAAGAGGATGGCCGCGTCCAGCGGATAGCGGTCAAGCGGTTGCAGCGTGACTTCAGTGGCGTAGTCGCGGTTGGTGGCCAGGGCCATGAAACTGCCGGCCTTGGCCCGGGTAGCGCAGTACTCGGGCAGGTAGCGTCCGGCCTGGCGCATCAGCCACAGTGGCGTATGCGGCGTAGCCAGGCGTAAACATGCACGCAAAAACGTGTCGTTGTGCAGGTTGGCAAAAGTGGGGTCAAGGGCGGCGGGGGTGCCAGGGGCGGAGGTAGGAGTATTCATACCCCCGATTGTCGCAGTTAGCGTGTTGAAAAAAACCGACGGTGCTCGACCAGCAGGCACTTGTTCTGAACGAAGTGCAATCCGCTGGATCGGGCCAGGGCCGCACTGGCATCGTGGGCGATGCCCAGTTGCAGCCAGATTGCTTTGGCACCGATGGCAATAGCTTCGTCCACCACCGGCGGCACATCGGCGCTGTTGCGAAACACATTGACCAACTCGATCGGTTCGTGCTTGGCCGCTTCACGCAGGCTGGGGTAGGCGGTTTGGCCCAGGATGCTGCTCGCGTTCGGGTTGATGGGAATAATGCGCCAACCCTGGGACTGCATATATTGCGATACCTCAAAACTGTCACGGTGGGGCTTGGGCGACAAACCCACCACTGCGACGGTACGGTAGTGGCTCAGGATGTGCTCCACGGACTGTGCCTGGTGGGTTTCAGCGGCGCATTTCATGGCGGTTTGTCACAGGCGCGCGATGGCGGTACGCAGGTCCTGTGCGCTCAGGATCTCGGAAAAAAGTACCGGGGCCTGTCCCTTTTGGTACAGCACATACACTGGCACTCCACTGCGACCGAGTTGCTCCAGCGCCAGGGTGATGGTCGGGTCGCGGCGGGTCCAGTCGGCGCGCAGTAGGGTGACCTGATGGGTACGAAAATCTGCCAGCACCTCGGCCTGTCCCAGCGTGGTTTTCTTGTTGAACTGGCAGGTAATGCACCACGCTGCAGTGAAGTCCACAAACACCGGGTGGCCGCTGCCAAGTTCCGCCTCCACCCGTCCCGGTGTCCAGGGTTGCCAGAGGGATGAAGCAGCTGTGCCAGATTGCTCCGGCGCCTCCATGCGAAGCACATTCTGGCCTATAGCCCCCGTCAGTACTGCACAAGCAACTATCGAAATAGTAGCAAATATCCATTGACTGCGGCCTTCCAGTCCCAGCGACCAGGCCACCAAGGCAAGGCAGACCAGCAGCGCCAGCAGGCTCGCGGCGCCGTCCACGCCGGTCAGGTGTCCGAGTACCCACAGCAACCACACCACGGTGGCAAACATCGGAAAGGCCATGAACCGGCGCATCGTGTCCATCCACGCCCCCGGCTGCGGCAACCACCGACCCACGGCAGGTATCCAACTCGCTAGCAGGAATGGCAGGGCCAGGCCCAGGCCCAAAGCGGCAAAGATGCCCATGGCTTGGGTTGCGGGTAAGGTGATGGCGTAGCCCAACGAAGCTCCCATGAAGGGTGCCGTGCAGGGCGAGGCAATCGCCACCGCCAGCACTCCGGACAAGAATGCGTCCACTGTGGGGTGGCGTGCTTGTAGGGCGGCCAGACGGTGTGGCAGGACACTGCCGATCTCGAAGACCCCGGCCAGGTTAAGCCCTAGCAGCGTAAACAGGGTGGCCAATGCGGCAAGTACAGCTGGCGACTGCAATTGAAAGCCCCAGCCCAGTTGTTCGCCGGTGGCTCGCAGCACCAGCATCAGCGCGCCGAGTGCCGTGAACGAGAGCATCACGCCAGCGGTGTAGGCCAGACCCTGGGCGCGGTGGGCTGCCTGGTAGTGCCGGGCGTGTTGCGAGAAACCCAGCACCTTGATTGCCAGCACCGGTAGCACGCAGGGCATCAGGTTGAGCAGCAGCCCGCCCAGCAACGCCGCCACCAGAGCCAGACTCCAGGCCGACCAGGAGTTGTCTACCGGTTTGGTCGCGGTGGTGGCAATGACAGATGTGCCTGCCACGGTCGGTCCAGCCGCGTTGGCATCGGGCAGGGCTGGCCAGATGCCGCTGATGGGTACTACGGCTCGAATGCTGTGTCCGTCCAGAGCGAGTACCAGCGCAATGTCAGCCGGAGCGCTGTCGCGCTGCACCGACAATGGCAGGGTGGCGCTCCAGGTCTTGTGGTCCCAGGCTTGCAAGCTCGGCGAGGTGGAGGGGTCGGCAATGTTGGGTGCTTCGGGGAATACCTGCAGCTCCTTGCCCAGCCACGCGGCAGGCAGGCCCTTGGCCTGGACTCTGAGTGCGTCGCTACCCACCTTGGCGCTGGCCGAGACCGGTAAGGCCTGGGGTGCGGCAGCGCGCGCTGCATCAAATGCCGGTCCGTGTAACGCGGTGGAACCTCGAACAGGAACATGCAGGACGAAGTTGCCCTCTTGCGGGATGCACTCCTGACGGCATACCAACCATGTGGCCTTCAGACCAATTTCCAGGTCGCCGGCTTGCGAAGGCGAAAAGCTCTTTGCAATCGTCAAGGGCACAGGCAACAGTACGGTGTCGCCGTAGCCGTAGTTGCCCATGGCCCCGACCCTTATGAGCTGGGGCGCAGGCCAGGCGATATCTCCGGCAGTTGCTCCAGCGGGCAGTGTCCAATGCAGTTCAGTGGGCAGCCCGGAGTCCCCTGGGTTCTTCCAGTAGGTGTGCCACTGGGGCTGGTGCTGTAGCTGCAATCCAACCCAGACCGACTTGCCCGCATTCACGCCGTCGGGGGCATGTGCCACCAGTTCGGCACGAACCTGCTCGGTCTGGACTACCGAAGTGGCGTTCTTTGTGCCCGTTGTTTTGAGGGATATTTGGCCGGTAGCCGCCGTCAGTAATGCGCAGGCCGCTACAAAAAAAAGAGCGCTTCTGAACAGTGCAGCAAACCCGGTTCGATGCTTAAAAGGAGACGGAAGTGAGCGTGAAGGAGGTGTCATTGCGGGGTGGGAGCCAATCGCTGCCGAAAAAGTTCCAGGCTGCTAACTGGAGCAGCGCCTGAGTTGGTATTGTGGCACCGGGTCAAGCGGTACGTTTGTTGACGATCGGTGTGCGGCCAGGTTGGTCCAGCTCCAGTGTTCCTTGCACGAACACTGCAGGCAATTTGCGCGGTGCTTTGATGCGCAGCTGCTTGTTCACATTTTCCTGCCCGAAGACGACGGTAATGTCGGCCACCCCGACACCAAACAGTGGTGCCAGAAAGCGCACCATGTGGTCAGTGGCCTTTCCATCCTTTGGGGCGGCGGTGACACTTACCTTGAGTTGCGTTCCTTTGGGCTTTCCGATGGCATCCTTGCTGGCGCCGGGTTTACCCAGGATGTTGACGATGAGCGTTTCGTCCTCCCAGGCAAAGAAGGAGTCACCGGTGCAATTGCGGGGGCGTGCTGGGGACATGCTCGGATGATACGGGCAGTCACCTCGGTGGTGGGTTGGTCCGTGCCGCAGTAAACTGACACCAAATTCTGAGGAGACTCGCCCATGTCATGGTGTGCCAGCGTGCGTTCAAGCGTTGCCTGCGTCGTGATCTGGGGTGTTGCGGCGGCAACTGGTGCGCAGGAGTACTTCGAAAGCTACGATCTGGCTCCCAAACCGGGGGTAGTAAATCTGGCGGTCCAGCCGATGGCGTATCCGTTGGCTTTCATCAGTTCGGCCATGCAGCGTGACCGCATCTTGCGCGTCGAACTCAAGCAGCAGGGCCTGAGTCTGCGCACATTCAATTTCAAGAAGGGCAGTGACATCGTCAAGGTTGCCTCTGCCAATGCATTTGCCATGGCCTTTTTGGGTGACATGCCCACGGTGAGCATGAGCGTTAAGTTTCCGATTTCCATTGCGGGATTGGGTAAGCGCAATTTCTCGTCGATCGTTGCACGCGATTTTTCGCGGCTAGAGGAACTCAAGGGACGACGCATCGGCTATTCGGCCGGTTCGTCTTCGCATCTGGTGCTCATGCGGGGACTGAAAGCAGCCAATATGACGGAGAAGGATGTGCAGCTGGTTTCCATGGAGCCGGCACACATGCCCGATGCACTGGATAACGGGGAGGTGGATGCCTATTCGGCGTGGGAGCCTACGCCAACCATCTCCCTCGCGCGCAGCACAAAGAACCGTGCCATCTACAAGGGTATGAGTACAGACTGGGTGGTGCTGCCGCGTGAACTGGTGTCCAGGCAGCCCAGGGTGGCGATGGCATTGATGGCATCCTACGTACGGGCCGTCAACTGGATGCGGCGCTCCAAGTCCAACGTGGAGATGGTAGCGAGGTGGGTACTGGCCGATGGCAACGCATTCACAGCCGAACCCTCCAAACTCGGGTTGGATAAGGCGGTCGATATCGCCCATAAAGATTTACTCGACGTTCCTGGTGCGCCATCGATTCCGTCGCAGGTGGACGGCATGCCGCCACTACTGCGGGAGTTTGCGTTTCTCAAGGAACTGGGTGCAGTTGCGCCACAGGCCAGCGAGGATGCGTTGCGTTCCGCATTCGAGTACAGTGGCTTGAAGAAGATTCAGGCCGACCCCAGGGGGTATCGGCTGTTCACCTTTGACTACGACTCCTAGCGCCTCCGTCGCCGCGTAGCCATGAGCATTCGCCTGCGTCTCCTTCTCTATTTTGGACTGCTGTCGGCTGCGGGCGCGATTACCTTTGTGGTGCTGTGGCTGTACGGTGTTCCCCAGTGGGGCATCGAGGGCATACAGACGGCAGAGTTGCGGCGCTCCATTGCGTCGGTTGAGGCGTTTGCGGACAAAGAGCGCGATGGTTTTTCACGTTGGTTTGTGGAGCGCCGACGAGAACTGCAACTGCTGGTACATGGGGAGATGTTTGTTGCTTCGGTTCGTGGCGCAAGCGCTGCCGACGCACACCGTCCCGCCCAAATTCGCGCCAGACTGGAGCGTCAACTGGTGAATCTGAAGGAAGGCAATGCAGGGGTATACAACTACCTCTACGTGGTCAACCCGGTCAGCGGAAGCATCATTGCATCGACCGAGACAGACTGGAAATGGCCGCCAACAGAGCACACCAACCTGCTGGTCGAATCGGCCCAGCCGGGGCTGACCGAGTTTGTCTACCTCCTCAATGGGCCGCTTGGGCCGGAGGCCGTTATCACCGACCAGGTACAAGGTGTGGACAAGGACGGGGTTCCCACCGGCGAGCTTCACGGTGTGCTGGTGGCTGGCGTTGACTTGCGCGCACCGCTGCAAGGCGGGGAGCAGGCATTGCTTCAGAGCCTGGGTTCGTCGGGCGGGCTGATGCTGGTGGATCGGAACAAAAATTTGCTGGTGTCCAGTGCTGCACTTCATGCAGTCGCGCCCGAAGGCACCGATTTTGATTACTTGCGCATCGCGGTCGAACCTGGCACCGAGGGCGTGAAGGTGCTCAATGGTCCCAATGGAGGCGAGGTGCTGATGGCCTTTCGTCACCTGCACCTGGGTGCGTCTGAGGGCCTGATGCTGATGGCTACGCGAGGTTCCGATGAGGCGTTGTCCTCGATTCGGGCCAATTTCACACGCCTGGTCGCTCTGGGTGTACTGGTTTTCTTGTTGGCGATGGGGTTGGTATTGTTTGCCGCCAAGAAAATCGCGGCCTCGGAGGCGCAGATTCGGCAACTCAATGCCAGTCTGGAACAGCGTGTGCAGCAACGCACGCAAGAGTTGGCGCGCGCCAATGAAAGCCTGACACAGACCCTGGGGCATCTGGAGCGCACCCAAGCCGAACTGGTTGAGAGTGCCAAGCTCGCCAGCCTGGGCTCCCTGGTGGCAGGCGTGGCCCATGAACTCAACACCCCTATCGGCAACGCATTGATGGCGGCCAGTACGCTCAACGATGAGGCCAGGCACTTTGTCGATACCGTCAGTGTGGGCATGACACGCTCTGCTTTTGATCAACACCTGGAAACCACCCTGACCGGCACTGCCATGATGATGAGCAATATCACGCGAGCGGCCGAGCTTATCAGCGGCTTCAAGCAATTGGCGGTCGATCAGACCTCGGACCAGCGTCGCCGATTCAACGTTGCCGATGAGCTCGCAGACATCCAGGCCGCGATGGGGCCCACTCTGCGCAAGTTGCCCTATGTCCTGGATATCGCCGCCGTCACCGAACGGATTGTGATGGACTCCTATCCTGGTCCGCTGTCTCGCAGCATCATCAATTTGATCAATAACGCGCTGCTGCACGGTTTTGAGGGGCGCGACGCTGGCGTGATCTCCATCCAGGCCCACATGGTGGATGCCGAGCATGTCGAGATAGTGTTTTCTGACGATGGGGTCGGCATGGCCGACGAGGTACGCAAGCACGTTTTCGAGCCATTCTTCACCACCAAACTGGGGTACGGGGGTAGCGGCTTAGGGATGAACATCGTGTACAACAACGTCACCAAACTTCTGGGAGGTCATATTGAGTTGGAGTCTGTCCCCGGCAAAGGAACGCGCTACCGCATGGTATTGCCCTTGGTTGGCCCTAAGATAGCAGCATGAGCAACGCATCACGCTATTGGGCCAACTGGAGCACACGCGATTTCTCGCATCGGCAGCAGGCCGGAACTCTGGAGCAGACTATTGCCGTGCTGCCGGTGGCGGCCACCGAACAACACGGTCCCCACCTGCCTTTGCGGGTTGACACGGCGCTCGTCGATGGCGTGGTTCAGACCTGCCTTGGATACTTGGCACCCGGTGTCCCGGTGCTGTTCCTGCCGACCCAGGCGGTGGGGCTCAGCCCCGAGCATGCTGCGTTTGCTGGCACGCTGACCCTCAAGGCTGAGACGCTGATTCGCTTGTGGACCGATATTGCCGAGAGCGTGGCCTCCAGTGGTGTGAAGAAGCTGGTGCTGCTCAACTCGCATGGCGGTCAGGTCGGTGCGCTGGACCTCGTGGCGCGCGATCTGCGTGCCCGGCTGGGGATGCTGGTCTACAGCGTGAACTGGTTTAATTTGCCGCTGGCTGGGCTTCAGGGAGAGGATGTGAACGCGCTTTTTTCTGAGCACGAACATCGTTTCGGAATTCACGCAGGCGACATCGAAACGTCGATGATGCTGGCACTGGCGGCGGACCAGGTGGACATGGAACTAGCGCAAAACTTTGCATCTTCCTCACAACACCGGGCCGAAAAGTTCTCTATTCTGGGCAACGGAAAAAGTGCCAAGCTGGGCTGGCAGATGCAGGACTACAACCCAACCGGGGCGGTTGGCAACGCTGCTGCAGCCACGGCAGAGAAAGGCCGAGCTGTACTGGAGGCCGCAGGGCGTGCCTTGGCCACGTTACTGGCCGAAATTCACCAACTTCCAAGCGACACTCTCAAGCCCCACCTGCGTTAAGCTTTCAGCGCGGAGCTTCCATGAGCAGGCGGATGCCTACCAGGGTGTAGCGGGTTTGCGGGGAATTCCAGTTGCGGTAACTGGAGCGCACATACAGCGGCCAAGTGTGCCAGCTGCCACCCCGACGCACATACACATTACCCTCCTTGGGTCCCTGCGGGTCATCCACCGGAGAGTGGGCGTAATAGTCTTCGTCGTACAGGTCGTTGGTCCACTCCCAGGCGTTGCCATGCATGTCGTACAGGCCAAACGCATTGGGTGCATAGGTGGCCACCGGGGAAGTGAAGGCAAAACCATCGTCACCTTGCAGGGCCTGGGCCGCCAGCGTGGGCCAGAAGGGTCGGGCGCTTGCGTCAAACGTGTTGGCGACCTGCGGCAGAGTCAGGGGATCATCGCCGTTGTGGTAGCGGGTACGGCTGCCGGCGCGGGCAGCGTATTCCCACTCGGCTTCGGTCGGGAGTCGGTAGTTCCGGCCTTCGGTTTTGCTTAGCCACTGGGCCATGGCCTGGGCATCGTTCCAGGTGACGTTGACCACCGGATGCGTATCGGACTGCGTGAAGCCGGGGTTTTCCCAGCTGTAGCGGATGTTGCGTCCTTCAAACTGCTCGCCGCGGGCGCCGTCGGCCAGGTGTCTGGCATTGAAGCCGTATCCGCCTGTGCCGTCGACAATGGATTCAGGAACGTACTTGGAGCCCTGCAGGAACTTGCGAAACTGCCCGATCGTGACTTCGGTCTGGCCCAGGTAAAAGTCTCGCGTGATGCGCACGCGGTGCACGGGCGCCTCGTCGCGCAGATCTTCCAGGCGCTGCTTCTCCATCAGCGGGAAGTCCTTCTCCATGTGGGCTATGGGCTCGGCGCTGCCCATTAGAAATTCACCGGCCGGAATGCGCACCATAGCCATGCCGATCGAGTTGACGAGTGGCTTGGGCGGCGCAGAGGGTGTGTTCTGGCCGTGCGCAGCGAATGCGCAGGCGGCCAGTGCCAGCCAAACGAGTCGAGCCGGGTTCAAGCGTAGGTAATCCATGACCCATATTCTGCGTCATCCAGATGCGGCAGAGTGTTGAAGGTCAATAGCATGTGGCGTTTGGGTGTGAAGGCGAACTCGGTGATGGAACTGTTGCGAATGCGCATATTGAGCTCGATGGTGGTCTCCGGTGCCGTCCCCAGAATGCGCCCCACCGCGGTGGAAATGGGGCCGCCACTGCTGACGATGAGCACGTTGCCGGTATGCGCTTTGCGTATGTGCTCCAGTGCGCTCGTGACTCCGTGCGCGAACTCGGTGTAGGTTGGCATGCCTTTGGGGCTGACGACACCGTTCATCCATTGGGTGAGGCCGTCGCGTAGCAGCCTAAAGTGGTGCTTGTAGAGCTCAGGCGTGTCCGGTCGGGTCAGTGGGAGGGGAGAGATGGTGGCGATCACCGCCGCGCTGTCGTATTCATTGAGGCCGGGCCAGACCGTGGGTTGCAGCGTCAATCCCGCGCCCTGGGCAATACCGGCCCAGGTTTGGGCATGGCGTCTGAGTGTGCCGGTGAGCACGGCTTCAAACTGCAAGCCTTTGCGGGCAAAGTATTCCCCGACGCGCACGCTCTGGCGTTGACCCAGTTCGCTCAAATTGTCGTAATCAGCCGCTCCGAAAGAGGCCTGCCCGTGACGCACCAGATATAGATTTCCCATTTGCAGAATTTAAGCGAGTCGCGCCTGTTGCCCTTGTCAATCGTGCGACAGCAGCTACGCTTTTTATAGCGTTTGCGGGCCAATGTTGCGGCGACAATCACCCCATGATTGCGATTTACGACTTGCTGGCACTGGGCGCTGCAGCCTGTTGGGCGGTAGGTAGTCTGT
>CAIPGC010000245.1 GCA_903864505.1 uncultured beta proteobacterium | reverse complement strand
TGCGCAGGGTTGGCGGGCGCTGCAGCCGGATTGGCTGTTTTTGTTAGGGCGGCGGGTGCGGCGCCAGAGACTTCTGCAAACTCGCCCTGGTAGCTGATCTTTGCGGCGGCGTGCAGGGCCTTGAGCTTGGCGCTGACGGCCTCACTGGCGCGCTGGTTGGTGAGGAACTGCTCGATGCGGGGCAGGGCTGCGGCCTCGGGCACCGGGGACGCTTGCGAGGACACCAGATGCACCACCGTGACGCCCTGCGCCGACTCGAGCACGGTGGTCTGGCCGTCTTTGAGGGCGTGGATGCTGGGCAGCAGCTCGAGCGGAATTTGCTCGGCAGCGCGGGTGGCGGCACCGCCCTTGTATTCGACCGACCTGGCTTTGAGCGTGGCCGCGATGTCGTCCATCGGCTTGCCGGCTGCGGCCATGCTGCGCAGGGTGTCCAGCACCGCTGCGCCTGCGGGCACGACCAACTCTTGCACGTGGAAAACGCGTCGCTCGGCAAACAGCGCGGTGTGCTCGGCAAAGTATTTCTTGACGTCTTCTGGGCCGGGCTTGGGCAGACGCGCGGTGAGCTGCTGCAGGTAGGCACGGGCCAGGATGTCGCGCTTGGCGGCTTCGATCTGTGCGACCACTTCGGGCGAGCGATGCAGCTTGGCATCGGTGGCTTCGTCTACCGCCAACTGCTGGTCGATGAGCTTTTCGAGTACTTCGCGGCTCATGGCCTTGACGGCTTCGGGCGAGGCACCGTTGGTGTTGGTGCGGCTCAAGACCTGGTTGATCTGGTGCACCGAGATTTCTTCGGAGCCCACCTTGGCGGCGACTTGCGTGGCAACTTTGGTGTCGTCTTTTTTGCTGCAGGCCGCGAGGCCCAGAAGCGCGCCCAGAATAGCTGCGACAAGCAGGGTACGGGAAAACAGGTGCATGGTCATGGGTAGAGGGGATTAGTAGCGGTATTGGGCGGACAGCGTGGCCATGGAGCTTTCAAAATCCAGGCCGCTCTGGCTGGAGCCGCGCGACATGCGTTGCCACATGGCGTTCAGGTTCAGGCGTTGGTAGGGCACCCACACCAGCGTGAGGGATGTGTCGTTATGGGTATCGCGGCGCTGGGTCACCGGCGTGGTGCTGGGTGCGCCCAGGTAGTCGACCTGCGACCAGGCCGTGCGCAGGCCAATTTGCAGCTTGGGGCTGAGGTTCCAGACGCCACCCAGGGTCAGGCGGTCGGTCTGGGCGTAGTTGGAGTTGGCGGTGGCGTAGTCGGAGAGTTCGTGCGCGTAGGCTGCGTTGAGCACCGACTTGCCGGTGATGGCCCAGTTGAGCGAGAGGCCGCTGGCGAAGCCGTCGTAGTTGCGGCTGGCGTAGGTGGGGTGGCTGCGGCTGAGGGCGGTGAGGTGCGCGTCGACCGAGCTGCCACCACCCAGGGCCCAGCGCAGGCGCAGGTCGTGGTCGAACTGCTTGAAGGTGTCGTCATACAGGCCGGCGTTGGGCAACACGCGGCTCAAGTAACTGCCATTGGCCACGCGGGCGGTGTAGCCCAGCGTGCTGCCGCTGCCAAAGTCTTGGCGCACACCCAGATGGGCACTGGTGCTGCGGTAGTCGCCCCCTGCCACCAGGGCCAGTTCATTGGCTTGCTCGGTCTGGCGCACACCTGTCAGCAAACGCCACGGGCCGGTGAGTTCGTACATGGTGTCCAACTGCGTACTGGTATCGGTGCGTTGGTTGCGCTGATTAAAGCCTGTGTAGTCGGCGAAGCTGTTGAGCGTTTCGCGGCGGGTGCTGCTGAGGCTGCCGGTCAGGCGCGGCGTGAGTGACCAGCGCCAGGCGGCGTCGAAGTTGCGGGCGGCAAAGCTCAGGTAGCTGAAGTTTTGGTAGCGGTAGTCGACCAGTGACGCGTTAACCTCAAACTTTTGCAGGCTTTGGGTGGACGCGAAGTTCAGGCCCAGTGTGGTGATGCCAACTTGCTCGGCCACGCTGTCACGACCAACGAGTTTGAAAGCATCGGCCGACGCGGGCAGGCGAAAGAGGTTGCTGTCGGTCTGCAGCGCATAGCTAGCGTCGAGGGTGAGCGGTGTGTCGGGCTCGCCCCATGCGGTGGACGCGCCGCACAGCACCAGCAGGAAGACGAAGAGGCGCTGGGTCGTCATCAGTAGGCCTTGGAGTCTTTGGCGACCAGGCGCACGGTCTTGAGGATGATATGGACGTCGAGCTTGAGTGACCAGTTGCGCAGGTAGTCGAGGTCGTAGTCGATGCGGGCCTGCATTTTGTCGAGGGTTTCGGTCTCGCCCCGGAAGCCATTGACCTGCGCCCAGCCGGTGATGCCGGGCTTGACCTTGTGGCGCACCATGTAGCCTTTGATGAGCTTGCGGTAGAGCTCGTTATGGGACACGGCGTGGGGGCGTGGACCGACGATGCTCATGCGGCCCTGCAATACGTTGACAAACTGGGGCAGTTCGTCCATCGAGGTTTTACGCAGGAAAGCGCCCAGCGGGGTAATGCGGGAGTCGTTCTTTTTGGCCTGGGTAACGGTGCCGCCGTCTTCGGTGACGGTCATGGAGCGAAATTTGTAGACCAGTATCTCTTGCCCGTCGAGCCCGTAGCGGCGTTGCTTGAAGATGATGGGGCCGGGTGAGCCCAAACGCACCGCCACGGCAATGCCCAGCAGCAGCGGGCTGATGCACAGCAGGATGAGCAGCGAGAACACCACATCGCTGACGCGCTTGAGCACGCCGTTGAAGCCGCGAAAGGGCGTCTCGCAGACCGAGATGACGGGCATGCCACACACCGAGCCGGGCTGGCCCTGAATGAGGTCGGTGACAAACATGTCGGGCACAAAGTAGATGGAGGCGGTGGTGTCTTTGAGTTCGTCGAGGATGTGCAGGATGCGGGGCTGCGAGGCCATGGGCAGCGACATGTAGATGATGTGGATGTTGTGGCTTTTGACGAGGCTGGCCAGTGCGTCTGGCTTGCCCAGCAGGTGCTGTTTGGCGGCAGCGGCCAGGCGGTCGGTGCTGCGGCCATCGACAAAACCCACGCAAGTGATGCGGTTGAGCGGCGAGGCGCTGATTTTTTCGGCCAGGGCGACGCCCTGTTCGTTCATGCCGACGATGAGTGCGCGCTGGGGTGGCCCCTGCAGCGAGAGCAGCGCGGGCGCGGCGGCGCGCAGCAGCATGCAGGCAGCGAGCTCGCTCAGCGGGGCCAGCCAGACCCAGGCCAGCAAGGCTTTGCCGGAAAACTCGCGGATGTAGCCGGTGGAGTAGCCGGTGAGGGCGAGCAGCGCGGCGATCCAGGCCCAGTTGATGGCGATGTCAATCACCAGCGGCAGATAGCCCGTTTGCAGGCGCGGCTTGCCCGGAAAGGTGATGGCAAACACCATGACCGAGAGCAGCAGGTAGGCCGGGGGCAGCTCGCCCTCATAGCGCAGCGTGAGAAACCAGAGCGAGCCGACCAGCGCGGCCGAGGTGAGCAGGCTCTCAAAGACGCTGAGCAGGTTGTCTTTGCCCAGCGGGGTTTGCTCGGTGTGGTGGTTGAATGCCGCGGCCGAGAGGTGCGCCTGGGTCTTAAACATTGGCGGTCAAGGCCTGAAACTTGCCGGCGGCCTGGGCACGGTTGGTGACGTTGAGTTTCTTGAAGACGCGCTGGAGGTGGTTTTTGACCGTGAATTCGCTGATGTCGAGAATGAGCCCGATTTCGGGGTTGGTCTTGCCGACGGTGACCCACTGCAGGATTTCGAACTCGCGCTCGCTCAGGTCGTGCGCCACCACCAGGCGCACTGCGGCGCTATGGTCGTGTGCACCCTCACCATGGAGCTGGCTGGGCAGGTGCTCGACCTGGCGCAGTGCCATGTCGATGAAGGGCAGCATCATGGTCATGGCGCCGCGTTCGTCGTCGGTGTACGTATCGTTGACACTGAAGGTGACGTAGAGGCAGTCGTGCGCGCCACGTTCGTCCGAAATACCGTGCACCATGGCCGAGCGCATGCTCAGGAGCGCGGTGCCGAGTTCGCTTTGCAGCGCACTGTCGGCCAGCAGGAAACCACTTTCGCCAGCGTTGTAGTTGAAGGGCTTGCGTCCGAACTCGGTCCACTTCTTGAACAGGCCTGTGAGCAGGGGGGTGACGGTGGAGTCGTTAAAGTCGCGCGTGCGTACACCGGTCAGGGTGGAAATGATGTCGTGGTGTACGTGGTCGCTGTCAAAGTCGCCCCATGCGGCGATGAGTATTTCGTGCGGCAGGTAGCGCTGAATGTCGCCCTGCAACCAGATCAGCACATCAAAATGGCTGCGCACATCCAGCGAGTGCGCTACGACGCGGTGGTAGTGCTGTAAGTCTTCTGGGGTGAAGGCGGGACGGTAGACTTTCACAAAGAACAAGCTGCTTGTAAGGTGGCGGCGAAGCGCACGGGCAGGCTGAGTCTGGGGGCTGCGGATGAATTGGGATATCCCCCGTTCGGGTGAATTTGCAGACTAAATCGCGGTATTTGCATGACTTAGGTCAAGATTGACTCTGCAAATGCAAAAAGGGACCGCATGGCAATCCCCTTTGCATGAGCACGCGCTGACCTCGCGGGAAATTAGGCCGCTTTTTGTTTGCGGCGAAGGGACAGGGAGCCGATTAGCCCCAGACCGGCCAGCATCATGGCGAAGGATTCGGGTTCGGGGACGGCTGTGACTGTGTAGTGCGTACCAATTACGGCAAGTCCAGGGTAACCTGAGCCGCTTAGGGTGCCGCTTGCCAAAATCTGGTACGTGCCAGCCGCGATGTTGTGAAACGAAAACCCATTGGCCGACGGGTCCAGATCCGTGTATGTAGCCAAGCCGGTTGATGAGAAGCTAACTTTTTGAAGGCGCAAGGAGTCCGACGGAAAAAATGACAGGGATTCGGCTGCAAACACAGAGCCTGTGAGATCGGAGAGACCCGTGAGATCGAAGGTTGCAACAGAAACATCGCTGAAGGAGGACCCAATGATTGGATCAGCAGCATACGAAGTAAATGTTGTATCAACAGCGGCAAACGCGCCGAAGCTGGAGAGCGCAATCGCGGAGGCCGCGATGAGTGATTTGACTTTCATGATTCTTATTCCCTGAGTTTCTTGTGTGTGAGCGGTGTGGATAGTACGAAGCAGTAGCGCGGCGGTCTATAGTCCATTCGGACTAACGCGCTACACCCACTGCGCGCCGATGGTGGGCAGCATGCGGGTGGTGGAATCGCGCAGGCGTTTGGTTACCAGCTGCAATAGCAGTAGCAAGATCTTGTTGCCCAGTTGCGGGTGGTCGTCCAGGATGCCGGTGAGGTCGTCGCGGGTGAGGACGGCCAGGTCAGTGGGTTGGGTGGCGATGCAACTGGCAAAGCGCTGCTGCCCGTCGACGAGTGACATTTCGCCCAGAAATCCGCCCGGCCCCACGTGGGCCACTACCTTGGGGGCGGCATGCGCATCGGTCTTGATGACATTGACTCCGCCGGTGAGGATGATGACCACAAAGTCGCCTTCGGTACCTTCGGTCACGATGGGGGTGCGGCTGGGCGCGGCGTAGCACTCCATGTATTCGCACAGGGTGGCGTGATCGCTGGCGGAAAAGCCTTCGAACAGGGTGAGTGCATTGAGAACCTGGTGTATTTCTTCCAGATAGGTGAATGCGCCACCGAGGTGCTGTAGGTGCGAGAGGGCAGGAATGGGTGCTTGGGTCATGTTCAGCAAAACGGGCTGGCCGAGTCTGAGCCCAGATGCGCAGGCGTGCCAATAGTCCATTCGGACTAACGGATTGGGGCCCAATTAGTCTGAACGGACTATTGGTGATTCTTCAGGTCGCTTGGAGAATTCATGCACGGCGGGTTCTGATGCCGAATGAATTTCCAAAGGGAGCTGACATGAAAAATATTTTTGCAAAAGTCGCCGTGGCCGCTTGTTTTCTGGTGCCGGTGATGGCGAGCGCGGAGTCCTACTCGTCGGAGACTTCTTTTGATTATGTTCAAAAGGCAACAGACAGCGACCCACTGCACCTCAACGGTGTGGGTTATGTGTCGGTGGGGGCCTCTTGGTCGGACATGGTGGCTACGTACCTGGGGCATCAATCTACATACCAAGCATCTTCCATTGCCTGGACCCTGACCAAGGGTGGCGAGAAAATTACTTCTGGCACTTTCACCGATCAGCTGGCTGGCCCGGATACGGGTACGATTTCTTTCTCGGAAGCTGGTCTGAAGAGCGGTACTTACAAGCTGACCTTGACCGCGATCTGGAGCGGAAATGTGGCTGGTAATGACGACCGCTGGAACATTGACAAACGCGGAACTGTCCATCTTGGCGCTGCCACGTTCTCCAATGTTTCCCCGGTGCCGGAACCCGAGTCGTACGCCATGATGCTGGCAGGCCTGGGCCTGATGGGCACCATCGCGCTGCGCCGCAAGAGCAAAGACGCTTCCTGAGCCATTGCGTTGGCTTGGTTATCAGGTCTGTCCTGCCCGCCCGGGCAGGGCTCAGGAGCGCTATGGAAGACTTTACCCCAAAGCAGGATCGCAACAGCGCTGCCAACGCGGCGGATGCGCACGCTATTGAAATTGTCGAGGGCAACGAGGAGTCTGACTGGGCCATGTGGTCGGACTCGGTTGCTTTTCAGGACAGCCAGATCCCGCAATCAGAAGCTTCTTCATCCGGCGCGTCCAGCCACGCGCATGGAACTGCGCCGGTAGACGTGGACCTGGGCGATCCGTTTGCGTCGGTTCGCAAATACAGCGCCTGACGGGTGACTGTTGCCGCGCCCAGCGGGGCGTGTTCTTTACTTGGGCCGGCCAAGTACCCTACCGGCTAAGATGTCGCCCCGTAACGCGGGGCTTCACATGCAAACTGTCTGTCAGAAAATTCCGGGGTGTCTGGTGTCGCTTCTGCTCGTGAGCGCAACTGCGCTGGCCGCAGCGCAGGGGGCAAAGCAGGTGGCTCCAGCGGAGAGCGGCAGGCTGGGCACCGTGGTTCGCCAGGAGCTCGGAGATGTGGCCTGCTACCTGACGCTGCGTGACGACGCGGGCCGCGAAAGTACCGAGATGGCAGACTTTGACCTGTGCACCAAGAACGCGCGCCTGGTGGGCAAGAAGGTGGAGCTTGGGTTTACCCAGCAGCGGGTGATGGATGAGTCGTGCGGCGGCGACCCCGCATGCAAGAAGTCGCGTCAGGTGCAGGTGGCCACGACGGTGCGGGTGATCAGTGACCGCGCAGAGAGTGCTCCGGCGAAGGCCGTGGCGGGGCAGGTGTCGTTTTGTGCTGCGACCGAGGTGACGGTGTTTGCGTGTCGCACCGGAGCCAAGCTGGTTTCGGTGTGTGCCGACCCGGCTTCGGGACCGACGAAGGGGTATTTGCAGTATCGGTTTGGCAAGCCCGATAGTACCGACGCGCTGGAGCTGAATTGGCCCGAGCGTTGGAGCCCGCCAGCGCGGGTGGCCACCGGTAGCACGGAGTCGTTTTCAGGCGGTGGGGCGGCCTGGCTGCGCATTCGCAAAGGGGATTACGCGTATGTGGTCTTTACCGGGATAGGCCGCTGGGGGCCTGGTGGGGCGACGCAAACACACGAAGGGATTACGGTGGAGCGCAGCGGCAAGGCTGTTGCCACTCTCAGGTGCGCCCAGCCCGCCCAGAGCATGCTGGGGCCTGACTGGTTTGCACGGGTTGGCGTGGAGTCGCGCGGCGAGAGCTTTGATTTGCCCGACTAAATTGGTGGGTATTATTGGCGCACTCATGTTTGCCAGGCATTTGTCGATAATGTTCGACGCTGTTCGTCGCCGAATGCATAAATCCAAGGAATCTCCATGAAACTGAGTTTGAAGCTGCCGCTTGCTTTTGCTTTGGCCCTGGCCCTGCTGTTTGCGGGAGGGATATTCGGGATCTACCGGCTCAACCAGGCGATTGAGGCATTTCAGTTCGACGTGCTGCGCCAGGTGGCTGCGCACAAGAAGGGTGCCGAAGTGTCGGCCCACTTTGCCACTGCCATTCAGGAGTGGAAGAACGTTCTGCTGCGGGGCAAAGACCCCAAGGAGATGGAGAAGTACTGGGGTTCGCACAACAAGGAAATGGAGGCGGTTGCCGAACACTTGCAGGAACTGGACAAGGCGGTGGACGACAAATCGCCGGTGCAGCAGCATGTCAACAAGTTGACGGCCGAGCTGAAAAACGCGCGCGAAGGGTACAGGCAGGCTTTTGATGCCTACAAGGCCGCTGGAAATGACGCCGCTGCGGGTGACCAGGCCGCCAAAGGCAAGGACCGTTCTGCGGCGGAGTCTCTGCAGAAGCTGCGGGAGGAACTCTCAAAAGAAGAGAACAGCGCGACCGATCGGGCGATTGAGGGGTCTCAAGTCGCAACACGCATATCGCTGATTGTGATGGCGCTGGTTTCGGTGGCTTCGATGGCGGGTGCCTTGTGGCTGACGCGGCGGATTGTGGCACCCATCGGTGAAGCAGTCAGTCTTGCAGAAAAGGTGGCGCATGGTGACCTGACTACGCCGATTCATGCCACCGGAACGGATGAGATTGGAGTTTTGCTGGCGTCACTGCAGTCGATGCAGGACAGCTTGTCGAAGCTGGTGATCAATGTGCGTCGTGGCTCGGAAGGTGTTGCTACGGCCAGTGCTGAGATTGCACAGGGCAACCATGACCTGAGCGCGCGTACCGAGCAGCAAGCCAGTGCCCTGGAGCAAACTGCGGCCAGCATGGAAGAGCTGGGCACGACGGTCAGGCAGAACGCAGAGTCAGCGTCGCATGCAAACCAGCTGGCGCAGAGTGCGTCCACGATTGCGGTGGATGGGGGCAACGTGGTGTCGCAGGTGGTTGAAACCATGCGGGACATCAATGACTCGTCGCGCAAGATTAGCGACATCATTAGCGTGATTGACGGGATCGCGTTTCAGACCAATATTCTGGCCCTTAATGCCGCGGTGGAAGCGGCCCGCGCCGGAGAGCAGGGACGCGGATTTGCGGTGGTTGCCAGCGAGGTGCGCTCTCTGGCGGGCAGAAGCGCGGATGCGGCCAAGGAGATCAAGAGTCTGATCAATGCCAGTGTGGAGCGCGTGGAGCACGGCAGCACTTTGGTGGATAAGGCCGGGGTGACCATGACGGAGGTGGTGAGCAGCATCAGGCGGGTGACCGACATCATGGGTGAAATTAGCGCGGCCAGCACCGAACAGTCGAACGGTGTGGCGCAGGTGGGCGAGGCGGTGACCCACATGGATCAGGCCACGCAGCAGAATGCCGCCCTGGTGGAGCAGATGGCCGCAGCGGCCAGCAGCCTGAAGAGCCAGGCGCAGGATCTGGTGCACCTGGTGGACGAGTTCAAGGTGAACGATGGGGATGCGTATGCGCAGACGCGCGCGCCGGCTCCGTTGGCCGCCTTTAAAGCGCCTTCGCGCACGGCAACCTTTGCCAAGCCGGTTGCCCGGCCGGCACCGCTGAAGGCGATTGCTTCTGCGGCAAGGCCCGCCGCCGCGCCCGCCAAGCCGCCCGCCCCACCCAAGGCTGCGCCTGCAGGTGGAGATGACGATTGGGAAACTTTTTGAGTTTCTGAATCGGATGCCGCAGCCGGTCCGGGCTGCAGATCTGCATCACCGCGAGGTTCCCGGTCGTCCGCAATAAGTGAAACTTGGGTTTCATTTTTCCGGGTGAGTTGACTGCGGATCTGGCTGCTCCAACAATGTTTGTCAGACACGGGCGAGGTACTTGTTCGCAATGACCCGACGAGTGCCTGCGGGACACGCGCGGATTGGGGTGCGGGTGAGCAGGTTCCAGTTGCGCTTTGCGGACGGTTGGCACACCGAGGAGGTGCACTTATGGATCGTAGAAACGGCGGGTTTACGTTGATCGAGTTGATGATCGTCGTGGCCATTATTGGGATACTGTCTGCAATCGCGATTCCGGCGTATCAAAACTACGCGTTGCGGGCAAAGGTTACGGAACTTGTTCTTGCGCTGGATCCCGGCAAGCTTCAAGTTACCGAGACCGCGCTCGCCCTGGGCGCGATGCCAGCGTCGGCAAGCATGCCGATAAGTTGGCAACCCACTACCATGGTTGCCAATGTGTCGTATAGCAAGACCAGTGATGCCGTGGGCGTGATTGCGGTGACAGCGTCTTCGCGCGATGCGGCCATTGCCGGGCAGACGATTACATTGACAGGAACACTGCTCGCCGCAGGTGGAGGGCTGAGTTGGACCTGCGGGGGGTCGATGGATCCCAAGTATCTGCCCACTAGCTGCCAGTAACTGGGTGGGTCTGGCCGCCGGCGGCGGCAACTTTGCGCGCTGGTGCGGGGCAACCAGTCCGGCCCGGCAGCAGAGCGAGTAGAGCGCGCGCGAGGTATGCGCGGTGCGTATGCCTGCTATAACGCACAATATCGCGTTCGATCAAACTCGCGTTCTACTAATTGGAGACTCCTTTATGAAAATTCGCCGCACCTTCCTTCTGGCCGCCGTTTGTACGCTGATTGTTGGCGCGACCGCAGCGCAGGCGCAGGACAAGGTTCTTCGCGTCGGCACGGACGCCACTTTTCCCCCGATGGAGTTTGTTGATGCAGGCAAGCGCACTGGTTTTGACATCGAGTTGACCGAGGCGCTGGCCAAGGTGATGGGCAAGGAGGTGGAATGGGTGGACATTGATTTCAAGGGCTTGATCCCGGGCCTGATTTCGAAGCGCTTTGACTTGGCAATGTCGGCGATCTACATCACCGATGAGCGCAAGAAGGTGGTGGATTTTTCGGACACGTATTACGCCGGTGGTCTGGTAGCGATGGTGAAGGACAACAACACTGCGATCAAGAAGCTCGCAGATTTGGATGGAAAGAAAGTTAGCGTGCAGGTCGGGACCAAGTCGGTCGGTTATCTGCAACAGAACTTTCCGAAGGTGGAGCGGGTCGAGGTTGAAAAAAATCAGGAGATGTTCAGCCTGGTGGATATCGGCCGCGCCGATGCCGCAGTGACCGGCAAACCGGCGGCCTATCAGTACGTGCGCACCCGCCCGGGCCTGCGTGTGCTGGATGAGCAACTCACCACGGAGGAGTATGGCATTGCGTTGCGCAAGGATTCGCCGGAGTTGACGAAGGCGGTGAACGCGGCGCTGGCCAAGCTCAAGGCGGATGGAACCTACGCGGCAATCGTGAAGAAGTGGTTTAGCGGGACCAAGTAAGCGCGTTACTGCTGCGCTATGGAGCTGGACTTTTCGCCGGTCTGGGCAGGATGGCCGCTGCTTTTGCGGGGCGCGCTGGAGACGGTTGAGGTAACCGCGGTTTCGCTGTTGCTGGGCTGTGTGCTGGGTTTGCTGGTGGGCATTGGCCGGCTTAATCCGGAACGCCGAGTGGTGTATGGCTTGTGCAGCGCCTACCTGGCGGTGATACGCGGCACGCCGCTGCTGGTGCAACTGTTCATTCTGTTCTTTGGTTTGCCGCAGTTTGGAATTCTGCTGCCGGCCTTTTTTTGCGGCGTGCTGGGGATGGGCATCTATTCGGGTGCCTATGTGTCCGAGATTGTGCGCGGAGCGATCCAGTCGGTGGACCGTGGGCAGACCGAGGCGGCACGCTCGATCGGGCTGTCTTCGTCGCAAGCGATGCGTGCCGTGATCCTGCCGCAGGCCTTTGTTCGCATGATCCCGCCGCTGGGCAATGAGTTTATTGCGCTGATCAAGAATTCGGCGCTGGTGTCGCTGCTGACGATTCACGATCTGATGCACGAGGGGCAAAAGATCATCAGCGTGTCTTACCGTTCGCTTGAGGTTTACCTGGCGATTGCGGTGGTCTATTTTGTTCTGACCGGACTGACCTCGCTCGCTTTGCGCCGACTGGAGCAGCACCTGCGTGCCGGGGGAATGGTGCAATGAGTGCGACGCAGTCGGGCCAGCAGAGCACGCCCCCCATCGTCAGCGTTCGGGGCTTGCGCAAGTCATTTGGCAGCCACGTGGTGCTCAAGGGGATTGATTTTGATGTGCAGGCGTCGCAGGTTGTGGTGGTGATCGGGCCCAGTGGCTCGGGCAAGAGTACGCTGCTGCGCTGTTGCAACGGGCTTGAAAGGCCGGAGGGTGGGCGTGTAGAGATTTGCGGTCGGACCCTGGTGCAGGACGGGCAGATGCTGGCGGACGCGGACCTCAATGCCTTGCGCGAAGAGGTGGGGATGGTGTTTCAGGCGTTTAATCTGTTTCCACATCTTTCGGTGCTGAACAATATCACGCTCGGGCCGAAGATGCTGCGCGGGTTGTCGGCGCTGGAGGCCGGAGCCGAGGCGCGTGCGTTGCTTGAGAAGGTGGGGCTGACCCAAAAAGCCGATGCGATGCCGGCGAGTCTGTCGGGGGGGCAAAAGCAGCGGGTAGCGATTGCCCGTGCGCTGGCCATGAAGCCGCGCGTGATGCTGTTCGATGAGCCTACCTCGGCACTGGACCCGGAACTGGTGGGCGAGGTGTTGCAGGTGATGAAACTGCTGGCCAGCGAGGGCATGACCATGATTGTGGTGACTCACGAGATGGAGTTTGCCAAGGAGGTGGCGGACGTGGTAGTGGTGATGGATGAGGGCGGCATCATCGAATCGGGTCCGCCCGGCACCATTTTCAGCAAGCCGGCGCAGGACCGCACCCGCGAGTTTCTGCAGGCAGTTCTGTCACGCGGGTGAGGCGGCGCTGGCAGCGAAAGCGGCAGTCGAATCGCTCCAGACGAGAAGCGCCGCTAGGGTCGCAGTGCTACTTGCCGCCCTTGGCATCGGCCTCGCATTTTTTGACAAAGGCGTTCTTGGCAGCACCCGCCAGAGGCTTACCGTTCTTGCCCACAGCCTTGTCAGCGCAACCCGATGCCGCTGCTGGAGCGGCGGTGCCCGAGTCGGCCTCACATTTTTTGAGAAAAGCGGTCTTTGCAGCGCCTGCAAGGGGTTTGCCAGCCTTGCTCACAGCCTTGGCTTCACAGTCAGATGCTGCATTGGCAGCCTGAGAAAACATCACGCCTGCGGCAAACAGGCTACTCAGTGCGACGGTAAGAACTTTGTTCATGTTGGTGGACATCCTTGTAGAGAGTGGGCGAAATGCCAGCATCAGAATAGCATGCTGCCATGACTCAGCGCCAGCGTGAGGCTTTCCTGGCGGGTCTTGCAGCTATGCGGGTAACTGGCTGTCAGCCTTGCCTTCTTGCGCCAGGAAGACCAGAATAACAATGAAGCCGATGATTGGGACAAGGACAACCAGTTGCCACCAACCGCTTCGACCGGTGTCATGGAGCCTTCGGGTTGCAGCTGCACAGGCCGGGAGCAGTGTCGCCAACGAAAACAATCCGCTCACAATGGAGCTGACGATCGACGTTGCAAAGCTGACCAACACGATGAACAGGAAGAACCACCAGTACTCCGGACGGGTTGCCCTGCCAGTGAAATCAGCATACTTTGCGAAACACACTTTGATTGATTCTTGAAAATTCATGTCGCTCCTCCTTCGTTGTTGGATAGCATTGTGGTGTAGAACGCGCACTGCGTCTATGCTTCGTGAAAGTCCGTCCAAATCCGGTGACCCATGAAGTATGTCGGTAGAACCTTCGCGTCGATCACATTGAGCCTCTTGCTCGGCGTTGCGGCCAGGGCAGAAGTCATTGCGGTGGAGCAGATTGAGAAGGGATTGATGATCAGTTCAGAGCCGTCAATGAGTATGTACTGGCAGGGAAAGTCGTCAAAGGCGCTGCTCATTTTCATCCCCGGCGGTGAGGGGTACATTGGTCTGAAGCCGGGTCAAACCGACCAGCTGTATCAGTTTCACCAGATGCTTAAGCGGCTGACCAATCCGACGCTGACCAGCGGCAGGTTTGATGTCGTATTGCTGGACAGCCCACGAGAACTCTCGCCGCGGCAGCCCTATCCCAGCGCGCGTTCCAGCAGCGATCACCTGGTGCGCATTGAGTCTGCGGCGCGGTTCTACCAGGAGAAGACCGGGTTGCCGGTTTGGCTGATGGGCCATAGTAATGGGGGCATCAGTCTCACAGCGTTCGTGAAGTACCTGCAAAAGGAAAACAAGACGAGTCTCGTGGCTGGCATGATTCCAAGCGGCATTCGTTCTGAGTCTTACTTCAATGCGCCGTTGGATATGCCGGTACTATTCATGCACCACCAAAAAGATGGCTGTTCGCACACGTTGTCAAGCGCCTCTCACGAAAACTATCTGAAAGTCAAAGGCTTGAACCAGTCTGTGACGGAGTTTGTCTATGTGACTGGTGGAGCGGCTGAATCCAGAGACCCGTGTCGCAGCGGGTATCACATGTACTTCGGGGCAAGCGAAGAGGCAGCAAACCTGATTGATGCGTTCATGTCGAAAATCTACCCCTGAGTGAGGACTCGCACACGCCTTGAAGGGCGCTGGGCATTTCTTCAACTACGAAGGCAAGGAAATACGGTGGTACATCACACAGAGATTGAAGGGGCCTACTGGTTCCCAGCCAAGCGCTATGGTTGGGGATGGGGGCTGCCCTGCGCCTGGCAGGGTTGGCTGGTATTGGCGGTGTATGCCGTTTTGATCCTCGTGGGTGCCTTTCTGTTTCCACCAGTGGCTCAGCACTATTCATTCATCGCCTGCGTCACCGGGTTAACTGCAGTGCTGGTGCTGGTTTGCTGGGTTAAGGGAGAACCGCCTGGTTGGCGTTGGGGTGGGAATGACTAGCCAGTCTTTGACTACACTGGCAGCCGTTCGGAGGCCGGAGCAGAATCAATGTTTGCAAGGAACGCATGATGAGTGATGAGAAACCCTGCCCGGTTTGCGCCGAGACGATCAAGGCCGCTGCAATCAAATGCAGGTTTTGCAACACTGATCTGGTTGCGTACGCTGCGTCCAAGGAAGGGGAAGCAGAAGGTGTGCTGTTCACCGGGCATCCTGCGGTGGTCTACTCAGCCTGGCAATGGATCGCTGTGTTCTTTACGTTGGGTCTTGCCTATGTCTATTACTGGGTTCAAAGTCTGTCGACTGCCTATGAGGTGACAACGCAGCGGGTCAGAATAGAGACCGGCATTCTGTCCAAATCAAAGGAGAGTGTGGAGCTTTTCCGCATAGATCACTTTGATCTACTCAAGCCGCTGGGGATGCGTCTGCTGGGTCACTGCCATCTGCAGCTCCGCTCTACTGACACCAATTTCTCCACAGTCACCATCTTGGCGATTCCGGACCTGGAGGGATTGGCTGAGAAGCTGCGCGAGTGTTCTTTGCGGGAGCGCACCAGACGACGGGTGACCACGCTGGTGCAGGCATGAGGGACCTGACCATGCGATGTGCAGCCATGGTGTTGATGCTGGCGGCGCTGACCGGATGTGGCGGGGGTGGTGCCGATCTGACCGCCTATCTGCAGGCAGTTGGCCTGGCCGACGCGAAGGAGGCTGAGGCGAGGCAACTGGCGGTAGACACGCCATGCAGTCAGGCCTCTGAATGCGGCACCATTGGATTTACTGACCCCAGAGACCCTTGCGGGATGTGGTCGTTCAAGCCCTATTCGCTTGTATCGGCAACCGCGTCTGCAGCAAAGGTGGCGGCAGATCAGCAACGTGAATTGGCAGCACGCGCGCGTGAACTGTCGGCGCAGCCCAATGTAGCCTGCTTGCTGCTAATCAAGGTTCCCCCGGTACTTGCATGCTCTGCGGCTAAATGCGTTGCCGTCCAGTAGGTGCCGCCGGGGCTCTCGTCATCCACCAGCAATCGGTTCCATCGACAATGACCTTGCATCGCCGGCCGTAAAACGCCGCGTTTTGCCCTTTGGACCAAAAAAGATGGACTGAATCAGGGGCTGACCCTGCGCGTCCTTATGCCAGATTAAGGACACGGTCCGTCGGGTTGTTCAAAATTTGAAAACTCGATCCGACGATTTGCAGCCATCGGCGAGTGTGTCTCGAGTTCGGGCCAAAAAAGACGGAAACTGCAACATCATTCGGAGTACAAGCCATGAATATTCTACGGTGGACTAGAGTCGCAGCGACACTGCTGACAACCCTGGCCTTTGGCGCTCAGGCGCAGGAAAAGCCTTTGGCACCCACTGAAAAGGCGTACCAGGTCGGCGATGCCTCCCCTGTGGGCAGTGTGCCCATGGTGCACAGTCTCAACCCAAAGGCGCCGCCAATGACTGTGGCGGAGTTTGCTGCCGGTCAGAAGATCTACTTTGAACGGTGCGCTGGCTGCCATGGCGTGCTGCGCAAGGGCGCTACCGGGAAGCCTCTGACGACTGACAAGACCATCCCCAATGGGACCGACTACCTTAAGATCTTTATCAAATACGGCTCACCCGGGGGCATGCCCAACTGGGGTACTTCTGGCGAACTCAACGACGAGCAGGTCGACTTGATGGCGCGCTATATCCAGCACGAACCACCAACACCGCCGGAGTGGGGTATGAAGGAAATGATGGCATCGCTGAAGGTGAGCGTTGCGCCGGAAAACCGTCCGACCAAGAAGATGAACAATCTGGACCTGGGCAATCTGTTCTCGGTCACTTTGCGCGATGCGGGAGAGGTGGCACTGATTGATGGCAAGACCAAGGCGATTGTCAAAGTGATCAAGACCGGCTATGCGGTTCACATCTCGCGCATGTCGCTGTCGGGCCGTTACCTTTATGTGATTGGTCGCGACGCCCGCATCAATTTGATCGACCTGTGGATGCAGGAGCCCGGCACTGTGGCCGAGATAAAGGTGGGCCTGGAAGCGCGCTCGGTGGAGACCTCCAAGTTCAAAGGGTATGAGGACAAGCTGGCAATCGCGGGAAGCTACTGGCCGCCGCAGTTTGTGATCATGGATGGTGACACATTGAAGCCCCTGCGCATTGAGTCCACACGCGGCACCACCGTCGGAACGCAGGAATACCACCCCGAGCCACGGGTCGCGGCGATCGTCGCTTCGCACTACAACCCGGAGTTCATTGTCAACGCCAAGGAAACCGGCAAGATTCTGGTTGTCAACTACAAGGACTTGAAGAACCTGAAGATCACCACCATTGATGCGGCGCAGTTTCTGCATGATGGAGGCATGGACTCCACTGGTCGCTATTTTCTGACGGCGGCGAATGCCTCCAACAAGATCGCGGTGGTGGACACCAAGGACGATAAGCTAACGGCTCTGATTGATGTCGGCAAAGTGCCTCACCCGGGTCGGGGTGCCAATTTCATTCATCCGAAATTCGGACCGGTGTGGGCTACCAGTCACCTCGGTGATGAGACCATTTCTTTGATCGGTACTGACCCAGTCAAGCACAAGGCACAGGCTTGGCATGTGGTGGAGACCATCAAGGGTCAGGGCGGTGGTTCGCTGTTTATAAAGACCCATCCGAAGTCAACCAATCTGTGGGTCGACACACCGCTCAATCCTGACCCTGCCAACAGCCAGTCGATTGCTGTATTCGATATCAAGAATCTGAGCAAGGGGTACGTAGTTCTGCCCATTGGCGAGTGGGCTGGCATCAAGGATGATGGTGCAAGACGCATCGTGCAACCCGAGTACAACATGGCGGGTGATGAAGTCTGGTTCTCGGTGTGGAGCGCGAAGGACAAAATTTCTGCACTGGTCGTGGTCGACGACAAGACACGCAAACTCAAGGCAGTCATCAAGGATCCGCGCCTGATTACGCCCACGGGCAAGTTCAACGTGAACAACACCCAACACGACGTCTATTAATCCACCCAATCATGAAAACGGGGGTCTTTCGGGACTCCTACTATCAAGGAATATCGAATGAAAACACTCTATACCGTGCTGCTGGCCAGCGTGGCCCTGCTAAGCTTTGGCGCCCAGGCGGCTACTGGCGAAGAGATCATGACCAAGTCGGGCTGCATGGCTTGCCACACCAAGGACAAGAAACTGGTCGGGCCTGCGCTCAAGGACATCGCTGCCAAGTACAAAGGGCAGGACGTGCTTGCCAAGTTGCTGGTGAAGGTTCGTACTGGCGGTCCCGGCGTGTGGGGCCCGATTCCGATGTCGCCCAACCCGCAGGAAAAAATAAACGACGCTGACCTGAAGACCGCCGTTGAATGGGTATTGAAACTCTGAAATCGGTGCTTCACCGAACAGCCCGCAGCCGGTTCGTTGATCGGTGTGCGGGCTTTTTTTTGGCGTGTTTGCTGGGTTTTGAATCGACCTGGGCTGCCGATCTCCCTGACCTGAGTGTGATGTCGCAGGACGGACGGTGGGTGTTGAGGACGGAAAACTCTGATGGTGCGCTGGTGATGCTGGATGCGGACCGAAACCTTGTGCGCCGTTACGCCATGACGACGCTGGATAGAAGGGTGGCCCCGGGTGTTTCGGCCTTGCTGGTGGCACCCTCGCGCCACAGCTTTGTCGTCGTACTTCACGGTGTTGCAGAGTTGTGGGAAATTTCGATTGATCCGGAGGCCGGACCCATTTTTGATGGCCTGGTGCATGACTACAAAATGGGAGAGAGCATCGGCAAACCCGGCTTTCTGGGTGTTCGGCGGACGCCGCTGGAGCAGCCGTTTGACGCCGCCTTCTTTGATCCTGCAAACCATGTGGTGCTAGGAACCTTTCACTCGGCAGGCCAGCATGACTCCACCAATGTGCAGGCAATCAATCTGGACGTGCGTAGAAGTGTGGCAAGTTTCACCCTTCGTGGCGTGCCACGAATCGCCTCAAGTACCCATTTCATCTGGAACGGAACCAAGGTACTGGCCGTGCCCGATGCCGTGGACGGGAGCGTAAATTGGGTCGACACAAAGGCGTGGAAGGTGCTGAAAACTATCGCAAGTTCATCAGAGGGGGCGACCCCCGTCGCTCCGGCTAGTGGTGCTTTTCAGCGAACACCGTGACGCGCCAGGCGTGGCAGATCGATGATTCGGATCTCGCGCTTGTCGATTTCGATCAACTTTTCTTCTTCCAATTCGTGCAGAACTTTGGAGAAGTACTCTGGCGTCAGCGACAAACGCGAAGCAACGGTGGCTTTGCTTACTGGAAGTGAAACGGTGGGCACGTCGCCGACCGCGCCACCAAACGGGTGCTCGCCCAGAAGGTAGCCGATCACGCGCTGCATTCCACTGTGCAGTGCCCCCGACTCAATGTCATGGACCAACCCGTGCAAGCGCCTTGAAATGCCTGCAAGCATGCGCAGCGAAAACCGGGGATCACGCACGATTTCGTCGAGCATGGATTGTTTGCTCACGGTCAGCAACAACGTACTGGCGAGCGCCTGGGCATTCAGGATATAGGGCTTGGAGGTGAACATCAGTGCTTCTGCGAAACTGGTCCCTGGCCCAACCAGTTCAATCACTTTTTCCTGACCCGCCGGGGAAATGGCAAACAGCTTGATCTGACCAGAGACCACCACGTGAAACTCTTCACAGGGTTGACCGTAGCGGAAAACGATGTCACCCCGGTTCAGTCGCTGCACCTGGCAGCCCTTGGCAACACGTTCGAGCTCTGCCGCAGA
The DNA here is from genome assembly GCA_903864505.1 of uncultured beta proteobacterium. Lineage (GTDB taxonomy): Bacteria > Pseudomonadota > Gammaproteobacteria > Burkholderiales > Burkholderiaceae_C > Allorhodoferax. The sequence goes on along the minus strand of CAIPGC010000245.1, from coordinate 8,402 downwards.
CAAATCGTGGAACAGCGGCAACACTGCCAAAAAGCGGGGGATATTGAAGTCGCCTAGGTCCATCGCCCATTCTACTGTTGGGCACAAAACTTGCATAGTCTGTCGGTCGCGCGCAGTTGTCTGGCGCAGTCCGCGCGCTCGGCTTTAGCGCTGTCGACGGTTGGCACCTCGTACCATGATGGTGACCGCCGCCATTGCCACCAGGGGTGACAGCATGGCATGAAAATAGGATAGCGCGACAGGCCTGGGGTCTTGCCACATGAGCAATCCGCCAACCACAAGCTGTGCTGTTAATAAAGCGGCCAACGCGGTGACGCGATCAGACAAGACTTTGGTTGGACGCGGGCCAAACAGGAGCACACCGACCAGAATCAGGCACAGCAACAGTGAGACCAGGTGGACATAGGCAGGCCAGTGAATGCCATGCATTTCCCATGCGCTTGCCGCAGCACCGGTTCCGAGGTGCAAGACCATCGCGCCAAAGGTAAGCCATGAAAGCCGGTCCGGCGGCGAGCGCGTGTGCGTGGGCCCCTCCATTGCGGTGATGATAATTTCGCGTAGCCACCAAAATGCCATTGACAAGACCATGCCGAAGGTGACATTGACCACCGTAATGCTGCCTAACCGATAGCCCGAAGTCAGCGGACCAATCAGCGCCAGCACTACTGTTGAGGCCACAATCGAGACGGCCGGCGGCATTACTTTGACATCGGTGCGTCGGGCGCGCCAGCACAGGGCAAATGCACACAACGCCAATAGCGCAACACCAGAGGCGCAAACCCGGTGCAGCGTTCGAACGGCGTGCTCCAGTGCAGGTTCGAGCAGGGAGACGGCGTTCCCCTGCGCATCCAGCACTGTCGTCAGGCGCAGCAAGATACTGGCGCCAAGAATGCACACGGCCAGCACGGCGCCGACCAGGCACAGGCGCCGCAGCCAGTTCCACAACGGGTCTAGTTGGTCCGGTGTGGGGGTCAGTGCGGGGTTCATGCCCGCCCTCCCGCAGCCCCGAGTACTGAGCGACCGACTATGACCAGAAACAGGATGCCGCCGACAATCGCGATCAGGCCGCCCAGCCCCATTAGCCCCATGCCCCATACCTCACCAGTTGTTCGCAGCACCTGCTCGGCACCAGCCACCTTGCGTTGAACACCATAGCCGCCGGACCAGACCAGTCCCACAATGTGCAGCAACTGCCCTCCACCGTAAATGAGCGGTTGCCATGCGGCAGCACGGGATTGGGGTGCGGAAAATCCAAACTGAGGCAGTAGCCGATATACCACGCCCATCATGGCCAGTGTCACGCCAACGATGCAACCGTGGTAGTGCGCTGGAATGCGCACATTGCTGCCGGTGATCATGAAACCGATCAGGCCGCCAGCGGAAAACAATAGCAGCGAAGCCAACAAACTGGCACGCAGAGGTCGCGTCTGCGGGCTGGCCACTGGAGACGTGCGCAGCGACCACAGAACCGCCAGCGCTATGGGGCCAATCACTAAGCCGCCGCCATAACGCATCAGCAAGGTTTGCATGCGGTGGTGTTCCACGGTGGTGACGTCGTATGCCAGATAGGTGATGGGGGTCAGGAAGACGGCAATGAGGGCAATGGCAAAAAGCAGCGTCACCACCCGGGGCGATAGCTTGAGGGAAGGGGCCAGAGAGGAAGCCAGCCAGAGCCAGCCGATCAGCATGAGCAAGGTGTATGCAAACTGCAGGACGTGGCCGCCGCCCCAAAAAAGCAGTTCGTAGTAGGCCCTGGCATCAAGGTCTCGGGGTACCGTCACCCAGGACCAGCCGAACGCAAACACGGCAACGGCGGTCGTGACCATGGCGGCGTTCAGGCCAAAGCGCAGCGCACCGTCGCCGCTGATGCGCACCCCCACCGGAGAAGCAGCGAGCATGGAGCGCAAGCACAACAGCGTGATCCCGGCGCCAAACAGCATCAAGCCACCGAGGAACACGGGTCCGTCAAGGACCGGCACATAGTTGGCCATGACGGGTGTTGCGGGGTCGATAAATGGTGCTACACAGAGGGTGGCAGTGCCGGACGCCGACAAAACGAAGGCGCACCAGGCCAGGAACTGCAAGCGCGTGGTTCCGCTCAGCGTCCACAAGGCGCCACCAAATGCCAGAAACCAAACCAGTACCGACAGATCCACGTGCACCACCAGAGCGACACGGAAAAAGTCGGCCACGGGAAAGAGCGTTTGCAGTTGCGGCGTGCGCGATAGCACCAGCAACACAGAAAATAGCCCGGAGGCCAACAACGCCAGCAGCCCGAGCGCCAGCCACGCCATGGCAAGCGGCTTGCGTCCGTCTGCCGGCACGGTGAGATCGAACTGAAAACCCGGCGAGCCCGGATCGAGGGCACCCGATAGGGGGTTAATCATGTAGCACTTCTACTTTCAATGTGGTGATGGGTGGACGCCGTCCAGGGTTGAGACCTGGGCACGCAACATCGAGATCGTGGCGGAAACGTCAAGCATATCGCGACCGGACCATGACAGGGCGATGCGTTCACGCGGTACGGAGGCGCGCAGGTAGGGTTCGCGCGCACCAAGGATGCGTTCTTTCACCCACTGGTCGCCCAGCCGGAACTCGCAGTCGGCCTCCCGGCAGCCTGCGACAACTGCACCGGAAGCGCCCATGCGCAGGGCGTATTCGATAAACGAAGGCGGCAGCATGGCGGCACATTCCAGTTCCACCACCGCGGTGGATGCATTTGCCAGACTTGTGCAATTGCCGGCTTGCCGGCAACTGAATACCACGATCTTGTGTGAGCCGCTGAGGGATGACACCTTTTTCTGCAACTCCCGCCTTAGGGGGGCAATCGGTGTGGCCGGCATCTCGATGCCAGAGACCATGTCTTCGATGCGCCGGAAGGGCGTTGACGATGGGCAGGCACCGACGCAGATGCCACACGCAGCGCACAAATCCGGGTTGACGGAGGCTTGCACCCGATAGCGGGTGCCGTCGGTCCGGGCCACCATGGTGACGGCACCAAACGGGCAATCGGCAACGCAGCGGCTGCAGCCATTGCAGTTGGCCAGATCAACCTGTGCGGCTGAGCGCACGACGTCGCGGTGCGAACGCAGCAAGGGAAGGGCCGCCACCGCCAGGGTGAAGACGGTGACACCCCACCAGACCGTTGCGGCTGAGAAAGCTTCGACCAAAGGGTGGATGAACAGATAGAACCAGTCCAGTGAGACGGTCTGAGGTACGTGGGAAAAGTCAGCGACTCCCAGGCTCGACGCGGGGAGCACCATGGACAGTAGCGAAAGCACTGTCAAGGTGGACAACAGTAGTGCCCGTGGCGGCCACATGCGAACCCGCGATACCCGCTGTACATGGACCCAAATGGAAGCCAGCAACAGCAGGGGTACTCCGATGTGAATAAACATGATCAGTGAAAAAAATCGATCGTTCAAGGCTTCAGGCGTTAGAAAATTGCGTGCCAGCAATTCGGCGCCGATGGGGAGAGCCTGCAGCCATTCTGCGGTGACTGTGATGCTCAAGAGGGCACGCGCATCCCACAGCAGCCACAAACCGGTCAGACCTGCCATCCACAGCAGCCACAGCAATGGCACCCCAGTGAGCCAGGAAAACCAGCGTACGCCCGAGTAATGACCGCGCAAGCCCTCTCGCAGCAGGTGCAGCAACGTCAGCAGCAAGCAGGCGTCAGCTCCATAACGATGCAGGCCACGCAATAGTCGGCCCAGCAGAAGCGTGTCATTTTGAAGTCGTAGCCCGGACTGGTAGGCCCCAGTGACACTGGTGTCGTACAGGGTGTAACAGACGATGCCGCTTGCGACGGCCAGCACCAGACACAAAAAGGCCATCGCACCCAAGTGGCGCCATGGGTTGATGCCTGGCGCGAAAGCGTGATCGAATACCGCTGTGCAGGCTTCATCTGCATGGCGCAATGTGCGGGTCAAACCGGTCATGAACAGCTATTTCCCTCATCCACCGGTGAAGACGAAGCCGCCTTTGCCTGTCAGGAAGTCAACAATCAGCACCTGGCCTGAGGCCAGATTTACCTCGTGCTCGCTGGTGAAGTTGATGGCGCCATCTGGTCCATCGGACAGGCGTGCGCTGAAATGGTGAACTCCGCTGGGGATGGTGAGCCGCCGATAAACGGTGGCGGCGCCGTCCTTACGCAACCCCAGCGGCGGGGTGATCACACGAAACAGCAATGCGCCGTCCATGTCGAGTTCGACCAGCACCGGAGCCCGTTCGCGCGGGCAGTCCAATTTGTTGCGCATGTTGGGTTCGACCTTGGCAAGCTCTTCGGCACTGCGCTCACGACAGGCAAACTTTAACTGCCCGGAGTGACTGAACGATAGCTTGAGCACGGCTTCGTTGTCGTTCAACTGGCGATAAGCCGGAGCCGTGGAAAAATAGCCCACAAACGCCGCAAAGGCGGCATAGGCGAGCCCTTGCAGGGCATAGCGCAGCAGGGGGGGCAAGGTGGAGTTAGCCATGGGATCCTCCTAGTTGAACTAGGTCTGCGTTGTTGCTTTGGAGGGGCTTCTGCGGGGCGAGGTGAAATGCATCGGAGAAGCAGTCGTCGCTGGACAGACCGCGTTGGGCGAACGCGGGTTGTGCAGCCTGAACCATTTGCACCGAGCCACACGCATACACCTGGTGTGCCGAGAGGTCTGGAAAATCGGCCAGGATGGCCTCGTGGACCAGTCCGGTGCGACCGTCCCAGTGGTCGTCCGGTTGGGGTGCGGAAAGTACCGGAACATACTGAAAATTGGGGTGTTCTTGCGCCCACTGCTCGGCGAGCGCGCCAAGGTAAAAATCCTTGCGGCTGCGTACACCCCAGTAGAGGATCATCTGACGTTGCAGGCCGGTGCGAAAGGCGTGCTCCAGCATGCTTTTCACCGGCGCAAAGCCAGTGGAGCCAGCAACAAATATGATTGGTTTCTGATTGTCTTCTCGAAGAGTGAAAGCGCCAAGCGGTCCCTCGATTTGCAAATTGTCTCCGACACGAAGGGTGTCAAAGACGAAGGGCGTGAAGCGTCCACCCTCGATGCGGCGCACCTGCAATTCGATGTCTCTGGCGCTGTGTGGCGCGCTGGCAAAGGAAAAGCTTCGACGCGCTCCATCGTCGAGCAGCACGTTGATGTATTGTCCGGCGTGAAAGGGCAACGCCGCTCCGCCATCGAGTTGCAAGTCCAGTTGCATCACGTCGCTGCTGAGCAGTTGAAGTCGGGTGACACGGGCGACATACTGTTTGACCGGTTGCGCATGCGCGCCGGGCAGCGGTATATATGCGATTTCAACTTCACTCACCGGTTCAGCGCAGCACAGCAGGATTTTTCCGGCAGCACGCTCGGCCTGGCTCAGTGCAAGGTCTTGATGCGCATGTAGTCTGACCTCACCGTGCAAAAGTGTGCACTTGCAAACACCGCAGCCACCGTTGCGGCATTCATATGGCATAGGAAGCCCCTCGCGCAATCCTGCATCCAGCAGTGTTTCGCCGGGGCGCACATCGACTATGCGGTCGTCCGGGTGCACTGCCATGCTCCAGGGGCGGGAACGTTCGGAAAAGCGTGGCGGCAACCAGGGCAACAAGAGCAGCACGAGTGTTGCACCGAGCACAAGAAACCAGGTATTGGTTGCTCCCCAGGTTCCAATCAGGGCATAAGTTGGCAGATAGAACCAGTCAAAGCGCAGTTCTGCAACAAGTGTGCCCATGTCGGCTGGCGCCTGGCTCAAAGCAGGCTTGACGATTGAGAGCAGTGTCAATGTCAGTAGCAGCGCAATCCAGAGTGGACGGGGTGGCGTGGTTTTAGCCCCTGGGACGCGCTGGGTATGGACCCACAGCAAGGCCAGCACACTCAGGGGTAGCCCGATATGAATGAAAGACAGCAGGGAGAAAAGTCGATCGCTCACGTTGGCGTTGGATATGAAGTTGCGGGCCATGGCACCCCCCAGTACCGGCAGAACGTCAAACCACTCGGTTGTGGCAGTAACAACAAACTGTGCCAATCGGTCCCATGGCAGCATGTAGCCGTTGATTCCGGAGGCGTACGTCAGCCATAGAATCGCCACCCCCGAAACCCAAGAGAACCAACGGAAGCCGCGATGTCGGTCGAAGGTGAGGTGGCGCAGCAAGTGCATCACAATGACCAGCACCAGTGCGTCTGAAGCATAGCGATGCAGGCTGCGCAGCAGGCCACCGGCGTACCGTTGACCGTGGGTCAGTGCCTCTACCGAGGGGTAAGCTTGAACGACACTGGTTTCAAAAAATGCGTAGAGGTACAAGCCGGTGGCTACCACTACCCAGAACAGGAAATATGCGATTGCGCCGAGGTAATACAGTGGATTGAGGCGTTCGCCAAAAAAACTACTGAAAACGCGCTCTACGGCGAGAAATGCCCGCTGGCCAATGGATTGAAGATGTTTGAACACAGTAATTTGGGTGACGATTCAATGGGTGCGCCCGGTTTTTCAGATTTCGCGGGGCGAGAGGAGCGTGGCAGGATGGCGCTGGTTGTATTGGCTCAGGCGTGTGCCTTGTCTGCCGGCGCAAGACCCTGTCGCGGTTGGCGACGGGCGAGGCGCTGTGCCCGCCACTCAGCGAGGAAAAACCAGGCCATCGCTAGTGCAAATGTGACGCCACCAGCGACTTCTATTAACAGTCCGTACTGGAGCCGATACGTTCCTGACTTCGGGTCATACACGGTACACAGGATGCGCACTCGATCGAGCAGACCGTCCAGGCTCAACTGCTGTGCCACGGGCGTATTGCTGAGCAACTGCTTGAGGGGTTCAGCTAAGCCATCAGCGCCAAAGGAATCGCCATAGATCTGGCGATAGATCAGTCCGGCACCGTCGAGCAAAGTGACTTGGAGAATGTGATCAAACCCGGCCGGTGTAGCGGTGTAACTGAAGCCGAACTGACGGGTCAGCGACTCGACGCTGGAGGCGTGCGGGCTTAGAAACTCCCAGTTAGGCTGATCGATACGGTACTGCCTGGCGAAGGCCTTGAGTGCCTGGGGAGAGTCGGCAGGCTGGTTGAAACCAATGCTCAGCACATTGAATTGGTGGGTGCCAAAGACGCTGCGACTGGCCTCCACCGCATTTTGCAGGGCCCTTGTGGTAGCGGGGCAAACGTCAAAGCAACCGGTGTAGACGAAGCTCACCAGTAGTGGTTTGCCGAGGTATTGTGACAGCCGCACTGGTTGGCCCGCGCGGTCCAGCAGGGTGAAGTCGCTGATGCTCTGGCCGACGACTGCCTGGCTTATTTTGAGTGCCGTAGCCTGGTCCAGACCCGGTACGGTTAGACCTGAACTTTCAGTTGGAACAACATGCCCATGGCTGGGCAATGCGACCAGAAAGACCGCCACGAACACCATTTGCAAGCAGGAAAAAAATGGAAAACATGGCTCTGTGCGAACCGCGTTTAGAATTTTCGGCATGGGCTATATTGATGGGTCACTCACCACAACAGGCTATCGAGCGTAGCCGCCACCAGCAGCAGACTCAGTTGCACAAGCGACGCAAAGAATGAGCCCATGGCGGTCTTGCGCGATGGGGCACGGACCAGCTGCCAGGCCCTGTAAACGAAGTAGCTTCCGCCTGCCAAGGCACCAACGAAATATGTTGCGCCCGCACCAAAAAACACGGGAAGAAGAGCGGTAAGCGCCAACGCCAGCGTGCTGGCCAGTACGGCAAGCGCTGCACGTGGAACTCCGACTACCACGGGCAGCATCGGCACGCCAGCGGCCTGGTATTCGTCCTTGTTTGCGATGGCAAGACTCCAGAAATGCGGCGGTGTCCACAGGAACAGTACAGCTGCCAGAAGGTAGGGCAAGGGCCCCAGTGCCGGGTCGACCGCGGCCGCGCCTGCCAGCACGGCAAAGCTGCCGGCCATGCCTCCAACAACGATGTTCAACCAACTGCGGCGTTTGAGCCAGACTGTATATACCACCGCATAGAAAAACGCTCCCAGAAACACAAACGCTGCCGACACAGGATTAAGCCACCAGGCAGCAGCGGCAACTGAGCAGATCAGCAGGGCAGCGATCAGGAACAGCCAAGCCGGCGTGTGCGACAGCGCTCCAGTAACGAAGGCGCGGTTGCGCGTACGTGCCATCAGGTGATCGCTATCGTATTCGTAGTATTGATTGAAGGCGCCGGCGCTGGCGGAGGCAATCAACACGCTGACACCCAGAACCAGAACTTTCACGATGCCGAGCGGTGCGCCTGTGCTGACTGCCATTCCGACCAGCGCGGTAATCATGATCATGAAACCGATGCGCAACTTGAACACACCCATCACCTCACGGCCCAGGATAAGAAGTGTGCGGTGCTGGTGGTTCATGGCGTTCACGCTGTGGTTCACGCGGATCACCTTAACTCAGTCCCCAGACCTGTGACAGGTACTTCCAGTT
>CAIPGC010000244.1 GCA_903864505.1 uncultured beta proteobacterium | reverse complement strand
GTGCGCTTTTTAGCGGGTGCCTTCTTGGCAGCGAGCTTCTTAGCAGGTGCGGCCTTCTTGGCGGCCACTTTCTTGGCTGGTGCAGCCTTCTTGGCGGGTGCCTTGGCAGCGACTTTCTTCGCTGGAGCGGCTACCTTCTTTGCAGGAGCGGCCTTCTTTGCGGGAGCGGCTTTTTTTGCCGGAGCTTTTTTTGCAGTTGCCATGATTGATTTTCCTTATAGAAGTTGATTAATCACCAGTGAAAATTCTGCCTCTTCGCTGGTAACCCGGATGCTACTGGAGAAAAAGCGGGTTTCCAAGTGAGAAAGTGCTTTTTTCACTCGGAGATGTTGTTTTTTCCGTTGGACAATAGCTTCATTCATCAAAAAGGAGTAAACGCATGCCAGCAACCGTAGCAACGTGCGACCTGTGTGATGCACACAAGAATGACAATTCAGGCGAATTTCGGGTGTTGCCACCGGTCTTCAAGGACTTTGGGGCCGTCAAGCGCTTCTCTGGGCCGGTGGTAACGGTCAAGTGCTTTGAAGACAACACACTCGTCAAGGCGGCGGTGGACGCAGCGGGATATGTTGAGACACCTGAGGGACGCGTGGGGCAAGTGCTGGTGGTCGATGGTGGCGCTTCCTTGCGCCGGGCGTTGCTGGGCGGCAACCTGGCTGCGGCCGCAGCGCGCAACGGCTGGGCCGGCGTGGTGATTGACGGTTGTGTGCGTGACACAGCCGAACTGGCCGTGCAGATGGTTGGTATTCGTGCACTGGCGGCGCTGCCGTTGCCCACCGAAAAGCGCAATGAGGGGCAAACGAATGTCGCGGTTCAGGTGCAGGGCGTGTGGGTGCGACCCGGCGACTGGCTCTATGCCGATGAGGACGGCATCGTCGTTGCATCCCGGTCGCTGGCCTGATTCAAGGCTTTGGCGCCGGGCAGGGTCGCCAGCAGCACGCCTAACAGGGCAATGGCGAAGGCAAGCAACTGCAGTCCGCTCAGTGTCTCGCCCAGTGCCAGCACACCGACCAGCGCCGCTGAGATGGGCAGCATGACGGTGAAGACACCGGCCCGGGCGGCGGGCACGGTCTTGAGCCCGGTCATCCACAGCCAGACGGTCCACACGCTGGCGGCAAGTGCGTAGAACACCAGCAACAGCCAGGACGGTACTGCTACGGCGGCAAAGTCAAAGTGCCAGGCCGTGTACAGCCCCATGGGCGTCATGAGCAGGAAGCCCCACAGGTTGATCAGCGAGGTAATGCGCTTGGGCGACAGGCTGCCGGTGAGCTTCTTTCCGATCACGGCATAGGCGGCCTCGCACACGACCGCGGCAAACACCAGCAGGTTGCCCAGCAGTGCGCGACTCATGCCTGTAGCGGCCTCCAGCCCCCGTGCAGATTGCGTGGATAGCTCACCTTTTGATAGCGCAAGCAGGCCGATGCCGAGTGCACCGCAACCCACCGCGGCCCAGACCCGCAAGCCGATGCGCTCCTTCAGAAACGCCCAACTCAGCACGGCCACCACGGCGGGGATGGATGCCATGATGACACCGGCCGAAACGGCGCTGGTCATGCTGACGCCGAACAGCATGCAAATGGTGAACAAAAAGTTGCCCAAAAACGACTCCAGAAACAGGAGCCGCTTGGTCGTGGCTGACATGGGCGCTTCGAGCGCCGGGCGTTTGAGCCAGTGCGCCATGGCCAAACCGCCAATGCCAAAGCGCAGCCACGCCAGCAGGAAGACCGGAAGCGCTGCGACCAGCGGCTTGGAAAGGGCCACATAGCTGCCCACCAGCGACATGCTCATGGCCAGAAACAGGTAGGCCAGCCAGCGGTTGGGTGCAGGAGCGTCGCTAGGATTGGAATTCATCGGGGTTTGATTTTGCAGTTCCGCTGATCATGCCCCAACCAGGTGCATTGCCCCAGATCAGGGGTTAGTGGTGTGCCTTTGTCCAGCGCAATTGGACCCAGTAGGCAGGCGGACCGTGCGGTACCGTCTGCGTTGACCGTTTGATCTGCGAGAAATTTTATGCTGCTTGAATCCGATACCCAACTGAACCAGCAAAGCTACTACGAGGCAAGTGTTCAGCGTGCTCCCGTCGCGGCACCCCTGCAGGGCGACCTGCGCGCGGATGTGGTGGTGGTGGGTGCCGGCTATGCCGGTTTGTCGTCGGCAATCGAGCTGGCGCAGCGTGGTTTCAAGGTGGTGGTTCTGGAGGCAGACCGCATCTGCAGCGGTGCGTCGGGTCGCAATGGCGGTCAGGCCATTGTGGGCTATGCCTGCGGCCAGGCGCCGTTCGAGCAGCAGCTTGGCGCTGCCAAAGCACGCCTGGCCTGGGACATGTCGCTGGAGTCGGTGCATTTGATTGATGAGCGCATTGCGCAATTCCGGATTGAATGCGACCGGGTGAAGGGGTACCTGTATGTCGCCGACTCGCCCCGCAAGGCCAGAGCGCTGGAGGACGACATGCAGGCCTTGCAGAAGCGCTACGGGCTGGAGAGTACGTTTGCACGTGGTGCACAGGTTCAAGACCATATTCAAAGCCCGGTCTACTGCGCCTGCGCTTTTGAAAACACCTCAGGGCATCTGCATCCACTGAAATATGGCCTGGGGTTGGCGCGCGCCGCGCAATCGCTGGGGGTGCAGATTTTTGAATGTTCGGCAGTTACGGGGTTACGACGCGGCAGCGAGGTTGTGGCGCGCACGGCGCAGGGCTCGGTTAGCGCTGCATTTTGCGTGCTGGCGGGCAACTGCACGCTCGATGAGTATGGCCCGGCAGTTGCGCCAGAAATTGCGCCCCGTGTCATGCCCGTGGGGACCTACATGATAAGCACCGCACCGCTCGACGCGGACCTGTGCCTGAGCCTGATTCCCAGCAACGCCGCAATTTGCGACAACAACTTCATTCTGGACTACTTTCGCTTCAGCGCCGACCATCGCATGCTGTTTGGCGGTCGGGTGAGCTACTCCACCCGCACACCTTCAAAACTTAAGGAACTGATGGCGCGCCGCATGGGCGATGTATTTCCAGCGCTGCGAGGTGCGCCGATTGACTATGTATGGGGCGGCTTTGTGGATATCAGCATGAACCGTGCTCCTGACTTCGGTCGTCTGGGACAGAACCTGTATTACCTGCAAGGCTTTAGCGGCCATGGAGTCGCATTGACCGGTCTGGCCGGGCGCGTGGTGGCCCAGGCGGTGGCCGGGCAGGCAGAGCGACTGGATGTATTTGCAAGGCTCAAGCACCACAAGTTTCCGGGGGGACCTCTGCTTCGCATGCCCAGTCTGGTGCTTGGCATGGCGTACCACCGGTTGATGGACGCGTGGTGAGCGGTCCGTTCAGACCGAGAGGCGTTTAAGTTCGTTCAAAATGGCCTGGGCAAGCACCGGTCCCCAGCGCTCGATCTCTTTCAGTGGAGCGTAGCCGTAGCCAATGACCAGCCCTTTGGCATCCTGGCGCTGCAGGCAATAGGCCGACAGGGCGCGCACAGTCAGTCCCTTGCTGGCGATGCGCTGGGCCAGCGCCTTGTCGTCCAGGCTGTTGGGTAACCGCAGGCAAAGGTGCAAGCCCTGCTCGGCGCCTGTGATCTGGGCATGGTCGCCCAGGCATGGTTGCAGCGCCGCCAACAGGCACTGTCGGCGCTGTGCATAGCTGTGCCGGGC
>CAIPGC010000243.1 GCA_903864505.1 uncultured beta proteobacterium | reverse complement strand
TGGTGCTGGCGTGCGCGCTGCATTTTGCAATGGGCGCGAGTGTGGGCCTGTCGGTGGACGAGGCGCACTATGCCCTCTACGCCACGCATCTGGCGCTGAGCTACTTTGACCATCCTGGGCTGGTAGGGTGGATTCAGTGGCCCCTGGTGGCGTTGGATGCGTCTGATCCCGTTCTTCGACTGGTCCCCGAGTTTCTCTGGCTGGGCACGGCCCTGATCGTGCACCGCATCGCTGAGCGCCTGTGCGGTACTGTGGGTGAGCCGTGCGTTGCTTCGCAGGCCGGCCTCTGGGCTGTCGTTGCTTTGGCACTGGCACCGCTGTTGCATGTGCTGGGCATTGGGCTGCTGCCGGATACCCTGTTGATGTTTTTTGGCGTTGCGCTCATGCTGCTTGCGCTGGAGTTGCTGCAGACCGACGCCTTGCACCGTCCAGCGCTGTGGCTTGCTTTGGGCGTGCTGCTCGGGCTGGCCGGTTTGAGCAAGTACACCGCGATCTTCATCGCCGTTGCGCTCGGTGTGTGCCTGCTTCTGGCACATGGCTGGTCGGTGCTGGCCTGCCGCTGGTTGTGGCTGGCACTGTTCATCGCGCTGGTGATGGTCTCACCTGTAGCTGTGTGGAACTACCAGAATCAATGGATCTCATTGACCTACCAGGCCAGGCATGGCGCGGGCGGTGGCTGGCGGATGCTGGAAGTGCTGCGGTTTCTGGCAGTGCAGTTGCTGGTGTTTGGCCCGCTGTTGCTCTGGGGCTGGGTAGGGCTTGGGCGATCGGGGCAGGGGGCACAGCGCTTCCTTCGACTCTTTTTTGTGCTGCCCTTCACCGTTATGGCCGTGCTCGCCGGTGGTGGCACGAGTTTGCCGCACTGGACCGCTCCAGCCTGGGCGGCGCTGGCGCCGTTTGCCGGCGTTGCGCTGGCACAGAGCTGGCAGCGCGGGCGCACAAGACGGGTTCTTGGACTGGTGGCGTTTCAGGCGCTCGTGTGTGTCGGCTTGCTGAGCCTGATGGTCAGCGCCGGCGTACCTTTCACGTCGGGAATTTCAGGCCGTGGTGATGCCGTTGCGCCATCCAACCCATTTGCCGATGTGCACGGCTGGGACGTGGCGGGGCAGCGTGCCAGAACACTTGCCGCACAGCAGGGACTGCATAGTATTTCTGTGCAAAACTGGACGTTGGCGAGTCGGCTGGGCTGGTATGCGCGGCCACTGGCGGTGCACGTGCTGGAGGACCGCTTTGACCAGTTTGATTTATGGGCCGGTGATCTGCCGGTGGGGGGCGACACGCTGCTGGTGGACTGGTCACAGCTGGGCTACGAAGTGCCGTTGGGAGCGCACGGTTTTCGTGACTGCAGCGTACTCGATACGCACGACGTCCAGCGCTTTGGCGTACCGATTTCCAGTTTTCGTTTTTACGCCTGCCATGGCTGGGCGGGTGACCCGCAGCCGCGCCTTCGTGGGAACCCCTGAGTGATGCCAACATCTGACTTTCCTGTGCGCGTCTGGCTGCTGCCGTTCTTGCTCTTGATGGTTTCCGGTCCCTTGTGGCTGCACTCCTTTGAGCCCGCCATGTTTGTGTCCATCAACCACTGGTGTGCTCCGGTGCATGCCAGCGTTTGGGCCAGCCTTTCGCTGCTGGGAAACGCCTGGGGTGTGCTGGGCGTGACCGCACCGCTGCTGGTGCTGGCGCCGCGCCTGATGTGGGCATGGTTGTGTGCCGCACCCTTTGCCATAGCCTTTGCACGCATCGGAAAAGGCCTGATCGAGAGCGCGCGCCCGGCGGCGGTGCTCGATCATGCGCAGATGCGCATTGTGGGCGAAACGCTGCACGTTGTCTCCATGCCTTCGGGCCATACGCTGACGGCCTTTGCCGTGGCCTCGGCGATCTACTTTGCCCTGCCCGCGCAGCGCCGCTGGCGCCATGGCTGGCTGTTTATGCTGGCTGCGGCAGCCGGGTTGTCGCGCATTGCGGTGGGTGCCCATTGGCCAGGCGACGTGGCCGTTGGCGCGTCGCTGGGGTTGCTTGCTGGCATGCTGGGCGGTCAGTTATTGAAACGCATGGGTCCGGCCCACTTGCAGCCTACGGCGTGGAGCTTGCGTCTGGTGGCGGCATTGCTGGTGCTGGCGGCATACCACCTGGGCGCTGAGGGTCTGGACTTTGATGAGGCGCTCCCGGTCCAGTACGCACTGGTGTGTGTGGTGATGGCATCGTTGTCGGCCTATGTCTGGAAAAACTGGAAAAAATAGTTCCAAGAAGCAGCATGCTCAGAAAGCCGGCAATAGGCGGCATCACGTAGTAGCGTCCATGGCGCGGTCCGTTTTGCCATGCCCCGTAAAAGTCCGGCCCGCGCTGCAGGCAAAAAGTGTGACTTCCATCTGCGAGTTGAAGCACTCCGCCGGGGGGAACCTGCTGCGTCGGGCTTGGAACAATGCGGCCGGTTTGCAGGCCTGCCAGCACTGCAACGGCGATGCAACTGGCCACGAGGTACTCCAGCACTGGGCGGGCTTGCGTGGCTGGAGAAGAATTTGAGTTTGCCGGGCCGTAGTACAAGAGGACCCCGGCAAAGGCGGCCACCAGATTGACGATGAAGTCATTGAAATCCAGGTACTCGCTGTAGCTGATGGTGATCCAGGTGTACTGCAGCAACTCGTCTCCCATTCCCATCAAGGTCACCCAGAACAATATGCGCCCTACATACCAGCGTGACCGTTGTGGATCGATGGCGCGGGCCACCAGCAAAGCCAAAATGGCGTACTGCGGATAGTGAAAGTATTCATTGATGGAAAACGTCAGGAACCGATCATTGAGCGCGGCGGCGAGCAGCCAGAGCAACCAGTAACCGGCAATCACCCGGGGCCGGCGACTCGTGCGCAGTTGCATCGCAATCCAGATGATGAGTCCACAAGCAATAGCAATCACCAGTACCGGCATGAATTCGGCAAACGACGTGGCGCCGAACACGGCTTCCCGCTGCCGCACCAGCCACAGCGAGAAGCGCAGGTGCATCAGGCAGCAGGCGACGTAATACGTCCATGCCAGCAGCCACCATGGAAGGGTTGCGGGTTGGCGGGACCGGGTAGCTGTGCTTTGCGCGGATGGATCCGTAAGCATGAGTGGATGAAGGCGGCGCTATTGGGTTCGGGGTTGCAGGGGAAATGGTAGAGCAAACTCGCCGTCCACTGCGGCACCGGCTTCGCTGCGAAGTTTGAGCTCTGGCCACTTCCGGATTGCGGCCCACTGCGCATTGTTGCGGGCCTGCCTGCAGTGGGCGGGGTAGCTGTCGTCCCCCCCCAAATCCATGAACAGGCCCAGATTGAGCAGGTCTTCCCGCAATCCGCCCCACGCACTGAGGTAGGCCGCGCCCAATGCCCGGCATCCGGTTCCTTCTACGTAGTAGCTGTCATTGCCTTTGGCGTCCACGAACAAGGCGGTGCTGTTATCGTGGGCGGCGCCGAGGCCGAGATCGCCGAGCTGGTAGTGGTCGTCGCCTGCGGCATCGACAAAGATGCCGACCGAAAAGTCATGTGCTGCGCCCATGGACGTGGAGTGGCTGGCCCGGTAGCTGTCGTTGCCACTGCCGCGCTTGAGCAACACACCCGCTCCCTGGTGGGCGGCAGCGCCCATGGCGTACCAGGCGGCGTCGAACTGGTCATCTCCATCGTCGTCCACCAGAATTCCGAGACCCTCCTGGTAGCCCGTTCCCTGCGCGAACACCTGTGCCGCATAGTGGTCGTTGCCGGCAAAGTCCATCAGCATGCCAATCCCGCCCGCGCTCGAGCGTCCATCGGTCGCATCCGCGCGAATGCCGCGCCCCGCACCCTGCCCCATCGAGGTGTTATGTGTAGGCAACTGGGGTGAGGGTCTGACCAGTGGGGAGTTGTTCAGCGTGTAGTTTTCGTTTCCGGCGGGCTCTATCAGCGCGGCAACGCCCTGCGGTCCGGCCGAACCCTGCGAGTGGGTTTGTGCCGTGTATTGATCGTCGCCAGGGCCGGCGAGCAGCAGTGCGATTCCGCCAACCGCATGGGCCTGCGCGTGGCTGGTCGCCGTGTATTGGTTGACCCCCCCTCCATCGACAAGAAGCGCCATGCCGAACACGGCTGATGCCTGCGCGTGCTGCGTTCCCTGGTACTGGTCGTCGCCCTGGGTGTCCCACAAAATGCCGTAACCCAGTGTTGCGGCAGACGGGTCCGCGCCTGGAGTCAGCGCCTGGTACCGGTCATTTCCCCCGTGGTCAAGCAGCACGGTCATGCGGTGCTTTCCTTCGGATGGCAAAAATTCGTACGAGTCGTCGCCACCCACATCCAGAACCAAGAGCGGCGCTTTCAGGCGGTGCGTGTTGCTGCGGCCGGTGGTCTCCACCACGATTTGACCCATCGGAGTGTCCATGGCCCATGCCACCGCAGGGAGTTGAGGCGCTGTCGTGACGTACTGTTGCAGCCGCTCCACCGCCGCGGTCAGGTCGAGCATGCCGATCAATAGTGCTTCACGTTCTACCATCGGCAGAAGGGTTCGGTAGTCGGGTTCATTGAACGGTCGAAAGCTGCCGTCAAGGGTCTGTCTGCGCAGCAAATCCGGTGTCACTGATGCGGGGATCCGGGCCAGCGCCCGACGCAGATGCTGGTCGGCTTGGCCCATGGTGGCGAGCACCATGGCAAGCTCGAACCGCAACGGGTCGGGCAACGTGATGCTGTTGGGCAGGGTGGGACGCCACCGTTTCTTGCTGCCGCGCGCCAATGACATCCAGGCCACGCTTGCGGCCAACGGATCCATCGAGTTGCGCAGGGACTGCTGCGTTTGCGCAAGTACCAGCGCCTTCGGTCGATGGATGTCCAGACCGGCGACGGCACCCGACAGTTCCAGCGTTTCATACGGCGAATCGGTGGATTGTCGGTACGCATGTGCCAGGGTTCCGATCCGGTAAGGCGCTTGCAGCGGGCGGGTCATGACCTGCTGGTACAGCGAAAACTGCTGACGATTGGCACGACGTGTGCTGAGTCGCAAAGATTCGGGTCCGGTGCTGCCAGCGTCAACACCCGCGGCTTGCAGCAAATGCGATAGGGGTGGCGCAACCTCGGGAGCGGCATGGGTCGGGGACGCAGCCAAACAGACCCATAGCGCCATTAGGTGCCAAACATGTGCACCACGAGTGCCGGAAAGTGGACGGTCACAGTGTTTCAATTTTGCTTCAACAGGTCGTCATCGAACTGCCTTGCCCACCGTATCAAGGCCACCTCTTTGGGCCAACTGCAAGGCCAACTCACTCAGGGCTTCGTACGCCAAACCGGTCGAATTGTTCCATGCGCGCACCGCACTCGCCTGGCGCGCAATGGCAACCATGTCTCCCCGCGCGGCAGGGCCTGTGAGTGCAGCCTGCGGGCCTTTTGCGGTGATGTTGTCCACGGCGTTGCGCAACAGCGAGGAGCGTAGCGCAGGCACAAGTTCTGCAGGGACACCGGTCGCGCGCCACAGGTCTTCCGCCGTGGCCTGCAGTACCGGCAGAAAGTTGGTTGCAAACACAGCGGCTGCGTGGTACAGCAACTTGTTCTGTCCGGCCACCGCGAAGCACTGCGCGCCGATGGCGGCAAAGCTGCTGCCCAAAAGCGCAACCGCCTGTGTGTCGCCTTCCAGGGCACACGCGGTCCCCCCGAATTGCTGGAGCGCAAGGGGAGCGGATGCAAAACTCAAAATGCAATGGGCGCTGGCGACGTGCCAGCCTAGCGTGGCCAGCGGTGCCAACTCCGCAGCGGCCAATGCCCCGCTGCAATGAAAGGCAACCGACGGTGTTGAGGTGTTGCGCGGCGCTATTGCGCTCGCCAATGCGCGCGCGCAGCCTGTCAATTGGGCATCTGGCACCGCTAACATCCAGACTCCGGCATCGCGCATGTCTTCAAGCTGGGCCACTGGTCGCCCTGCACCAATCCATTCGCACGCAGTCCGGGCGCTGTCCTGAGAGGTCGTCAATACGTCCTGGATGGCAAAACTCTCCCGCAAATGCCACAGGCGCGACAGGGTTTGCCCCACGCGACCACAGCCGATGACGTTCAGCCTGGGTTTGTGCAATTCGCGCGTCTCCATGGTCTTTGCGGAGCCTACACCACCAGGGGCGCTTCCTGCATCGCTTCCATCTGCTCTTCCAGCATCTGTACCTGCCCCTGCCAGTAGTCGCTGGAGCCAAACCACGGGAAGTTGACCGGAAACGTGGGGTCGTCCCAGCGCCTGGCCAGCCACGCGCTGTAGTGGACGAGTCGTAGCGTGCGCAAGGGCTCAATCAGCGCCAGCTCGCGCCGGTCAAACTCTCGGAATTGCTCGTATCCATCGACCAGAGCGCCAAGTTGACCCGTGCGTTGTGCACGGTCACCACTGAGTAGCATCCACAGGTCTTGCACCGCCGGACCCATGCGCGCATCGTCCAGGTCCACAAAATGCGGGCCCGGTCCAGCACTAGCCGGTGCCTCCACCGGTGTCCACAAGATGTTTCCGGGATGGCAGTCGCCGTGCAGGCGCAGCATCTTAATGGGGTCATATTGGCCTGTAGCCCCCGTCAAAGCTGCGCATTCAGCTACTAGTTTAATAGCGCCGTCGCAGGCCACAGTCCAGGCGGATTGCACATCAAGCGGCACCTTGTCGTTTTCCAGCAGCCATTGCTTCGAGTCAATGCCAAAGGTCTGCAAGTTCAGGGGCGGGCGCGTGGCAAACGGCTGGGCTGCCCCCACGGTATGAATGCGCGCCAGAAACCGCCCTATCCATTCCAGCACATCGAAGTCATCCAATTCCGGCGCACGCCCACCACGGCGCGGACTGACGCTGAATGCAAAGCCGCCAAAGTGGTGCAGTGTTGCCCCGTTCAGGCGCAGCGGCCCGATCACCGGAATTTCCGTCGCCATCAACTCTGTGGAGAAGCCGTGTTCTTCCAGAATTTGCGCATCGCTCCAGCGACCGGGACGGTAAAACTTGGCCACAACAGAACTGCCGTCCTCCAACTGCACTTGGTAGACGCGGTTCTCGTAGGAAGACAAGGCGGTGAGCCGGCCGTCCCCGCGCAACCCTGCATGATCCAGCGCGTCCAGCACCACGTCGGGGGTGAGCACTTCAAAGGGGTGAGCGTTGGGGGGCGTGGGCATAGCCCCATTGTCTGCGAGAAGAGTCGCCTATCCCAGCGGGCCCGCGTCATCGCCAAACGCCGGTGTGCTGTCGCGGCCTGAGTCCGAGTAATCGTGGCTGCTGCTGGCGCTGGAAACTGTATCGCCGAGTTGCTCAAAGGGAAGCGCCTGCTTGACCAGAATGATGGTGCAGGGGGCATCCATCGCCACCTTGATGGGTACGGTTGCGACAAAGCGCTGGGTCTTGAGACCGTGGGTGGCCGCTCCCATCACAATCACGCTCACATCATTGCCGCGGGCGTAGTCCAGCAGCGCCTGCGCTACATCGCCGGATTCGAGTACGTGGCACGACGTTTGGTGGCCCGGGTGGTCCAGGGGTTGCGCCCACTGACGCAGGGTACTCAGGTAACGGCGGTGCACGCTGGTTTCGCTTTTCTCGTCATCCGAGGTGCTGGTCAGGCTCGACGAGATGACCGTGACACAGGCCAGTCGGGCACCCGGGCGGGTACCCAGCGAGCGTGCAACCGCCTGGCGCAGTGAGTACAGCGTGGCATCCGTCACGTCCTTATGCGGAATTGCCACCATCACGATCGGTACTTCATCGGCCTGTTGCGATGCCAGCGGGCTGGGCTGGTAATGCATGCCAGCGGCTTTGATCCACCGCTTGAAGTGGGTCCGAAATTTGGTGCCTTTGGTGTTGAGGCCACGCTCGGTGATGAGTATCTGATTCGGGTGCGTCAGGTCAAATGCCAGCAGCGCGGCGGAAGCATAGCGTTGGGCTGCTTCGGGCTCCAGGCAGCGCAACACGACTTCCTGAAACCAGGCGGGTATATCAGGTTTGATTTTTCGCGGAGGTGTCGGGTCCATCCAGAGGCGTTGGCGCAGCCCGCCCGCGGATTGCGGTGAGCCAAAGGGCAGTTCTCCCGTGCACAGTTCATACAGCATGACACCAATGGCAAAAATATCGCTACGCGGATCGCCGCGCACACCGACCACCTGCTCCGGTGCAATCCAGGCCGGTGAGCCCACTGCCTTGCGCAGTTGCTCGGCCAGCAGGTCCGGGTAGTGCGCGTGGCAGGACAGGCCAAAGTCCAGCAAGACCGCACCTCCATCCGCGCGAAACAGAACGTTGGCGGGCTTGAGGTCCAGATGCACCGTGTTTTGCTGGTGCAGCGCATGGGCCGCGCGCGCCATGGCGGCGCCCAGGCGGGCCATTTCGCCCACGCCGGGGCGGGACGCTGCCTCCTCCAGCCAATGCTCGAGTGTGCGACCGGGAACATATTCCATCACCAGGTAGGGCACATTTTGCAAGTCGCCCGCCGCGACAAAGCGCGGTACATGGCTACCATGCAGCGCCTGCATGATCTGGCATTCCACCTCGAAGCTGACGATATTCTCGGCGCCGTCACCGGCAGTCATGCGCGGCACCTTCATGGCCATGCCAAACCCCGGGTCAGGCTGTCCATTGGCATAATGCACACGGTAGATGTGCGCCATGCCCCCCGAGTGGATGCATTGCTCGATGACAAAGCCGTCCAGAACCGCGCCGGGCTCCAGCAACTTCATCGCCCGCTTTCGAGCCGGTCGGCAAAATATTCGGGCAATCCCGCGCGGCGAATGGCAACCGCCGCCGTGTGGTGGTCGTACGGCACCCGGTGAAATGTGAGCTGCGCACGTTCGGTGTCAAACAGGGCGTACATGGCCAACGGCTTACCGTCGCGGGGTTGACCAACCGAGCCAATGGTGCCCAGCCATTGCCGGTGCCGCGGCACGGGAACCGCCACGCCAGGCTGCGGGGTGAACAGCATCAGTCCATCGCCGGCGCCGCGGTAGTACAGGGTTTGCACGTGCACGTGGCCGCTAAATACATAGCGCACTTCTGGCCATGCGGACGCTGCATCTAGGCTGGCAGTGGCTGCGCGTTGGTCGTACACGTAGCGCCAGCGTTCAGGGTTGTCGGCACTGGCATGCACCAGCAGTGCGTTTTCAAACTGGTATGTCATAGGCAGTTCATCCAGCCACTGCCGCTGCGCCGCATTGAGCTGTCCATGCGTCCAGGCAGCGGTGCTGTCGCCCACCGTTTTTTGCTGCGCCGGTGGTGCGACAGCGAGGGCATCGTGGTTGCCCTTGATGACCAGCGCACCCTCTTCCGTGAGCAGCATGACGCGCTCGATCACGGCCACCGGATCTGCACCGTAGCCGACCAAATCTCCCAAAAATGCAAAACGTTGTGCCCGCTGTGCCCGGGCGTGGGTCATGCAGGCATCCAGCGCCTGCACATTGGAATGAATGTCTGACAGCAAGGCCAGTCGCATGAAGTCTCCATATCGTTCTTTTTCGTCAAAATTTCGGTGCCCATCATGCCTCAATTGCGGCGCCGAGCGAAAGAATATGCCCGGTGTGCGGATCTGCCCGACCGCAGAGCACTTCCAGATAGGTGGCTTTGACGGCATCGGGTCCGGCATGGTGTTGCACCGCAAGCCAGGGGCTGTCGGCACCGGCCACGGTAGCAAGAAAGTCACGCCAGGATTGCAGCAACCGCTGCGCGAGCGCCTGGCTGCCCCATTCGGCGCTGCGCTTCTTGATCTGTGCGGGCGCAAAGAACAAGGTGGCTTTCGGGCCGGGCAGGTCTTTGCTGCCTCCCATGTCCGCGATGTGTGTGGCACCGATGGAACTGCTGTATTTAAGCCGCTTGCAATGCGTGTGCAGGGCTTTGCGGAACCGGGCATCACCGGAAAAATCAACATACACAGAGGGTGCATCTGGCGCAATCTGCGGCAGCTGGCCGTAGGTCAGCACGCGGTCATAGCACCCCAGGCTTTCGCAAAACGCAACATTGCCCGCCGAGGTCAGCCCTACCACTTCGATGTTGGGGCGCTTCGCGAGTTGGAAGGCAGTGCCGTACGCGGTCTTGCTGGAAGCACTGGAAAGCAGCATCCACCCCTTGTGACCAGGTTCGGTCGTGGCACCAAAAAAGGCGTTGTCGGCCAGGAAGTCGTCGATCAGCCAGGAGGTAATGAACAGCGGTCGCAGCAGCGCCTGCAGGTCCTCAGTCTGCTTTGTGTAAAACGGGTCGACGCTACAGCGCATGTACTGGTTGTATACCGGATGGAGCGTCGCGCGGTGGGGTGCGGCATCAAAAAAATGCCCGCCTGAAATAGTGCTGGGTGTCAGGTCCAGACTCGAAGCCATGGGGAAATAACCGTACAAGCGCTCACCCGGTTCGATCAGCGGATGCTGTGACTCCTGCACCACACCGAACCCCCACACCGGTATGCGACCCCACTCGGGATCCTCGGTGACCGGGAAGAACTGCCAGTACTGCATGGCGTCGCCCATGGCGGCATAGGTGATGTTGTTGGACGTCAGGGCGAAGCGCTCGATCCTCACCCGTATCTGGCCTTCAGGCAGGGCTGCAATCGACTTTTGTCGAAACGCTGTGGTTCCCAGGCTGTTCTTGCGTACTTCAAAATAGGTGGTGTTCATACCAGCACAATAATCCAAATGTTCGGGACGAACAACCCTGAGGAGACAGGACATGTTTGACTACATCATTGTGGGCGGCGGATCTGCCGGCTGCGTTCTCGCAGCACGGCTGAGCGAAAACCCCGACATTGCGGTGGCTTTGCTGGAAGCGGGTCCACCAGACACCAGCGTACTTGTCCAGTGCCCGGCAGGCATGGCTGTGCTGGCCAGGAATGGTCAGGCCAACTGGAGTTTCGAGACCACCGTGCAGCCCGGACTCAACGGCCGCCGTGGCTACCAACCTCGGGGCAAGGTGCTCGGGGGATCGAGCTCAATCAATGCCATGATCTACATCCGCGGTCAGCGCGAGGACTACGACCACTGGGCGGC
>CAIPGC010000242.1 GCA_903864505.1 uncultured beta proteobacterium | reverse complement strand
GCTTGAAATTTCGGGAGATAGGCATGGACAAAATCATAAAACCTGCAGTGTATTACCTCTGGCTACCGGCCATATTTGCGTTTCTGCGGCATTGCATCACAATGGGTCCAATCGCACCAGAGTTGACAGTTTGGAGGGGCGGAATGAAGCGGTATAAAAAATGGGTCATGACGGGGGCGCTTGTAGTGGCCGGCGCGCTGTGGAATGCAACTGCAGCGGCGCAGGACGACTGGGATGCATGCAAAATGTTGCGGCAAGCGGACGTTGAAACTGCATTCGCGCCGCGCAAGTTTGACACCGGAACCTTGGGAAAGAATGTGGTGAAGAGTTCGCCCAAGCTGGCTGCTGTGTCGCGGTGCACTTACACCTCAGCAGGAGTTACACCAAAAGACCGGATCACGGTCAGTTTGTTGGCGCGACGTGCACCGAGTGATACCACAGGCGTCACCCCGGAAGCAGCAAAGGCGGGAGCACTCCAACTCAAGGCCGTACCGGTGGATGTCGCGGGGATGGGCAATGGTGCCTACACGGTCAACATGGGTAGCAGCGCATTCCCGGTTATCGAACTCAATGTTTTCAGGGGGAAGAGGGACTGGCTGGTCTTTGGCTGTGGGGCAGCGAAACTGGACCAAAATGGCGCCATTGCCGGCCTGAAGAAAGTAGCTCAGGCAACTGTAAATCGGCAGTAGCTGATGATGCAACTGGGCGGTTGGCGGTATTTATTGGTGCTCGTGTTTTTTGGTTTGGTCTTGTATTCGCAAGGCGCAAGGGCCACGGATGAGATGCGCTCAGGGTGCGCGGGTGGTATCACAGGTGGTGGTGCGGGGGTGGCGCTATCGCGGGACGGTCGTGTTTGGACATGGCAACGCGGTCACGCGCACTCGGAATTGAAGCGAGGGCCGTTAATTGGAACCGATGCCGACGCAGCTTTACGAATCTTCGAGAGAGCCAAACTCGGCGGGTTCAAGTCCATTCAGTATCGGCTTTCAAGCAATAGGACATGCTGGGTTGAACTCACTGATGACGGGGGAACGCATGGTGTGTACTGGTCCGATCCCAGCGGTGCACCGGCACTTGCGGTCGGACTGTTTGATGCCCTGCAAAAACTTCAACGCGATCTGTCGGGCAACTGATGCAGTGCAGGTACGGCGTGCTCCTATCGGCATGACTTGACGGGCTTGCCGTCAGCATCAGTGTGATATCCGATTTGTTCAGAAAACGTAAAGCGTTCACGAACTGGCTGCCAGGTCTGCGTGCTCCAAACGCGGCATCCCTTTTTGGTGATTTGTGCTACGGCCCGGAAATCATCCAAACCGTCACCGTTAAAGTCGGCGACTTGCCACATGTTGGGGTCGAGCAGGTCCGCATCGATCGCCTCAAAGCGGCTGCGGATAATCTGGCGACCATGTTTCTGCGTTTGCTTGACCACAACGCTGGCTTCGAAAATATTCAGTTGAAATCCGGTCTGCGCAAATGGCCTGGACTCCTTCCCAACGACATAAATCGCAATTTGTGCACTGTCGGCTACCCGGACTCCGTTTGGTTCCCTGGGCGGTTTTTTTGTGGCCCATGCTGAAACGCTGCCAAAAAAGGCAACGCCGAACGCCAGCGCCAAAGGGTAGAGTTTGTTCATGTGGATTCGCTCTCAATCAGTTCTCTGGTACTTTTCTTTCATCAATTCATAGTAGATGAACCCGGACTTTTGATACCAGTCCTTCATTCCAAATTGTGCTTCACATACATCGATCCCTTTTAGCGATGTATCCAGAGACTCCATCATTTCGACATACTTTCCATCGTACGTCTTCTTGAACTTTTCATACGATGCATTGATGCCTCTCCTTTCCTTCTGCCAAGCCAGGCCCATCGCGCCATGAATACCCGACACATCGTCGCCGAAGGCAACTGCCGAATCTACGTATCTTTTTGTATTCATTCGTAGGCAGGACATCCGCGCAAGGTTTTTGCGCACCGTGTTCATTCGGTTGACGGCACTCTCAAAGCACTGATTGCAGCCGGCATTGCCATCACAACCGCTGGGCATCAAACCACTTGCACTAGCGGCAAGATCTGGAACACATTCATTGTTGTCCAGTGCACTCATTGCAGAATACATAGCACTTCCGCTACTCGCGGCGTCCACAAATTTCCCGAAATGCCCGAGCAACTCTCCGATCCCCTTGATGTTCTCCCTATCTTGTGCCTGTGTTGACTCGATTAACCCAATTTCACTAGGTCCCTTTGGCTCAACCTGTGCAATGCCCGCAGCATGAAAACCACAGACAAAAAAACCTGCAATAGCAAATTTCCATACTGATTTCATTTTCTTTTTACGTCCGATTTTTTGAAGACTGACGGCAGTTCAATCTTGGGGGAGTCGCCGACCCACACCATCAGACTGTAGGTGACGGGTTTGCTTTTTGCTGTGACACGGAGTCCAAAATCATTCTCGGTTTTGAACTTTTCTTCCCAATGTCCGCGCGCATCGGTAGTGCCGCTGCGCTCTGCCTTCTTCCAGCTGAGTTTATGCAGCGAAACGTTGACGGATTCATTTTTCGCGCCCGTGAACTGAACGCCCACATACACCGGAGAATATATGCTGACACCCTTGACGAAATAGTAAATGGTGTCGTCTTTTTGAGTAACTTCTGCAATGCTGATTCTTCCGCTGGCCTTTGGCTCATCAGGCGGACTGAATTTGTGGAGCACTAATTCAGTAACCTTAAACTTTTTGTCCAGCGTAAAAGGCTGCGCCCACAACGCCGCAGAATGCAGCAGCAGGCCAAGTGCAGACGCTAACAATGCGATTTTTTTCATTCGTGAAAAGCCTTGGCTCTGGTTACAGGCGAGATCGCCGAGAGGAAGCATCGTGCGCATGCGGAAAATTGCTTGATAGCCCTTTTCGCATCCAGTTTAGCTTCCACCATGCCATTGTCAATGCACGTGGAACCATTGCAAGCCGCGTGCTAAAGTTGTCTGATTCAGATATTGACCGTCCGGTTGCCAGTGCGCCACTCCCTGGGTCCGAGCTTTCAGGGTCGTGGCAGACCGTCCATTGCGCGAGGCTCCATGTACCGATTTTTGTGCGCTGCACTTATCACGGGTTTATCGACTGTCTTGGCTTTTGCCGCGGTTGCGTCCGAGCAAACGGCATCAAAGGCGCCGCTGCGCGAGGGGTTGATGGTGGTCACCGCGATCCATAACCCCGGTAAGGGCGACTTCGAGTCGATCAAGCTGGTTGACGGACTGACCGACGAGAGGGTACATCTCGTCTACCATTCAGAGCCGCGCCGCGGTGTGAAGATCCGCTCTGCGCGCGGCGTATTGCGCGTGGACCTGAAAAGCGCGCGGAAGTACCGAAACTTCTTCAACGGAAATGAGGATAAGACATATCCCGGTTGGACGGCACTCGGTCCGTCCAGAGCGGTACTCGACGACCTGATGCGCGCGGGTGAGACTCAATTTACGATCCAGGTGCGGGGTGGCTTGGATCGCGATGCACTAACGGGCACGCTGAAGCGGGTAGGCACGATGAAGTTTCCGGTGCTTATCAACGGCAACCGCGTGGAACTCGATGCGTTGGAGGCCGAGGGCGTGTTCGGAAACTACAAGGCCGAGTTTTGTTTTCTTGACGACCCAATACAGCCTCTGACGCTGCACTACCGAACCTACGGGACCTACCCGCCGGAGCTGCAGGCTCGACTCGAGGACTTGGGGAAGAAAGCAGGCCAGGATCTCTCCAAACTCAACGAACATCGGCTCGACGTTATCAAGATCGAGTACCCCGCGGCGGACTCAGACCGCGGACATGGCGAGCCAGTCGAGAACCTGGAGCAGAAGCTGAAGGAGTCCGGACGCGCTGAGGTTTTCGGTATCTATTTCGACTTCGGCAACGCCACCATGAAGCCAGAGTCAGAGCCCGTAATCCGTGAGATTGCCGCACTGCTTGCAAAGAACGCCGGCTGGAAGCTCAGCATCGAGGGGCACACCGACAACATCGGCGGTGACACTTTCAATCTGGATTTATCGAAGCAACGCGCGGCCGCCGTCAAGGATGTGCTGGCGAGGCAACACAGCGGCGCCGCCGACCGGCTCACAGCCTCAGGCTACGGCTCCTCGCAGCCAAAGGAGTCAAACGACACGCTAGCCGGTCGCGCCCGCAACCGGCGCGTCGAACTCGTTCTTCGGTAATCCGCTTGCGTCGGCGCAGCACTCAGGCGCCGGTTGACGACGCCCGCCCCAGCGCATGCAGCACGTTCTCCGCTGTGGCTGGCGCCAACAATTGCACCACACTTCCATCAGCGCGTGCCTGGGCTACAGCGTCCCGTAGCGCTTCAAACACGCTGATGGCCAGCATGAAGGGCGGCTCGCCCACCGCCTTGCTGCCGAACACATTGTCCTCGTGGTTCGGTTCGGGCCAGAGGTCGACCTTGAAGTGCCTGGGCACATCGCCCACTGTCGGAATCTTGTAGGTGCTGGGCGCGTGGGTGGTGAGCAGGCCGGCATCGTTCCAGACCAGCTGCTCGGTGGTGAGCCAGCCCATGCCCTGCACAAACGCGCCTTCAATCTGCCCAATGTCCAGCGCCGGGTTGATGGAGCGGCCCACATCGTGCAGGATGTCAACCTTGAGCACGCGGCTCTCTCCGGTCAGCGTATCGATGGCGACCTCGGTGCAGGCCGCACCGAAGGCGAAGTAGTAGAACGGCCGCCCGGTCAGCGTGGTCTTGTCGTAGTGGATTTTTGGTGTGCGGTAGAAGCCGTCGCTCCAGAGCTGGATGCGGTTGGCATAGGCCTGCTTGACCACTTCTTCAAAACTTCGCGTGGTGGTGGGGGAGTGCACCCTGCCACCTTCGAAGCGGATGGCGCCTGCGCCACAACCGTCAAGGCCGCAGACGAAGGCGGCCAGGTTGTCGCGCACGCGCCGTGCTGCAAACTGGGCAGCACGACCATTGAGATCGGTACCCGACGAGGCGGCGGTGGCCGAGGCATTGGGTATCTTGCTGGTATCGCTGGCGGTGCACAGCACCCGGTCAAAGCCAATG
>CAIPGC010000241.1 GCA_903864505.1 uncultured beta proteobacterium | reverse complement strand
GCTTCAAGCTGCAGCTGTTGCGCGGCAGCATAGTTCAGCACCAGCGCGCCGTCGCGTTGCGCCTCCATTAACAAGCGATATACGAGCCTGGCATCGTCGGTCTTGGCATCTGTAAAAACCATGCCCCCACGCATCCGCCCCGGGTTCAAACCGGGGGCCAAGGCTTGCACGGTGGCAAGGTTTGCCCAAAAATGGTTGCGTTGCCCAGCGAGCAGGTCGTAGACCACCATGCCCAGTTGAAGCAGCCATCGCCCGGGTTTGCGTCCCACGCAGTCAGCAAACAGGAAGCTCTGCGCCTCGATCAGTTGCGGCACCTCCCGCATCAGGCGTTCACGTTCTCGCACTGAGTGCAGGGTCGTCTTAATGGCGCCCTCCTTCAGGTAGCGCAATCCGCCGTGCACCAGCTTGGATGACCGACTTGACGTCCCCCACGCAAAATCGCGCTGCTCCAGCAGTAACACCTTCCAGCCTTGACGTGCCGCTTGCTGGGCCACACCTGCGCCTGTGATGCCACCGCCGATGACGACCACATCCCACTCGCTGCTGCTCAACCGGGCTATTGCCTGCGCGCGCAGAGCAGTAGCACTCAACCCGCCCATGGCCCCTCGTCCTGCAACAGCTTGCCGGGATTCATGATCTTCTTTGGATCAAAGTGCCGGCACAGTTCGGCCAGAGTGGCCATGCCCAACGGACCCTTTTCGTCCTCGAGATGTGCGGCGTGATCTCGACCCACGCCATGTTGATGGCTCACCGTCCCGCCATGCGCTGCGACCCTGCCAGCCACGGCGACCTTGAGCCGCTGCCAGCGTTCAAAGTTGGGGGCGAACCCGCCTTTTGCGCTGGCCCAGACGAACTGTGAGTAAATGCTGCTGCCCTGCGGGTAAACGTGTGAGAGGTGCGAGAAGGCGTGCACACGCTCGCCGTACTGGTCAAACACGTCACGCGCGGCCTGTTCCATTGCGAGCATGAGTGGTTTAACGTTTGGCCAGTCGACTGCCGTTTCTATCGTATCAGCCGAGTAGCCCAGGTCCCACAGCGTGTTGCGCAGGTAGGGACCCTTAAAGCGATGGGCTGCCCACTTGCTTCCCATTGCGGTGCCGATGTAGACCGCGCCATGGCCCGACAATATTCGGCGCGCCTCTCGCAGCACATGGCGGGCAGAACGCCGATCGGCTGACACGCCCAGCATGAGCATGCATTTTCCGGCACCGCAACCGCCCAGCGACAGGTAACGCTCCATCCACCCGATCAGTCTTGCATGCCCTGCCAGACCGAGGTTGGTTTCAGTCTCAATGCCGTTGGAAAGGCGCATCATGCTCAGCGCCAGCTTGCGCTGCACGAGTTCGCGAACCGCCGTCTCCGCAGTATCCCAATCGGGCAGGAAAATGGCATGGAAGCTCTCGTGCGCCGGCTGCGGTGTCACCCGCACAGTGGCCTCAGTCAAGATGCCGAATCGTCCCTCCGAGCCCAGCACCAGTTCGCGCAAGTCAGGCCCTGCGCTGGCTGCAGGCACGGTGGGAATGACGAGCGTACCCACGGGCGACTCCATTCGGCCACCTGCGAACAATTGCTCGATACGTCCGTACCGTAAAGACTGCTGACCGCTGGAACGCGTGACCACCCAGCCGCCCACAGTGGAGTATTCAAAAGACTGCGGAAAATGCCCCAGCGTGTACCCGTGCGCGCGTAACTGTGCCTCCACCTGGGGCCCGGGTGTTCCGGCTCCGAATGTTGCCAGCTGACTCAACTTGTCAAGATGCAACAGGCGGTTCATCCGAGTCAGGTTCACCGACAGGATGGGCCGTTCGCTGATCGGGCAATCCAGGTGGCCCGCAACGCTGGTGCCACCACCACATGGAATCACGATCCAGTTATTCGCATGAGCCAGGCTCAGTAACTCGCGTACGTGCTGTCCAGACTCGGGAAATGCAACTCCGTCCGGAACCGGCGGCATGGCACCAAAGCGCTTGCGGATCCAATCTGCAAAGCTCTCGCCAAAAGCCATGGGGAATCGTACGTCGGCATCGGTATGAATGGAGGGGTGAACCCCTTTCAAGCGCGAAGCCGGGACTTCAGCAAGCAGATCTTCGCGCCTGGCATCCTGCTCTGGATGCCCCGGGCCAATGCGCGCCACCAACATATTGCGCGCGTCTTCGTTAAGCTCCAGCGAGGTGGCATCATCACCCCATCCGTTCCATCTGCGCATGTCGTACCCAGGTTCGTTGGTGAGGCACTAACTGTAGGTCAAAGCCCTCATCCCAACAACCCTTGATAACGCACCGTAGATGGTGCATATCGCCTTTTGGTTCGCGACACACCCAGTGTGGAACGCGAACCTGACTTGGCTCCTGCCCTTAACGGGTCTTCTTTGCCTTGCCTGCAGGTGCAACCGATGCAGCCAAGGAAGCGCCCTTTTCCAGCGCGGAATCAAGTGTGTTTTCGGCTGTCGATGCTGCAGCTTTCAGATTCTTCGCAACTGCCGCAAACGCCTCGGGAGCCGGATGGGACTTCTCGATTGCATCTACGGCTTCGTGAAACTGCCCAACGCTTAGAGAAGTTGCTTCCTTGAGATTCCTCGCAAACATCGCCATTCCCGCTTCTGCTGAAGCCTTGAACACCTCAAAGGCAGCCTGTGGGTCCTTCGCACCCTTGATGGACTCCACGGTATCGAGCAGAGCCGCTTGGGCTTCCTTGGCCTGGTTTTGCGCCAAATCTGCCCATGCTTTCAGGCTGTCCTGTGCTGGCTTGATAGCATCCTGCATAGCGGCAGGGTTGAATTTCGGAGTTGACTCCGACATGGTCTTTGCGATTGCTTCGAAGGGTGTGTTCTTAAACATTTGTCGTCCTTTAATAAAAATGTTGCAGTGCAGCAATTATCATCCATATGGCGTAGATTCCACAAGTTAAGGCAGAAAAGTATGTGCGATTAGTGGTGCGCGCCTACTTTTCCAGATCGCCATTGCGCAGTCATCTCGTGAAGATGGCACAATTCTTGGAGACTCAGTATCCCAGTGGGGGACACAATCGTGATTCGATACGTGTGCACTGATGGGACATTCCCAACCCCCCGTGTATGGAGAACTGGGTGAGCATCGAGAACATTCGACCAAGATCAGAACACAGCCGACGGACCTACATCGTTCTGGTCAGCGCGCTGGTGTTTGGCGGTCAGTTGCTCGCCATGTGGGCGTTGCCAGTTGTCTTGCCCTATGTACCGCCAGGTGTGTCACAGTCACTTGTCACGGCTGTAGTGCTCAGCGTTTTGGTAGTGGCGCTCATATTGCCCATGCTGCTGCGGCTTAACCGCAAGGTGCAGTACGCGGAAAAGGCCATCGATAGCACCAACGAAGGCTACTGGGTCATTGACGCTAACGGCGACTTTGTTGACGTGAACCCAGGCTACTGCCGAATGATGGGCTACAGCCGAGCCCAGATTATGCAAATGTGCATAGCCGACTTCGAGGCGGTTGCCACCATGGACAACATCCGGGCGCAGATCCGGAGGATCATCTTGAAAGGCTACGAGCAATTCGAGACGCGCCACCGGCACCGTCAAGGGCACTGGATTGAGCTGGAAATCACCGTCACCGGCGTGGACGACCGCTACCTCGTTGCTTTTCTGCGTGACATTGGTGAGCGCAAGACTGCAGACGCAGCATTGCGCGCGGCCACCCAGTTGGCCGAACAGGCCAATCAGGCGAAGAGTGAGTTCCTTGCAAACATGAGTCATGAAATTCGCACGCCAATGAATGGCGTGTTAGGGCTCACTGAGCTCGTGCTCGACTCACCTCTGGAGCCTCAGCAACGCGAATACCTCGGAATGGTAAAGAGCTCTGCGACATCGCTGCTGGCGATTCTCAACGACATACTGGATCTGTCGAAAATTGAAGCAGGAAAAATGACTATTGAACAAGTGCCCTATGTACCGGCGGACGTGCTGCGCGCTGCTACCCTGGCTACACGCGTCCGTGCGGATTCGAAAGGCCTTTCACTGCGCTGCGATTTAGACCCGAGCTTGCCTGCTAAGGTAATGGGCGACCCAGTGCGCCTGCGCCAGATCGTGCTGAACCTCTTTGATAACGCCATCAAGTTCACCGAGCACGGATCAGTCCATTTGGACGCGCGCGCCCAACTCAAGACACCCGGGACATGGGAACTTATTGTCAGTGTGCGGGACACCGGCATTGGTATACCCGCTGAAAAACAACAGCTTATCTTCCAGTCCTTCACTCAGGCCGATACCTCGACTACGCGCAAATACGGTGGTACCGGGCTTGGCCTGACAATTTGCTCCTATCTAGCAGGGCTTATGGGTGGGCGCATCTGGCTTGAGAGCGAAACGGGAAAAGGCACTTGCTTCCATTTCATGGTGCAGGTTCTGGAACTGCAGACTGACCAATCAGCTACGGATTCGATATGCATTGACGCGCGCCAATCCGCTACCACTGAACCGGTACCTGAGTTGGCAGCAGCCATACGCTCGATGCTGATTTTGTTGGCGGAAGACCAACCCATCAACCAGCGCCTGGCCGTCACTCTGCTTGAACGTTGGGGCCACAAAGTCGTACTGGCACAGGACGGCGCAGAAGCTGTTGAATTTTTTGGCCAGCAGGCCTGGGACTTGGTACTTATGGACATGCAGATGCCACGAATGGACGGGCTGGAGGCCACTCGCGCAATACGTGCGGCAGAGGCGGGACACAGGCACACACCGATCGTCGCAATGACGGCCAATGCAATGAATGCTGACCGCGATGCCTGCCTGAAGGCAGGCATGGATGCCTTCCTAACCAAGCCGTTCAACATTGCCCAACTCAAGGACACCATCGAACAGGTAGCGCATGGCACTCTGCTCGCTGCCAACGACGCGCTGACTGCGGCTTAAGTGCAAACGACCACGCTTATCGGTCAGCACAAAAAAGTTATTCCCTTCGCTATCCGCGCAAACCATTGATTTTGTTGAAGATTCTTCGATAGGACCGCTTTGGTCTGTCTGAAGAATTTGTACTTCGCACCTTCACGATCCCACCCCATTTCTCAGATCGAAGTGC
>CAIPGC010000240.1 GCA_903864505.1 uncultured beta proteobacterium | reverse complement strand
GGTTTGGCCTCGGCCGCGGGCACAGCGACTGCGGCTGGAGCGGCTGTTTGTGCCAACACCACGGAACTGGCACTTAGGGCTGCCCAGCCAAGGGCCAGGGATATGAGTAGTTTTTTCACAATGCTTCCTTTCCAGTTTCGCCAGTACGAATGCGCACCACTTGTTCTACGTCGTAGACAAAAATCTTGCCGTCGCCAATTTTTCCGGTGCGTGCAGCACCCTCTATGGCTTCGATGACGCGCTCGACCAGCGCGTCGTCAATGGCGGCTTCAATCTTGACCTTGGGCAAAAAATCGACGACGTATTCCGCGCCGCGATAGAGCTCGGTGTGTCCTTTTTGACGACCAAAGCCCTTGACTTCGGTGACGGTGATGCCTTGCACGCCAATACCCGACAAGGCTTCCCGCACCTCGTCGAGCTTGAACGGTTTGATGATGGCCGTTACGAGTTTCATGTGTTTACCTCAGCTTTTTAAAAACAAGGGTTGCAGACACCGGGCTTGGCTGGCCTGCTTCTCCATTCCAACGGGAGATGGGGTGCATAAAGCACGCTCCATGCCAAAAGTTTTTTTGCGCAATGCGCCCTCAGCTGTACACCGCTGGCAAAGCGGCGCGTTGCTATATCTGTATATAAAACCAGCTTGCACCCGATTGGTGCAAACCCGCGTGAACCCGAAAGGGCTGCGCACCGATATGGGAGAAACATGCAATGGGTTTGTCTTTGGTGCAGAGTCGCGCGCTGTTGGGTCTGGAAGCCACCCAGGTCACCGTGGAGGTGCATCTGGCCAACGGTTTACCCAGTTTTACGCTGGTCGGCCTGGCCGAAGTGGAGGTCAAGGAGGCGCGTGAACGCGTGCGGTGTGCCATCCAGAACTCGAATCTTGAATTCCCCACCAACAGAAAAATCACGGTGAACCTGGCACCGGCCGACTTGCCCAAGGATTCGGGCCGCCTGGATTTGCCCATCGCCCTTGGCATTCTGGCGGCCAGCGGCCAGATCGATGCTGCACAACTCGCGCACTATGAGTTTGCCGGCGAGTTGTCGCTGTCCGGTGAACTGCGCCCCGTGCGCGGCGCACTGGCCACCGCCCTTGCGCTGCATACCGCCCAGGTGGTGACCAAGTTGGTGCTCCCCCCCGGAAGCGCCGAAGAGGCTGCCCTGGTGCCCGGGGCACAGGTGTACCGCGCACGGCATTTGCTGGACGTGGTGCGGCAGTTTGTGCCTGCTGGCACAGCGCAGGATCCCGTCGCGCTTGCCACGAGCGGCCTGCCCGACGATGGCTGGGCACGCGTATCCCACACCGGTGTGGCCACCCCGGCTTGCATCGCCGACCTGGCGGACGTGAAGGGGCAGGCCGGACCCAAGCGTGCGCTTGAAATCGCGGCAGCCGGTGGTCACAGTCTGCTGCTGGTGGGGCCACCGGGCTCGGGCAAATCCATGCTTGCGCAGCGTTTTGCTGGACTGCTACCGGCCATGAGCACCGACGAAGCCTTGGAAAGCGCGGCCATTGGCTCCCTCAGCGGTCGCTTTTCCATTGCCCATTGGGGACAGCGCCCCACCTGCAGCCCGCACCACTCCGCCAGCGCAGTGGCGCTGGTGGGGGGCGGCTCGCCGCCACGCCCAGGGGAGATTTCGCTGGCCCACCACGGCGTGCTGTTCCTCGATGAGATGCCAGAGTTCCCTCGCGCCGCCCTGGAGGCGCTGCGCGAGCCACTGGAGACTGGCACCATCACCATCTCGAGAGCGGCACGTCGTTCCGAGTTTCCGGCCCGCTTTCAGCTCATTGGGGCCATGAACCCGTGCCCCTGCGGCTACATGGGCTCCACCACCCACGCCTGCCGCTGCACGCCTGACCAGGTGCAGCGCTACCAGTCCAAGCTTAGCGGCCCGTTGCTAGACCGTATTGACCTGCATGTGGAGGTCGCTGCCCTGTCCAGCGCCGAACTGATGCAGGCGCAAGCGGGCGAATCCACCACAGTCATTCGGGAGCGCTGCACTGCGGCACGGCAACGTGCGTTGCAACGCCAGGGCAAAACCAACCTGGCGCTGCAAGGACAGGACATCGACCGCTACGTGCGACTGGACGACAGCGCGCTCCAGTTCCTCAATGTGGCCGCCACGCGCCTGGGTTGGTCGGCGCGCAGCACGCACCGAGCCTTGAAGGTGGCCCGCACCATTGCTGACCTGGCAAGCGCACAGAATACCGAAATAGCGCACCTGGCTGAAGCCATGCAATACCGCAGGGCGCTCTCAAAACGGTAGCTGCCCACGCTTTTTCCGCGGGGGCCACAGGCCTGTTTACTATCGATCGGTAAGCGGGACGCCCATCTGGCGCAGGTAGCCCAGCACGTCGCTGCTGACCGACCCCACCGCGCGCGCCTTTTCTGCCATCTCGGCCGCACTGGTAGTTTGTCCGAGCGCCGCCAGCGAAACAGCCGCCCCCAGCAACCACCGTTGCTCGCCAGGGCGGGACTGCAGCGCCATCAGATAGGCATGCACGCTGTCTTGATGGCGACTCAGGCGTTGCGCCGCATTACCGCGCACCGCCCACAGGTCGGCCTCGTTGCGCAGGGGCACCTCCAGGCGGGACAGCAGATCCCAGGCGGCTCCGGGTCGTCCGCTGGCGAGTTGCAAGCGGGTCAATTCGCGCACCAGCGCCACCGGTCCCGCCCCGAAACTGACGCCACTGTCACCGGAACGCTCGGCTATGGCCAGGGACTCTTGCAGCAGCTCCATGGCCGCGTCGCGCGAGCCGGTGTTCCAGAGCGTTTGCGCCTGGGTAATCACGTCCTTGGCGGCCATCTGCTGGCGCTGCGCCAGAGGTGCAGACGCAGGCGGTGTGGGCGCAACAGGCGCCATGGTCACCGGTGGAACGTGTTTGGCTGCTTCGCGCGCATCAGGGGCCGGCGGTTTGGATGCAGAAGCCGTAGCGGTCGGTGCATCACTGAGCCGGGCTTCCGTGCGAAGAGTTGGCATTCCTGTGGCCGAGGCAGCTGGCGCGGGCGCACTGGCAACGACCGGTTCCGAAGCGGCACGAGGGGGAGCCACCACCACCGGTGCGGATGCAACCGCAGCAGGTATCACCAGCACCGCTTCGGGGACCACCATTGCGGTCGCTAACGGAACTGGCGCGGGACCAGCAACGCCGGCCTTCGCCAGCAGGTCATCGAGTCCCCCCCATTGCCACAGCGCCACAGCGCCTGTCACGATGGCCAGTACGACCAGAACCGCCAGCCCACCCCACTGGGTTCTGGGCTGAGGATCGGGGCGGGTCAGAATGGCAGTTTCCGGCACGCTGGCCGTGCCCAAGCGCAGCGCAGACCCCGCTCCCTGGCGCTTGTCCAGGTCCCGCAACATTTTGTTAATGACGCTCATGCAGTCTCCTGCTCCGGTGCCAACTCCGCAGGTGCCCTGCGCCGCGCAATCGCCTGTCGGTCCTGGTTTGACATGCGCCATGCCGGGCGCAGCCACAGCCACCAGGGCGCTCGCGCCATAACGCCCGGGGTGTCCTTGGCTGCCAGGTGCACATGCGCCACCGATACCTGTGACACATCCTCCCCATAGGCCAGCATAAGACATTTGTGCGCCAGCACATTGATCAGGCGCGGTACACCGCCGCTGTAATGCGCAATGGCCATGGCGGCGCGCGGCATGAACACGTCAACCGGCGTGTCGGCACTGATGGCCGCCGTAGCCAAACGGTGCGCCAGGTACACCGGCACCCGTCGCGCCTGCATCGGTCCCAGATATTCGCTGAAAGTAATGCGCTGCAGCAACTGGCGGATTTCGGGGCGCGACAGTTTGTCGTCCAGATCGGGTTGGCCCAGCAGCACCATTTGCAGCAACTTCTGCTTTTCAGTTTCAAGATTGGACAGCAGACGCAGGCTCTCGACGGTGCGCACCGGAATGGCCTGCGCCTCGTCGATGCACACCAGCACCCGGCGTCCGGCACGGGCGTGCCCCACCAGAAACGCGGCCAGTGCGGTCATCATGTGGTGCCGGTTAAAGGGCTGCTCCACCGGCAGATTCAGCTCCTCGGCCAGGGCCAGCAATAAATCATCCGGCCCCATGTCGGGGTTGGGAATGTAGGCGGTCACGAATTCGTCCTGCAGCGTCTTGAGCAGTTGGCGGCACAACACCGTTTTGCCGCAGCCCAGTTCGCCCACCACCTTCACGAAGCCTTCGCCGCTGCGCAGTGCCACCAGCAGCATGTTCAGCGAGGCCTGAACGCCCTCATGGGGGTAGTAGAAGTCGGTGTCCGGCGTGATCGAAAACGGGGGCTCACGCAGCGAAAAATGCCCCAGATACATTATTTTTCCGCACTACCGTCAACCCGCACCACACGGGCACGCCCCGCCGCATCCATGTCGTCCAGCGCGGCGCGCGAACGTCGGGTCTGGGCTTCCCAGTCTTCGGCGTTGCGGATGATGGTGGGTTTGATCAACACCACCAGTTCCTTCTTGCGGCCCGAACTCAGTTTGTTGCCCAACAGGCTCGAGAGAAACGGAACACTGGTGGACCCTGGCAGACCGGAGGCGGTGCGGTTGGACTCCATCTGCATCAGACCACCGATAGCCACAATGTTGCCATCCTGGATGCGCACCATGGTGTCGGACTCATTGACTGCGCTCGACGCCAGCGGCAGTTTGTAGTTGCCAATCGTCCCCAGGTCAATCTGCTTGTTCTTCTCGGTCACCGAGGTCACCGACGGCCGCACGTGCAGGGTGATATTGTTGCCCTCGTCAATCTGCGGTGTCACGTCCAGCGCAATGCCGGAGAAAAACGGCGTAAGCGTCAGCGTCGGCAGGGTCGGGGTGGTGGAGTTGTTGGTAGCGCTGGTCGTTCCGGTGTTGGCACCGGTACCGCCCGACACGTTGGTTACAAAGAATTCATCCGTTCCCACCTTGAGCAAGGCTTTCTGGTTGTTCAGGGTGGCAATGCGCGGACTGCTCAGAATCTGGATGTCCCCCCGCGTTTCCAGAAATCCGAGCACCGCCTGAAACCCTTCGGTGGCCAGTGCCAGGCCGAACAGCCCAGATCCTGCCGCAGGCAGAGACACCGAATCGGCCAGCAGCGTTCCACCTGCGGACAAACCCGGCAGGTTGTATTGAACACCGCGAACCAGGGAATTGACCGAGGCAACCGTATTGGTTGCGGCACCCAGTGGCGTGGTCGTATTGCCACCAATTACGCCCATGGCAGCGGTAGCACCACCGCCGTTCTTTAGCGCCGACCAGTCGATGCCGCTCTGAAATCCATCGCGCAATTCGACTTCAACAATTTTGGCCTCTAGCATCACCTGGCGCTCCACCGCCACCTTGGCCGCCTTGAGGAAACTCTCGACCTGGCGCAGCTCGTCGGGCATGGCACGCACGGCCATGATGCCGGCCTGAGGACTAATCACCACACTGCGGCCGTTGTCGCTGCTGTTAGTGGAAGAACTCTTGTATGTCGACTGGCTCTTGACCTCGGTCGGCTTGGACAAGCCGCTGTTGATATTGGTCTTGCTAACGTACTCGCTCCTGGGCTGACAAACGCCTTGTTCGGCACCAATCATCGAGCACACTCCGGTGGCCAGCTCCGCCCACAGGTCCGACGTGGACGACGTTGAGATACGGCTTCGGTCGTTTTGCGCGCCGCTGCTGGTTGGCGCGACACCGCCACTGCTTGGCATCGAACCCGACGAGATGCGCAGGTCGCTCGAACCCTCGCGCTGCGAGTGCGGATAGTTGATGGTGAAGATACGCGTCTGCAAGGTGGGCGCATAAATAATGATGCGCCGTCCGTCGATCTTGAAATCGTAGCCATACACATCGCGAATGGCTTCGAGCGCCTCGGTCACGGTCACGCCGCGCAGAGTCACCGACAACGTGCCCGCCACATCCGGATGCATCAGCATGCTGTACCGGGTGTCGGCCACTATTGCCAGAAACACCTCGCGTGCCTGCGCGTTGTTTACCAGCAGATCGATGCGCGGCTCGGGCGCTGCGGGTAGTTTAGGCGGCGCAGGCTCGGCCAGTGCGTCGCTCACGCTGGCCGGTACGGCGGTGGGCCTGACCTCGGCCTTGGGTGCAGGCATTTCTGCACGCACCGCCTGAGTCACATCCTGCATGTGCAAGGCGCGGTCGTTGGCACAGGCGCAGAGTAAGCCCAACGCCAGGACCAGCGGCGCGGACTTCAGGGGTCGGAACGTTTCAAACATGGTCACAGTATGCGTCATGGGTTAGAACCTCTAGTCTCGTCAGAGGGTTGGCGTTGAATACCGGCAAAACGTGGCAGCTTTCGGACTTCGGTGCCGCGTCGCAACCAGACCTCGGTTTCGGAAATACGCGTGATGAGAAACGGGCCCACTGCCTGCCCTACGCCATACAGGCGCGTCCCGCTCACCAGGTAGGGCTTGCCTTCGCGCACAACGACGGCGATGCCGTCCGGACCCCAGGGAACATCCGCCGCCGAGGACGCACCCGGCGCCACCAGCGCTTCGGGCGGAGCTTGCGTTGGGTCGCGCTGGGTCTGCGCCTGCATCGCGGTACTGGTCATCAGCGCGGCAAGGGCCAGAACCGCGTAGCAGGCGTGCCGCTGGAGTTTCATAGCGATTGGACTCCCAGCACAAATACCTGCAGCGTCAATTCGGGTGGCTGCGAATCACTCTTGAGCACCAAGCTGCCCCAGCGCAACGCAGGCAATGTGTTTTCGAGTTGCTGCACATAGCGCACCAGCTCGGGGTAGGGGCCGCTAACTTTGAGTTGCAGGCCCTTTTTAGTCAGACCCGTGGGCAGGGTGGAGGTCACCGATGCCGCAGCCCCGGATGCGGTATCGGCTTGCAGGGTGACAAGCCCTTGCAGGGTCAGCCCCGGATGACGGCGCAGAAACTGCACCAGCACCTCCTCCAGCGCCGGGCCGCCCCTGGCCCGTGGCAGCAGGGTGTTGATTTCATCTTTCAGCGCGTCGAGACGGCGGTCCGCCAAGGCAATGTCGTCCCGCACGGCCTTGCTGGGGTCCACCGGCTGCGCCACCAGCCTGAACTCCTCGCGCAAGCGCGTAAGCTCCGCGGCCTGCGCACCAAACTGTTGCACCAGCTTCTTGTTGGTGGCCATGGCTGGAGACAGCCATAGCGCGTCAGCCGCGGCCAGGCAGCAAGCAAGCACCGACAGAAAAACGAAGATTCTCTCGCGCAAACTCAGGGCATCAATCTTGGCCAGCAGCGCACGCAGTTGCTCCTTCATGGCTTGCCTCCTGAAACCGGGGTGCTAGCCAGCAACGGCGGCGGCTCGGTATTGACCAGGCTGAACGACCAGACCGGTCGTGTCGCCACAGGCTTGCCCGCAGCTGCATCGCCCTTCACCGCAGCCGTCTCGGTCTTGTTTTGCACGTGCACCGCGGTCAACTTCAGGTTGCGCATCAGGGGGTGTGCCGCCAGCGACTTGGCCCAATCGTTAAGCGCAGCGGGCTCGAGCGTGAAGCCGGTCACGTCGAGCCGGCCGTTGTCGACCCTGGCATCCGTGATCCAGACCGATGATGGAATGCTGCTGGCGAGCATGCGCATCCGGTCGGAGTGGCCTTCGCCGGGCTTGAACATTCCCTGCTGCACCACTTCGATAAGTTCCTCGCGTTGCTTCACCGTCAGGCGGCGGTCCTTCAACTGCGCCACCAGGACGGCATCCACCGGCGCAGCATTGGCGCGGCTTTGTTGAATCGCAACCTGAAGGCTGGCAATCTCCGTAGCCTGGGTGACGGTCGTTTGCAAGAATGTGGCGTTGGACTGCTCCAGGCTCCAGACCCAGCCAGCGACCAGCCCTCCCCCCACCACCAAGACTACGGCCAGACTCTGCAGCAGCGTGCGGGCACCAAACCGTTGTCTTACGGGTCGGAAACTGGTGGAACAGAGATTGATTTGCTGGGGCATGGCGGCTTACTCAGGGCACACGGCTCTCGGATCGCAACAACAATCCGAGCAAGGGCAGGCAGATGGCCCGCTCCAGCTCTGGCGTGGCCTGCAGCCCGGGAAACAGCGGCTCGAGTTCCATCGCGCTCACCGCTGCGCCAGTTTCACGCGACAGCCAGGTGGCCATCTCGGCCGATCGCTCGCCTGCATAGACGCGCACCCCCACCAAGGGAAGGTTCGACCAGGTGCGGTCCCACAGGTCCAGGCTTCGCTGCAACTCCACCACAAAGCGCTGCGCCCGGTCCGCCTCGGTCTGCTGTGCTGGGGAACCAAAGGCAAGTCCGGCACCAGCGTAGTCTGGTACGTACTCGGTCACCGGCGTGTAGCCATCGGGCGCTTCGACAATCGCCTCCGAGCCCTGTGACCACGCCAGGGCCAGGAACCCCTCCGGCAATTCGAGCCGACGGGTGTAATACAACTCGCCCTTGGCGCTGATGGTGATCAAGGCCTGATGGTCATCGGACACAACCAGGCAGGCATCCGCTCGATCGCCGGCACCGGCGCGTTGTGCCAGAGCCGCTTGCAGGTTGCGCTGACAGGTTTCCTGAATGTCGATCACGTTCACCGGCCATTCCATCGCCCGGGCCAGGTCCATCACGTCACGCACCTTGGCGTTGGCAGCGGCCACCACAAACAGCTGTGGATTGTTCTTTTGCTGTCCGTCCCCCACATGCAGAACGTCCATGGTGAGGTCATCGATATGCAGGTCGACCATCTCGCGAATCTGGTAGCGCGCGGCGGACTTCAACTCCTCCGGCGGCACCACCGGCGCCGGAATCTGCAGCAAACTGTACTGCTCCGGGCGCAGCATGACGGCCGTGGCACAGCCCTTGAGCTGTAACGCTTCCAGGCGCTCGACAAAGTCGTTCATTGAGTCGGA
This sequence comes from uncultured beta proteobacterium, assembly GCA_903864505.1. Lineage (GTDB taxonomy): Bacteria > Pseudomonadota > Gammaproteobacteria > Burkholderiales > Burkholderiaceae_C > Allorhodoferax. Next base: position 1,879 of record CAIPGC010000240.1, on the reverse strand, counting down.
ACCCTGATGCTCCACCCCCAACTGCAGCACCTCAAAGCCGCCGTCACGCAACGCCTTTGCACGTACATAGGCCAGCGCTTGCCCCGACCATGACAGCACCAGTTGGTCACCCGACGCTGCGCGTTGCCACGGCCAGCGCATGGCTAGAGTGCCCTCAGCGGTTGGCAGGTTTGCATCGAACCGATCGTTTCAATCATGCAGGCAGGGTAGGGTGAAATAATTTGCTCTCATTTTAGTAGCTAATGACGCACGCCGGGCGGGGGCCGAATCAATAATTTTCTCTTCGGTAAATGAGCGGGCTCTTGTACAGGCCAAAATTGGCACGTGCAGTGGGATTGGAGACGGCGCCGCTGGCCCAGGTGTACTTGAGCCACGCCGCGCTCGCGCTGGTGGCGGTAGCACCGGGCAGACCGGTGGCGGTGCACTGCTTGCCCACCGCCGTGCCGTCCAGACTGGCGGTAATGCAAGTGCTGCCGCTTGCGGTGGGCTTGGACAGGACCACCGTCCAGGGCGACTGGTAGGGCCCGACACCGGTGGCAGAGACCGACAGCGCGGTCAGGCACGACGACACTGCAGTGGCGCAACCCGATGCGGTCGTGGTGAAGCCAAAGTTGGCCGCTGTCAGGTTGGTGCAGCTATCTGCATAGCTGCCACTGGACTGCCGCCAACCCGCAGAAGTGGCAGTGTCGTAGTACTCAACCCTGGTCAACAGGGGCAAGGCCAATTGCTCTGAACCGTACGCATTGAGGAGGTTCAAGCGGCCGCTGACAATGGTGGAGATGGCCGAGGTCTCGTAGCCACTGGAGCTGACGGAATCCAGGTCCACCGCCCGCACCGTGATGGCCGTGGGCGCTGTACTGCGGTTGGCAAAGGTGTAGGTGGGTGAAGCGCTCGCGATTCCAGTGCTGACGCTGAAGCTGCTGGAGGCCACGGTGTTGTTGGTGAAATAAGTAGCGGTACCCACATCCGACAAGGTAACACTATTGGTGGTGAGGCCATAGTTCAGCGTGGGATTGGGCGTGCTCTGGCCGTTGAAGGCCGTAACCGCCACCGTCATGGGTTGGCCCGAGTAGGTGAAGGTGCTGCAGCCCTGGGTGACCACCGTCGTGAAGTGGTCGGGGTAAAACCGTCCGATGTTGCCGCTGGTAGTTCCCACCACATCGCCGGCACCAAGATAGTCGCCGTCGGCCACGGACGGCGTTAGTGTGATGATTCCCACTTCCGGCCAGTTAAACGTGGTGCCCGTAGCCACCCCAGACACAAAGTTGCCAAACGCACTTGGATTGTTCAGGTCCACTGCGTTACCGCCCGATGGAAGCACCAGGTTGGCCCCAAGTTGCACGCCCTCACGGATTTTTTCCTGACCAAAATTCGGGGTCGCGCTACCGGCTGCATTGACCGCTGTCACGGTCACCGCGAAGGGCTGCCCGGCCTGAATGAACCTCGTCCCTGCCATCGACGCGGCAGCTGGATTGTTGCCGGGGCTGGCAATGGCACTGGTTGCACAGGAGCTTGCAGCGTAGGCCGTGCATTTGATTGCTGACAGGACAAAGCCTGATGGCGCGACCACAAAAGAGCCACTTGTGCCCAATTGCGTTGTGGCCACACTGTTGCGCATGTACAACTCGACCTGGCCCACATCCGCATAAGCGAAGGCGTAAGACGTGGCGATGCTGGGCGCGCCGGAAGCAAATGTCAGACTCGTCGCGGCGGACCAACTCGTGGGTTCCGCACCACTGCCGGTGCACAGAGGCAATGCTGCCGCCACGGCAGAAAACGTAGCCTGGACCCCCGCATGGGCGATTGGATCATGGCAGGTCAGACCAAACTGGGTGCTAACCGTGGTCGCGGCGCTTGAACTCAGTTTGGTCGGTACACC
>CAIPGC010000239.1 GCA_903864505.1 uncultured beta proteobacterium | reverse complement strand
GTCAGATTTCTGCCAAACGTGGCACCATTTTGATGGTTGGCACCAAGCGCCAAGCCCGCGAAACTGTGGCGGCGGAGGCGCAACGCGCTGGAGTGCCCTTCGTAGACCAGCGTTGGCTGGGCGGGATGTTGACTAACTTCAAGACTGTCAAGACTTCGATCAAGCGTCTGAAGGACATGAAGGTCCAGCAGGAAGCCGGTCTGGACAGCATGAGCAAGAAAGAGCAGCTTATGTTTGCACGCGAGCTTGAGAAACTGGAGAAAGACATTGGGGGCATTCAGGATATGGCGACCCTGCCGGACGCAATTTTTGTGATTGACGTGGGATACCACAAGATCGCGATTGCTGAAGCCCGCAAGTTGGGTATTCCGTTGATTGGCGTGGTGGATTCAAACCATTCACCCGAGGGAATTGACTACGTTATCCCTGGCAATGACGATTCGTCCAAGGCAGTGACTTTGTATGCGCGTGGAATTGCTGACGCTATTCTGGAAGGTCGTGCAAATGCGGTCGACGATGTGGTGAGGGCTGTGGTTGACGAGAGCAAGGACGAGTTTGTAGAGGTGAACGAGGGGGCTGCCTGAAATCGGTCCCGTCCGAAAAAGGGGCTTGGGTGCCCCTTTTTTTTAGCGCTGATTAAACTATTGTTATCTAACGGAGAGAAAAATGGCTGCAATTACCGCAAGCATGGTTGCTGAACTGCGTGGAAAAACCGACGCACCCATGATGGAATGCAAGAGGGCATTGACTGAAGCCGAGGGCGACATGGTCAAGGCGGAGGAACTTCTGCGAGTCAAGTTGGGTAGCAAAGCTGGAAAGGCGGCGGCACGGATTACCGCCGAAGGCGTGGTTTCAGTCTGCATCGAAGGCACGATTGGCTCCATGATTGAAGTCAATTGTGAGACGGACTTTGTGACCAAAAACGACAGTTTCTTGGCTTTGGCCAATGCGGCTGCATCTTTGGTTGCTAAGCATGCGCCTGCAGAAGTCGCTTCTTTGGGAACATTGGAGTATGCCCAAGACGGTTTTGGCCCGACGCTGGAAGATGTGCGCAAGGGCTTGATCGGGAAGATTGGTGAAAACATGACGTTTCGCCGTTTCAAGCGTTTTGCTTCAGGCGCAAAGCTTGCGTCTTATCTCCACGGAACTCGTATTGGTGTGGTTGTGGAGTTTGAGGGGAACGATGTTGCCGCAAAGGATGTTGCGATGCACGTTGCGGCCATGAAGCCTGTTGCCTTGACCAGTTCCGATGTGCCTGCAGAACTGGTGGCGCGTGAGCGTTCCGTCGCTGCCGCCAAGGCAGCAGAGGATGCGTCGGTTGCCACGGCAGCGGGAAAACCCGTGCAATCAGCCGAAATCGTGGCGAAGCGGATAGAGGGTGGGGTGCAGAAGTACCTCAAGGAGGTGTCGCTTTTCAACCAGCAATTTGTGAAGAACGACAAACTGAGTGTTGAGCAAATGTTGAAAGCTGCAGAGACCCAAGTAAAAGCATTTACTCTGTACGTGGTGGGTGAGGGTATCGAGAAGAAGGTCGATGACTTTGCTGCAGAAGTGGCGGCGCAAGTAGCTGCCGCCAAACAGGCAGGTTGATGCCGACCGGAGCGTTCTGCGTCTGACACTTTATCGTCTCTGAAAGTCACCCATGGAAAACGAAAGACCTGCCTACAAGCGAATTTTGCTGAAGTTGTCGGGGGAAGCTTTGATGGGGGATGATCAGTTTGGCATCAATCGCAATACGATTGTTCGAATGGTTGACGAGGTGGCGGAGGTTACGCGGCTGGGTGTGGAAGTTGCTGTAGTGATCGGCGGGGGCAACATCTTCCGTGGAGTGGCGGGCGGTTCGGTCGGTATGGACCGAGCGACCGCCGACTACATGGGAATGCTGGCCACGGTGATGAATGCGCTTGCTCTGGGGGACACCATGAACAAGGCGGGTCTTACAGCGCGTGTGATGTCGGCCATTGCCATCGAGCAAGTGGTGGAGCCTTATGTCCGACCCAAGGCGCTGCAATATTTGGAAGAAGGTAAAGTAGTGATTTTTGCTGCGGGAACCGGTAACCCGTTTTTTACGACGGATACGGCTGCCGCCCTTAGGGGTGCGGAGATTGGTGCGGAAATTGTGCTGAAGGCGACCAAGGTAGATGGCGTATATACGGCCGATCCCAAGAAGGACCCGTCAGCTACACGCTATAGCAAGATTACGTTTGACGATGCCATGGCGCAGAATCTGGGGATCATGGACGCCGCGGCATTTGCGCTGTGCCGAGATCAGAAACTGCCAATTAAGGTCTTCTCGATCTTCAAGCATGGCGCGCTGAAACGTGTGGTTCTAGGCGAAGATGAGGGCACGCTGGTGCACGTTTGAATTGGACCCGCAGTCAAGGTGAATCGAAGGTGAAGTATGGCGATCAATGAAATCATGAGTGTTTTGCAGGGCAAGATGGATCAGTCCATCGCGTCCTTCAAGCACAATCTGACAAAAATCCGCACCGGACGCGCAAATCCGGCGTTTCTGGATACGGTGCATGTGGACTACTACGGATCGTCCGTGCCGATCAGTCAGGTAGCAAACTTGTCGCTGCTCGATGCCAGGACCATCAGCGTCCAGCCTTGGGAAAAAGGGATGGGGGCAAAAATTGAAAAAGCTATTCGCGATAGCGATCTGGGGTTGAATCCGTCCAGCATGGGGGATTTGATTCGCGTGCCGATGCCAATCATGACGGAAGAGCGTCGGAGAGAGTTGACCAAGGTAGTGCGTGGCGAAGGCGAGGGAACCAAGATTGCCATTCGGAATTTGCGCCGAGATGCGAATGAGCATGTCAAGAAGTTGGTCAAGGAGAAGCTTGCATCGGAAGATGATCAGAAGCGGTCTGAGGCTGACATTCAAAAGGTTACCGACAAGCATATTGCCGATGTTGACCGTCTGGTCGCTGCCAAAGAACACGACATCATGGCGGTTTGACACCGTCTCTATACGTTCATGCTATGACCAAGGCAATGGAGGGTCCAGACCATGTGGCCATTGTCATGGATGGAAATGGCAGGTGGGCAACGCATCGGCATTTACCCAGAATTGCGGGGCATCGCCAAGGTGTTGAGTCTCTCAAGCGGATGGTGCGGGCGTGCGCGCAACGTAGTATTTCAACGCTAACCGTTTTTGCATTTTCTTCGGAGAATTGGAGGCGCCCTGCCGATGAGGTTTCGGGACTGATGGACATCCTGATCATGGCGCTGGGCCGCGAGGTGTCTCAGTTGCAGCGAGATGGTGTTCGGCTTAGGTTTGTGGGGTCGCGAGAGGCACTGTCTGACAAAGTCAGCGCGGGCTTGCGTGATGCGGAAGCACGGACAGATTCCAATTCAAAAATCACCTTGAATGTGTGCTTCAACTATGGGGGGCGCTGGGATATTGCCCACGCAGCAGCGCAGCTAGCCTGCAGCCACGAACCGATTACCGAAAATTCGTTAGCGCGGGCGCTGGCGCTGGCTCACAGCGCCGACCCTGACCTGATCATTCGCACCGGTGGAGAGCAGCGCCTGAGCAACTTTTTGTTGTGGCAGGCCGCTTATTCGGAACTGTACTTTAGCGATGTGCTTTGGCCCGACTTTGACGAGGCCGCGCTCGATGTCGCACTGGAGCAGTACGCTGCCCGCGAGCGGCGTTTTGGAAAAACATCGGGCCAGGTTGCAGCGGCTGCGGGCGTGACCAGAATCGCGCAGAACTGACATGCTCAAACAGAGAATCATTACTGCCCTGGTGCTTCTGGCGATTTTGTTGCCGGCGGTCTTTTATCCGAGAACAGAAGCGTTTGACGTGGTGGCTCTGCTGCTGGTTGCTGCCGGTGCATGGGAGTGGGCAAGGCTGAACCAGATTGACTCAACCGGTGCTTTGCTGGTGGGTGTCTCGTGTGCAGGACTGTGCATTGTTTCCTGGGTAAGCGGGATGTTGGCGTTGAATTTGCGTTTGCTTTGGATTGTGGTGGGGTGTGGATGGGTGGCTGCCGGCGCGTGGCTGCTGCACAGTGGTGTTCAACGCTGGGCTACCGTTCCACGCAGATTGCGTTTGGGCAGCGGGTTGTTTGCGCTCTGGGCCGCATGGCTTGCAGTGGTACAGGCGCGAGCGATAGGTATCAATTTTCTTTTTTCCGTTCTGGTGCTGGTGTGGGCTGCGGATGTATTTGCCTACTTCGCTGGGCGCGCATTTGGTGGGCGATGGTTTGAGCGCAAGCTGGCGGTGTCGATTAGCCCTGGCAAGACCTGGGAAGGTGTCGTGGGGGGCATGGCAGGGGTGATGGTCTGCGCCGTTGCATGGCGCTGGCTGGATGCCTGGGGGCAGTTGCAGCCGGCAAGCCTGTACACCCATCTTGGTAACCGGGGCACTGGATTTATGGTGCTAGCTGTGCTCTTCTTGACGATGATGAGTGTGGTGGGTGATCTCGCTGAATCTCTTTTCAAGCGCAGTGCCGGCGTGAAGGACAGCAGCGCGCTCCTGCCCGGGCACGGGGGCGTGCTGGACCGGCTGGATGCCTTGTTGCCAATCCTCCCTTTGGCCATGATGCTTGTCACGATATGAATTGCTCAAAGACACGCCTGACGATATTGGGTTCCACCGGATCCATCGGTGTGAGTACATTGGATGTGGTGAAACTCCATCCTGGGCGGTTTGAAGTGTTTGCGCTGACAGCTTCGGTCAACGTTGATGCAATCGTCGCGCAATGTGTCGCATTTGCTCCGACCTACGCCGTGATGGCCAGCGAACCCGAGGGCCGTCGACTTGAGATTGCGTGCCGGGATCTGGGATTGTCAACCCATGTTCTGTGGGGCGCAACAGCACTTGAATTGGTGGCATCACATGAGCAGGTGGATACTGTCATGGCGGCCATTGTCGGCGCGGCCGGTCTTGCTCCCTGTCTGGCTGCCGCGAAGTCGGGGAAGCGATTGCTGCTTGCCAACAAAGAGGCACTGGTGGTGGGTGGTCAATTATTCATGGATGCGGTTGCGGCCGGCAAAGCCACATTGCTTCCCATTGACAGCGAGCATTCGGCCATTTTTCAATCGCTGCCACAAGATCGGGCTGATTGGGATGAGCGAATCGACAAGATCATTCTCACCGCCTCGGGCGGTCCGTTTCGAGAGCGAGTTCCTGAGACGTTGCGGGGGGTCACTCCCGAGGAGGCGTGCGCGCATCCGAACTGGGTGATGGGGCGCAAAATTTCAGTGGACTCAGCCACTATGATGAACAAGGCGCTTGAGGTGATTGAAGCCAAGTTTCTGTTCGGACTCGCACCTGAAAAGATTGAGGTGGTAATACACCCGCAAAGCGTGATTCACTCGATGGTGCAGTACGTTGACCACTCGGTGGTTGCGCAACTGGGCACGCCTGATATGCGCGGCCCTATTGCCTATGGCCTGGCGTGGCCAGATCGGGTGTGCTCCGGTGCCTCAGCGCTTGACTTTTCTGCGCTGGCTGGGTTGACTTTTGAATCCCTGGATCAGGGAGGTCATCGGCAGCGATTTCCGGGACTGTCCCTTGCTTGGGAATCTCTTAAGGCTCCCGGTGGTACGACGACGGTACTGAATGCGGCGAACGAAGTCGCTGTGGCGGCATTTCTTGCGCGCAGGATTCGTTTTGACCAGATCCACCATGTGAACACGGAGACCCTGTGGCGTGTGTGCCCATCTCCACCCCGGTCTTTGGATGATCTGCTGGCGCTGGATGGGCAATCGCGGCAAGTTTCTGAAGAGCTTGTTGGCCGCATTGGTGTGTGAATTTCACCGCTGATCCATGCTGACTATTTTTGCCTTTATCGTTGCCATAGGAGCCTTGGTTGTGGTGCACGAGTTGGGTCACTTTTGGATGGCCCGGGCCTGCGGTGTCAAGGTGCTTCGGTTTTCAGTGGGTTTTGGACCGAAATTGGTGGGTTGGACCTCGCCAAAGTCTGGCACCGAGTTCGTATTGTCGGCCTTGCCTTTGGGCGGCTTCGTGAAAATGCTCGATGCGCGCGAAGGAGCCGTGCCTGCCGACCAGATTTCCATGGAATTCAATGCCAAGTCCGTGGGAAGGCGTGCTGCAATTGTGGCGACTGGACCCTTGGCAAATCTGGGACTTGCGCTGTTTTTGTATGCCGCGGTGAACTGGACTGGAATGGAACACCCGCAAGCTGTGCTGGCCAAACCAGTACCGGGCTCCGTGTTCGCGGATGCAGGATTTGTGGGGGGCGAGCGGATCGTGCGCGCGGCCTATGTCGGCGATGATTTGCAGGAGGTGCGGTCGTTTGAGGATTTGCGTTGGTGGGTTACGCGTGCTGCACTGGAACACCAAGACATGGTCGTGGAGTATGTGGATGGCAGGGGCACTGTAGGGCGTTTGGTGCAGGTCCCTCTGAGTGGTATCAACGAGAACTTCGCTGACGCCCATCTGTTACAAAAGATCGGCATCATCGGCCCGTATTCACAGGCGCAAATGGGCGACTTGATGGAGGGCGGTGCTGCTAGGGAAGCGGGGTTGCAGCTAGGAGATATCGTTCTCAGGCTAGATGAAGCGGCGATTGTAGATGCTGCCCAATTGCGGGAATTGATTCGTTCGTCGGGGCGCAGTGGCAGTGTAAAAAGCCAGGTGTGGCAGGTGAAACGTAATGGGGTTGATGCGTCGGTGCAGGTTACGCCAAAGATCGAGTGGGATGCGGGGAAGCCCATTGGACGGGTCGGTGCGTTTATCGGTGCTCCGCCAGCGATGGTGGTGGTGCGGTACGGCCTGTGGGACGGCATCGAGCGGGCTGCGCGGCATACATGGGAAGTGTCGGTGCTGACGCTGCAAATGATGGGGCAAATTTTGATTGGGGAAGCATCACTCAAAAATTTGAGTGGTCCAATCACCATCGCAGATTACGCCGGCAAGTCGGCTGCCGTTGGCATGACCCAATACCTGCTCTTTCTGGCGCTGATCAGCATAAGTCTGGGTGTTCTCAACTTGTTGCCGCTACCGGTGCTTGATGGGGGACACCTGATGTATTATGTTTGGGAGTGGATCAGTGGCAAGCCAGTATCGGATGGTTGGATGGAGAGAATGCAGCGCGTAGGCTTCGCCATCTTGCTGGTAATGATGTGTGTTGCTGTCTTCAATGATGTAACGCGTTTGCTGGGTTGACTGCCCGTATTCAGACAGGCGCCGACGAACTTTAATTGGTAAACATGCATTTCAATCGAAATTTTTTGCGCACGGCGCTCGTTTCTACCGTGTTGGGAGTCGCTGGCACCACCGCATGGGCACTGGATCCTTTTGCCATTCGGGATATTCGTGTCGAGGGCTTGCAGCGGGTGGAGGCTGGAACGGTGTTTGCATCAATGCCGGTTCGAATTGGCGATACCTATAGCGATGAAAAAGCTGCGGGCTCGATTCGTGCGCTGTTCGCCTTGGGGTTGTTTAAAGACGTACGCATTGAAGTGAAGGCGGATGTTTTGGTAGTGATTGTGGAGGAGCGCCCTACCATCGCGGATGTTGATTTTTCAGGGGCGAAGGAGTATGACAAGGATGTCTTGAAGAAGGCGCTGCGTGATATCGGTCTTGCGGATGGGCGACCGTTTGACAAGGCGCTGGTGGATCGTGCAGAGCAGGAATTGAAGCGCCAGTACATCAATCGGAGTATGTACGCCACAGAGGTGGTGACGACGGTGACTCCGATTGAGCGGAATCGTGTTAATTTGAGCTTTTCGGTGGTTGAGGGGGATACGGCCAAGATAAACGACATTCGGATTATCGGTGCCAAGGCTTTTTCAGAGTCCACCTTATTGGGTTTGTTTGATCAGGACGCAGGCGGATGGCTCAGCTGGTATACGAAGTCCAATCGCTACTCTCGTGCGAAGTTGAATGCGGACCTGGAGACTTTGCGGTCGTACTACTTAACCCGTGGCTATCTTGAGTTTAAAGTGGAATCGACACAGGTCGCAATGTCACCCAACAAGCAGGACATGGGCATCACGATCAATGTGAGCGAGGGTGAGCGCTTTGTGGTGTCGAAAATCAAGCTGGCCGGCAATTTCCTGGGCAAGGAAGATGAATTTCGAGCGCTGATTGCCATTCGTGCCGGGGAGCCCTACAACGCGGACCGGGTCGCGCAGACAACCAAGGCGTTTACCGACCACTTCGGAGATTTTGGTTTCGCTTTTGCCCGGGCAGAAGCGCGCAGCGAGATTGACCGTGCGACCAACCGTGTTGAACTGACATTACAGGCAGATCCTTCAAGACGAGTCTATGTGCGACGCATCAATGTCGCCGGCAATGACCGAACCCGCGATGAAGTGATACGGCGCGAGTTCCGGCAGCTGGAGGCCGCCTGGTATGACGGCGAAAAGATTCGCCAGTCTCGAAACCGGGTCGATCGCCTGGGCTACTTCAAGGAGGTTTCACTCGATACGCAGGAGGTCTCAGGTTCAACGGACCAAGTCGACCTGACTGTCACCGTTGCCGAGAAACCTACTGGAAGTCTTAGTCTGGGTGCCGGTATTTCCAGTGCAGATGGGTTGGGACTTTCGTTCGGCTTCAAGCAAGACAATGCCTTTGGTTCGGGTAATTCTCTGGGAGTGGAAGTCAACACCAGCAAGATTAACCGGACGCTGGTGTTCAACACCAGCAACCCTTACTTCACCGAGGATGGTGTTTCGCGGACAATTGATCTGTACCAGCGCAATTCCAGGCCGTACGCAGACATCAACAGCTACGCTATTGAGACTACCGGTGGAAGCATTCGATTTGGAGTGCCGTTTACCGAGTCTGACACCGTGTTTTTTGGCGCCGGTATGGACAAGACGACGATCGTGCCTGGGACGTTGCTTCCTACGGTCTACCAGGATTTCGCGGACCAGTATGGGTTGACGAGTACGTCCGTACCCTTGACCGTCGGTTGGGCACGCGATACGCGTGACAGCGCGCTGGTGCCGAGCACGGGTCGGGTTATGCGCGTGTCGGGGGAGTGGAGTGTGGCGGGGGAACTGCGCTACGCACGCGCTACCGCACAGTACCAGCAATATTTTCCGGTCACCAAGAAAGTTACTGCTGCATTCAACAGTGAAATTTCTATGGGGGTTGGGACATCTGGGCAGTCGTATCCGATTTTCAAGAACTTCTATTCCGGTGGTCTGGGTTCGGTGCGTGGATTTGAGCAAGGAAGTCTGACAACTGCTGCGCAGCGTGCCATTTTGTCCAGTACCACGGCGACAACGGCTGCGATCGCAACGGGCGGAACCAAGAAGCTCAATTTGAATGCAGAACTGCTGTCGCCGCTACCGGGAGGGGGCAATGACCGCACCTTGCGGATGTATGGATTTTTCGATGCCGGCGGTATTTTCGGCAGTGACGAGTCGATCCAGATGTCAGATCTGCGTACCTCCGTTGGTGTGGGAATCAGTTGGATATCACCCGTCGGTCCGCTTAGATTGGCGTTTGCCAAGCCACTTAACAAGTTTGATAGCGATAAAATACAGACCATGCAATTTCAGATTGGAACCTCTTTCTAATGAAGACATTTAACGCAAGCTGGTGTGTTGGGCTCGTGGTGGCTGTTGCAGCCTCGTGTGCTTTGGCCCAGGAGTCCAAGGTTGGGTACATCAATACCCAGCGCATTACCACGGAGTCGGCGCCGGCGAAAGCAGCACAGACGAAATTGGAGCAGGAGTTTTCCAAGCGCCAGAAAGAGTTGACGGACTTGCAGGCTTCGGCGAAGACGATGGGGGAAAAGCTGGAGCGTGATGCGCCCACTTTGTCCGAGACTCAACGCGTGAACCGGCAGAAAGAATTGACCGACCAGAGCCGTGAGTTCCAGCGCAAGCGGCGCGAATTTGAAGAAGACCTGAACGCACGTCGAAATGAGGAGTTGCAGCAAGTATTGGACAAGGCAAACAAGGCGGTGAAACTGGTTGCCGAAGGCGAGAAGTACGACCTGGTTATTCAGGAGGCGGTTTACGTCAATCCCAAGCAGGATATTACCGAGAAGGTGCTAAAAATCCTGAACGGCGGCGGCAAGTAAGTTTGCCGCTCCTGGTCCCGGGGTATGCACGTTGACCTGGCATCCGTTGTTAGCGCACTGGGTGGTGAGTTGTTCGGGGATGCCACAACGGTAATCACAGGACTGTCCTCGCTGGAGGCCGCAACACCCAGCGAACTGACTTTTCTGAGTCATCCCAAGTACCAGAGTCAGTTGCTGACTTCCAGGGCGGCGTGCGTTATTGTGGGCCCGCAACTGCAGGAAGCGGCCGTTCGACGCGGTGCCTGCATAGTTACAGATCAACCGTATCTATATTTTGCCAAACTGACTCAGTTTTGGAAGCGAGCGACTCAACCGAGCCCGGGTCCATTTATTCACCTGAGTGCGGCAATCGATCCATCGGCCGTGGTTGATCCCTCTGCCTCCATTGGCGCCTTGTGTGTCGTGGAGCGCGGTGCGCGCATTGGCGCTGGCACTGTGCTCAAGTCACGGGTGACAGTGGGTGAAAATTGTGTGGTTGGTGAGCGCTGCATCTTGCATCCCGGTGTTGTCATTGGGGCCGACGGATTCGGTTTTGCTCCTAACGGCGAGACCTGGGAAAAAATTGAGCAATTGGGTGCGGTGCAGATTGGTAACGATGTGGAGATCGGAGCCAACACCTGCATCGACCGGGGCGCGCTGCAAGACACCGTCATTGAAGACGGCGTCAAACTTGACAACCTGATTCAAATTGGGCACAACGTGCGGGTGGGGCGCAATACAGCCATGGCCGGATGCGTCGGGGTTGCCGGTAGTGCAAATATTGGTCCTAACTGCACGGTGGGTGGAGGTGCCATCATTCTGGGGCATCTGACTGTGGGTGCAAATGTCAACATTTCTGCGGCCACGGTCGTAAGCAAGTCCATTCTCAAGCCGGGCCACTACACCGGCATATTCCCGGTCGATGAAAATGCCGCGTGGGAACGCAATGCCGCAACACTCAAGCAGTTGCACACCTTGCGTGACCGTATCAAAGCCATTGAAAAGAAGATTACGACATGATGAACATTCACGAAATTCTCAAGCAACTGCCCCACCGATACCCTTTTCTCATGGTGGACCGTGTGCTTTCCATGGAGAAGGGAAAGTCCATCCAGGCGTTGAAAAATGTCACCATCAATGAACCGTTTTTCGGCGGACATTTTCCGCATCGCCCGGTTATGCCGGGGGTGTTGATGCTGGAGGCCTTGGCGCAGGTAGCTGCGCTCCTTTCCTTTGATGCCATGGGCGCGACGCCAGATGACAACACGGTCTACTATTTTGCGGGGATTGACTCGGCGCGGTTCAAGCGCCCGGTGGAACCGGGCGATCAGTTGATCATGGACGTTGAATTGTTGCGATCGAAGTCAGGCATCTTCAAGTTCAAGGGTGTGGTGCGT
>CAIPGC010000238.1 GCA_903864505.1 uncultured beta proteobacterium | reverse complement strand
TGAGGGGGTTTTTCGACGAATGAATATTGAGAATAATGCCGGGCTAGGTGGTTGGAAGTTTCGCGGAGAATGTGAGATTGAAACAAAAGATCATTCGCGTTTTGTTTTAGATTGCCTTGATATCAAGTCTGCATCAAGCATTTGGAACGATCCTGTTTCCACTGAATATCAACGTCTTGGCCTCATCACGTTAGATCATAGAAACCCGTCAACAGATCGCTTGGCAAAAGGAGAATGACCACGGCTTGAGCTACCATGTTGCACTGGTCAATCACCGCTACAAGCGCATCATTGACTCCTCTGGTTCTGCCTCAAACCTTGATCTACTGGGGTCGTTGGGTTGGGGCACCACAGAGGAAGAATTCCATTTCGTTCGTCGAGCGACTGTCGAAAGCAAATGTGGCCGTCAGGTTATGGTCAGTGGCGGGCGCAGCTGCCTCGAAAGTCAGAACCCCATTGCTGCTGGTCGCTGTGATGTAACGAACGTCGGTACATGGACGCCCCCGGTATGCCAAGCTTTCAATTCGTTTTGACCTTAAGGTATAGATTGCATCAGTACATTCGGACTTTGTTTGCGGCAAAGCCGCTGTCCCAAATGGGTTTCGCTGGTTGGCGCCCCACAGCTATGGCGCACTTGATGGTGCTCCGACATTCTCGGGCTTTACCAACCACGGTCTGACCTATATTGCCATCAATTTATGATCGCTTGAGCAATCGGTGGTTCTAACTCCTATCGTTTCCTGCTTTCGTTTTTTTCCGATTCGGCTACACCGCCACAGCAGTAGACGGGCCGCATACGTTCTGGCGGTGCGCAAGTTGTTTGAATCTATCTCTTGGGTTGCCGTAAAGGCTTTAGGAGGTCCGACAGGCCATTGTGGTCAATCTCATGCATCAAAGCGAGCAAGCGCCCGATTTCCCCCTTGGGAAAGCCCTCTCGAGCGAACCAGGTCAGGTAGTTGCCGGGAAGGTCAGCAATACGACGACCCTTGTATTTGCCATAGGGCATCTCCAGGGTGACGAGCCGTTGCAGGTCCTCTGGATTCAAAGGTTAGTCCTTGAATAGTCTCGTACACGCACGTCACCAAGTGCACTTGTGGCCGGCATCAGTGTCTGCCTGGAAGTAGCCATCGTTATTGGGCGAATTGGGTACGAATGAACACACCCAACTCCTCAAGTGACTGGTCTGCCTCGCGCATCCGTCCATGCAATGTCTGCCAAACGTGCCACATCCCTGGAAATTCCTTCAAAGTAGCGCTGGATCCCTGTGCGTTCATGCGCTGGGCAAGCATCAATGAGTCATCCAGTAGCGCCTCCAGAGTTCCAACATGGATAAGGGTTGGCGGCAAGTCATGGACATCGGCATAGTGCGGAGATACAAGCGGATGATGTAACTCTTTTTCACCGGCATAGTGAAGTGCGGCGGTCGTGAGTCGCTCCTTTGAAGGAAAGTAGGGGTCGACTGCAGCTCTTGACGCGTGGGTGCCGTTGGTCAACGCCAAATCGGTCCACGGCGACATGAGGGCAAGTGCGGCTGGCCTGGTCATTCCTTCGTCTCTCAGCTTGATTGCTACGGCCAATGCAAGCCCAGCACCTGCCGAGTCACCAGCAATTGCAATGGGTGCGCCGGGTTGGGCCGTGTTCAATGCAGAGTAAGTGGCAACCGCATCGTCAAGCGCTGCTGGAAAAGGGTGTTCAGGTGCGAGTCGGTATTCAAGGTTAAAGGCAGGGGTATTCGATACTTTTGCGAGTTTGGCAGCGATGGCCCGATGTGTAATGCACGAGCCCCCGTTGTAGGCTCCACCATGCAGGTACAAGACAATGCCACGATTGTCAGGCGCCGTGGGTCGTAACCATTCACCGCTGCGACCGCCGACATTTTCCGCCTGCACCTTCACACCTTCCGGGATTTTGAACATGCGTGTTGCAACAGCTTCGCGCGCCAATCTGTATTCTGGTAACGGAAGACTTAATCGAGCAAGCTTGGCCAATTGGTACTTCACCACGTGGTACAGGATGCGTGACTTGAAGGATTGCATGGTTGCGCTCATTCGGTGAGGAATTGAAAATGATAGTCCGAGAGCTCGATTTCAGGACTTCCACGACGATTGCTTTAACTGGATGAGTTTGCTCAACCCATCCGCCCAAATCACATATCCGATTGGACCCGGATGAAAACCATCGGTAGCCAACCCATCGGGGGCGGCGTCTTGAAAGGGCCAGTGCAAAGCTCGCCGCTTGCCACCGTCCAATGCCGCCTCAAGGCGTCTATTCATTGCAAGCGCCCACTGTCCCATGAACCAACGTAGGGGTTGTGGCAGCGCTGTAAAGCCGTGCATGGGGGGAATGGCGCTATGAATAATGAGTTGCGGATGGTGATGGGTGTGGATACGTTGTGCCAACCGCTCTTGCCATTGCACCCAGCGGTTCGGCGCCATCAGTTTTGTCACATCGTTGACTCCAATGGAAAGCACGACAACGTCAAAACTCTGTTCCGCTAAGGCAGAGAGCAACTGTTCTAACCCTGGAGAATCGAGTCCGGTAACCGCATTCAATTGCCAATGGACCGTGAAGCGCTGGCTCAATCGTTGCACCAACTGTCCGCAAAGTCCCTCATTCAGCGTAGTGGCCCCAACCCCCGCAGCAGCCGAGTCACCTGCAATCAATAGACGAAGCACCGGACCCTGGCCGGTTACCCCATCGCGTGGACCTTCCGGTTCGGGTAACTTGGGGGTGACAAAGCGCACGTACTTACCTTGACCCCAAAGCAGCGGCCCCAACACAACGAGGCCGAGGTAGCGTTCCCAGTCACGCATAGTGAGTTCGTTGTCCCTTAAGCATTGGTGTCCAGAGCAGCACCAGGTCTACCCTGAACATGGACACTTCCCCTTACCATTTACATATTAGGCGACCTCATTGCCCGTTGTGATCAAAAAATTTGATTCGAACCATTAGACAATTTTCGAAAACTCGCGGCAGTTTGAATATCCCCTATTCGGGTGATTTTTGAGTGATCTCTGCGAAGTACTTGACGATATCCAGCGTGGTCTCAGTATTAATGGCACTTCAAGGACCCGAAGCATCCGTCGCCTCGATGCAATTCCATGCACCGCGAAGTGCAGCGACCCATGCACTGCCGGTTCACGAGCCGTGCCATGCTTCCGATATTCAGTTTTGAATGCTCGCTTAGGAGACTTTTGTCAGGCTTCAGAGGGCTGATAGCAGCCGTTGAACCCGTACAAGTCCTTACTTTCATTGCGGCTAAACTGAGTTTCAGATAGCAAATGAGGTAAGTACATGGACAAAGAATTCGCCGTTAACTCGGATGGATTGCACCAGGCAGTTGAGTTGATGCGGCGTGATTTCAGCAAACTGGAAGTGCTCGACCTGCCGGTAGAACTACCGGAGCTAGGGATAGGGTCCACCAATGCACTGAACTCGCTGGCACCGAGTATTCTGGGTGGTGCTGCACGCCTGGGCGAGGTCACATCATTTGCCCACATGGACCCGCCAACTCCATGGATAACTTGGGCGGTTACGCTGTGGAACGCGTCGCTCAATCAGAACCTGCTTCACCCTGCCACAGCGCCTGTCGCTCGCCAAATGGAACAACGGGTCGTGGCATGGCTCGCACCATTTTTCGGCATGAACGGGGGGCACATGACACCGGGGTCGTCACTGGCTAATTTGACTGCTTTGTGGGCCGCACGAGAGTGTGCAGGTATTGCGGAGGTGATTGCATCAGAGGGCGCGCATCTCTCCATTGCGAAAGCAGCCCATATCCTGGGTCTCAAATTTCGGACTGTGCCCATTGATGCCATGGGTTCGATGGACGCGGCGCAATTGCCGTCCGACATGAGCAAGTCTGCCTTGGTACTCACCGTCGGTGCAACGAGTACCGGCGCGATAGACCCGCTTGGAATGACTGGCAGGGCCGCTTGGACCCACGTCGATGCTGCTTGGGCTGGTCCTTTGCGGATGAGTAAGTACGCCAATTTGCTCGATGGTATTGAGTTGGCAGATTCCGTGGCCGTGTCGGCGCACAAGTGGCTTTTTCAACCCAAAGAGTCTGCGCTCGTCTTGTTCAAAGACACCGAGAAAGCCCATGCAGCGGTTAGCTTCGGCGGTGCGTATCTTGCAATTCCCAATGTTGGCGTTCTTGGCTCTCATGGTGCAACTGCCACAGCCCTTTTGGCAATGCTGCTCGCTTGGGGGCGCCAAGGAGTTGCACAGCGCGTCGAACACTGCATGGACCTTGCACACCGTCTGCGAGATTTTGTGGCGGCAGACGACCGCCTTGTGCTGTATGCAGAGCCACAAACAGGCATTGTTCTCTGGCGGCCCAGGGACGAGACCTTGTTTGACCATGTATTGCAGCAGTTGCCTGTTGGTTCCACGTCCACAACCTCGATTGCGGGTGGTAAGTGGTTCCGCCATGTGGCGGCCAATCCAAGTGCGGATATTGACATCCTGATTGGCAACATTCATGGAGCTTTGGCTGAGCGTTTTTAGATGGAGTCGGTAACTTGGGAGATGGATGCAGTGTCACGGATGACTTGCATGTGAGTCCTTTCGGGATTGGGGAATGAAGATGGCCCCGAGGATTTCTCCAGGGGGCCACGGTGAGTGAGGGCGGTGAAGTAGCGCGAACTGTGGAAAATTACCGGCAAATTCACCCGAATGGGGGATGGCGAAATGGTTGCTACTGGCACATAGTTTGTGCTAACAGGGAGGAAACCATGGAAGTTCAAAAGATCCAGGTCCAAGAGGAATTTGCCGCTGGATGCGACATTTCCGAGATCGTAGAAAGCGTGATGGAATGCCATACCCATAAGAACTGTCAAGCTGCGGTGTTCTTAGGGGATGTCAAACTGTGTAACCCACTGTGCGGGGCAATTTGGAACTCCGAAGTGCTTCCAAAGGCGTTACCCGATAGTTCCTCTATGGCTTCTTGATACGACTCCATCCGAGCATTCCAGCGAGCATAAAGATTACAGCGATCGCTAACTTCAAGGCAACTGCCAACATCGCTGCCCAGGCTGCTAACGTGCCAAGTTTGATCAGGGCAAGGCTTCCGGCAATGATTCCTAGTACTAAAGGCATACGTTTCTTTCAGGTAGGTTGAAAAAGAAAACACCCACGACTATTCCCATGGCATTGCTGCTAAGGGAACAATCAGTGGGTGCTTGGGAGGAATCCAGGGCCGGGATTGGCTAGGGCTCCGATGAGGCTAGGTCACGGTGACCGAGCGGGGGAAAGATGAGGGATGACCGGGTGGCACTTCATGTAGGTGTCTCACTCCAAAACTGCCGCAGAAATCAGCCTGCTTGGATGCTGTCATTCGTGAGCGCGAAGTGCGTGCCCTCACCCGACGATGACTTTTTCGAAATGACTGCCCGATACCTGGCATAGGTTCCGGCAGGTCAACTGTCGGTTGTAGGGCCGCGATTTCAAACAAAGGTGCCCGGACCTCGACCAGGAAATGCCGTGCGAGATTGGTTCCACCATTGGGTCGCTGGGCAGGGTGAGGCAACTCGAATTATTGGCTGCGCAGGTAGTGACTTTTCTCAGGAGCTACTTGCCGGGCATGAACATCCAACTGACCGCTTGCGCAAACTCGCTACGCCAGGCACCTTCATTGTGCAGTGCGCCGGGTGTCAGCTTGAACCACAAGTTGGAGCCAGGATGCGACTGACTCTTGAGTTGCGTGACCATCCGTTGATAGTCGTCCACCGCCTGATCCCCCTCTGCGCCTCCCATGTAAACCGCCAATCGCGCATCGGCGGCTGGCGCTTGGGTGGCGGTCATGGAAAATACTTCGGGCCCCGGCCAATAGGCGGGCGAGAAAATACCGGCTTTGCTGAAGACCTTGGGATACTGCAGGATGGCGTAGTGCGAAATCAAACCACCCATGGAACTCCCCATGACACCGGTGTGCTCCCGTTCAGGCAATGTACGGTAGCTGGCATCCACCAGGGGTTTGACCACGTCCACGATGAAGTCCATGTAGAGCTTACCCTCGCCCTTACCAAAGCGGGAGTTGTCCCAAGCATTGAGTTCAGTCATGCGCTGGACACCACCATTGTCGATACCCACCACGATCAGCTCCAGACCTTGCGATTGAGCGAGCTCGTCCAGTGCTTCATCAACACCCCACTCACCAGCGTAGGCAGTGGCGTTGTCAAACAGGTTTTGACCATCATGCATATAGAGCACGGGGTAACGCTTGGTGGAGGTGGCGTAGCCCGGCGGTACGTAAATTCGCACCGTGCGCTGGCGGTTCAGTCCAGGAATCGTGAGTTGTGGCGAAAGCACCGTCAACTGAGCAGAGGCGCTCGACTTCACCGTGGCCGGCGAAACATCGATAGTGCCGTGAATGGGCGCATCCACCACCTTGCTACATCCTGCCCCAACAACGGCATTGAGCATCAGCAGCCATCTAAACCACATTGATATACGAATCTCCATCAACAACTTTTCAAAGCACTGCGCATAGGGAACTCAATCGCGTCTGTCGAAGTATGTCACGCATGAACTCCGCGGTCCGCTCAACGTAAGGACGTTGTAAAAAAAAAGAGCGCTCCCGCTGCGTTGGAGTCAGGCAATCAAACAAAATGCGCCTCAAATTTGAGCGACAACTTCAGATTCCGGGATCGTGGCCGGGAATGACCGGTCCTCACTTTCGTCAGTGACTTCGATTGAGCGAAATCTACTTCGGCAGTGCAGCGGAAGCTGATATTCAAATGGGACCGTCAAAACGGTATGCCGTTGAACTCCGCGTTACGCAACGCAAGCATTGCATGGTCGCGCCAGGCGCCGTCGATAAATAGGTAGGCTCGAGCAAACCCCTCGTGCTCAAATCCCAACTGCTCCAAAAGCCGCAGGCCGTGAAGGTTTTCTGGCCGTACGTTGGCTTGGATGCGATGCAAGCACATTTTGGATGAGAAAGCAAAATTGATGACAGCCGTCAGCCCCTCGCGCATAAGACCCTGCACCTGTAATTGGATGGTCAATATTTCAAAGGAGTACGCTGAATGTCAGGTCTGCAGGGAGCAGACGGTCACGAAAAAGCGGCTAATCGCGCGCGAGAACTTAGGCCACTTCGCTGACCTCTCCACTGGCGAGATAACTCGTCATCTCCCCATCTTCATTCGGTCGCGTTACAGCACTGCCTGGCGGGTACGTCTGCAACTTACCATCCTCAAACCAGGATGAGACACCAGCCTTGTGCTGGTAGAGAAACCGCTTTCGATTGACAGCTGCTCGCGCATTGCGTGCCCACTTGTGCAGAACAATAATTGCCAGGTTCGGCAATACCAAAATCCACGGCGACAAATCCCCCACACCGTACCAGACCATCAAGCTCAAAACAACCAGCGCAGAGTAACTGACCAATAGAAATACGGAGACCATGCCAGTATTCGGCGCATCCTGCTTGATGCAAGCCTCATACCCGAGTCGTTGAATTTCAGAGTCCCACATAGTGTCTGGATGCCTCGGTATCTATTCCTACTGCGACTTACGCCTTGCCACTGCTGTGCGAGCCAGCGAGACCAGCGCAATTACATCCCCCTTCTGGGTGATTTCGCTAACTCATTGCGAATCTATGGACGCTAGTCAGCGGTTTTAGACTGCCAGAGCCGCGGTGTTGCCTTCGGCGTTTCGAGTTCGCGTTCCTGAATCCAGTGCGTATCGGGTCCCCATGCCTCGACGCCAGCTTCTACAAGTTTCGCTAATCTTTGCCTAGTCCCTTTAGTATCAAGGAGCCAAGCACCGTATTCGATTGGCTCGTTGTCACCGACAGTCTTTCGGGTCGCTATCCAACAAAGTCTGATTTCCTTCATGATGCAAGTCTACGATTCTGGCGCTGCTATGTCTAATCCCTAACGGGTGAAATGGACTTGGTCACCACAGAACTCAAGTACTGCATCTGCTTTGAGCCTGCAGGAGCCTGCACTTTGCTGCGAAGCGGGCCTGCAACATTGGATGTCGGATATGGAGTGGCGCGTGTACCGACAGTGCAGCGTTTTCTGACATTCGAGTGCAGGTCTCGTTTGATACGATATGGGCATTAAATTCCAGTCTTGGACTATGCAAACAAATTGGAGACAATGCATGATTCTCGGCCTACGCACAGCGATCTATCCGACCTCAGACCTTGACGGGGCAAGGCGGTGGTACTCGGAGTTGCTCGGTCAGGAGCCTTACTTCAACGAACCGTTCTATGTAGGATTTTCTGTAGGTGGCTTTGAGCTTGGTCTGCTGCCTGATGGACAAGCTGGAACAAATGGCCCACAGCCACTGTGGGGTGTAGCAGACATCGAGTTTGCTTATGCCCGTCTACTGAAATTGGGCGCGACCGTGCTTGAGGCTGTTTCCGAAGTCGGCGGGGGCATCAAGGTTGCGGCAGTTCAAGACCCCTTTGGCAATCGCTTAGGCATAATTGAAAACCCAAACTTCGATGCGTCGGCGGTCCGGTAACTTCCACCGAAATTCCCAGTCAGAGGTCGAGTCTGGTATTCGTTGTAGTGCGCTTGAGTGGCGAAATCAGACATTCACCAGGCAAGTCCAGTTTGATACATTTATGGCTACCACCAAACATCAACATTTGTTAGGGCGCGCAAATTTCTCTGGAAACTCTCTATGACCAGTTGTTGTTCTGCACCTGAAGAAGTGGCGCTTTGGCAGAAGCGCCTTGCGTCCCAAGCCAACAATCGGGCATGGGCACTGGCCGAGTTACACAACCGCACACCCGAGGAAGACGAAGAAATGCTTCAAGCTGCTCACGCAGCGATGTACTTTTGGAAGATTGTCGGAGTTGCTAACAATCGCGCACATGCGGCACAACTTGTCGCTCATGTGTACGCATTGCTTGGTTTGCCAAATCCTGCAAAGCACTATTTGAGGCAATCTCAGCCCTTCTTCCTAGACCAAACTTGCGCTCCCTGGGAGCAAGCTTTCGCTCATGCCGTCTCTGCGAACGTTGCCGCAGCAGCAGGGGAACACGAGGCACATGCACGCCACTATCATGAGGCCGAACGCCTGGTTGCTTCATTGGTAGACGAAGAAGACCGAAAGATACTTAGCGCAACGATGAGCGTCATCCCAGTCCCAGGCTTGTGAATTGCGGTCTAACGATTCGGTCAGTTCTACTTCTGAGCGGATGCAGTTGAAGACGAATCAGTAGTTGCGCCCAAGTCCGGAATCCAGCGCAGGAACGGTTTCAGATCGGCCACATCGGTGATGTACCAAACCTTCTTGGCAGGATCCCAGCGGGCACCAAGTGCTTTGACGGTGAGACATCAATTGACGTTGGCTAGTTTTGTGTGTGTTCGGTGAAATCCTACCCAAACGCCATGCAACCCAAGGGCCTGCGTGCTTTATTGCACTGCCAGTAGCATCACGTCAAACACCAACGCTGCGTTGGGAGGAATAACGCCGCCCGCCCCAACACTGCCATAGGCCAGAGCGCTCGGAATAATGAGGGTGCGTGTCCCACCGACCTTCATCCCGGCTACTCCCTGGTCCCACCCGGCTATCACCTGGCCTGCACCCAACTTAAATGTGAACGGTGCTTTGCCGATTGAAGAGTCAAACTGCGCGCCATGGAAATTGGCAGATGAGGCGCTGTAGAGCCAACCGGTGTAGTTGACAGCGAGAGTATTACCCGCCGTAGCTGTGGTTCCGGTGCCAACGATTGTGTCAATACTTTGTAGTGCTGTCGGACCTGAACTGTCTCCTCCACCACCATCACCGCCACAACTGCTCAAGAGGAGGCCCAATGCAACGGTCAACACCGCCAGAATGTGTTTCATGGAAAGGTTCTTTCAGAAAGGATAGGCAATTGTCTCACTCGCCCCGAACCCCCAATACCGAACCCGCCGGGAGTCCCTCGGGAGCACCGCATAAAATTCACCCAAACGACAGAAGCAGGGAAGAATAGTGCAGAAACGGCTCAGGCAACCAATGCACCACCGCTCGATATGGCCACTGCCTCCAAGATGCCGGATTGACGCTGTGCTCAGGTGTTTCACCTGACATTTTCGGGGTTTTACCCCATTTTGTAGATCATGAAAAAATCTTAAATTCATATTCAAAGAATTGACGTTGTTCGTCTGACGTTAGGACCTGACAGCCTACCGCTTCCACGTCCGTCAATAATTCAACCGTACTAGGGAGGCACGGACCGGTTATGAATCTGGCAAGCTTTCGGTGGCGCTCATTGCAAACGCAGGTGACCTTGCTGGCCCTGCTGCTCGTTGTCTTTGTAACTTGTTCCATCACGTTCTATGTCAGTCTAATTCTGCGCGCCGATATGGAGCGCATGTTGGGCGAACAGCAATATTCAGCGGTAAGCGGGATTGCTAACGAAATCGATAATCACCTGCGGGACCAGGAGATAGCACTGGAAACAATCGCCAGGGAGATCACACCTAAGATCTTGGCTGACTCGTCAGCCTTGCAAACTCTGCTCGAACAGCGTCCGCTGTTGCAACTCCTGTTCAATGGGGGTGTATTTGTAACTCGAGCCGATGGCACAGCGATAGCCGATGTGCCCCTGTCAGCGGGGCGGATTGGTACCAACTACATCGACCGGGAATCCGTTTCTATTCCATTGAAAGAGGGCAGGACGGTCATTGGTCGTCCTGCCATGGGAAAGAAACTGGGTGCCCCAATTTTCAGCATTGTCGCGCCCATAGTGGACGCCAAGGGTCAGGTGAACGGCGTCATTGTGGGCACGATCAATCTGGGTAAACCCAGTTTTCTCGATCAGATTGCGCAAACTCACTACGGCAAGCGCGGCGACTTCTTGCTGTTCGACCCGCAACACCAACTCATCGTCACAGCATCCGACAAGAC
>CAIPGC010000237.1 GCA_903864505.1 uncultured beta proteobacterium | reverse complement strand
GTAGCCTGTTTCCACACCGGTTTTATATCGAACTGCATCGCGCCGGTCGACCCGATGACGAGCCCCATGTCACCGCGGCAGTGCAACTGGCGGCCCGCATCGGTTTGCCGGTCGTGGCAACGCATCCGATTCAATTTTCCGAGCCTGACGACTTTGAAGCGCATGAGGCGCGGGTGTGCATTGCTGACGGGGAGATCCTGGGCAATCCGAAGCGGGTGCGCCGTTTCACGCGCGAACAGTATTTCAAATCTGCAGCACAGATGGAAGAACTGTTCAGTGACATTCCGTCGGCGATTGCGAACACGCTGGAAATTGCAAAGCGGTGCAGTTTGACACTGGTGCTGGGGCAGCCCCAATTGCCCGACTTTCCCACGCCCGAGGTCAACGGGCAGCGCATGTCGCCCGAGGAATACTTTCGTCACGCCTCGCACGAAGGGCTCAAAGAGCGCATGGCGCATCTTTACCCAGAGACTTTGCAGCGTGAGGCACAAATGCCGCGCTACGTGGCACGTCTGGAATTTGAAATTGGAACCATTTTGAAAATGGGATTTCCGGGCTATTTTTTGATCGTCGGTGATTTCATCAACTGGGCCAAAAATAACGGTTGCCCGGTGGGGCCAGGGCGTGGCTCGGGTGCAGGTTCGCTGGTGGCCTACGCGCTCAAAATTACTGACCTGGACCCGCTGCAGTACAACTTGCTGTTCGAGCGCTTCCTGAACCCCGAGCGGGTGTCCATGCCCGACTTCGATATTGACTTTTGCCAGAGCAATCGGGACCGTGTCATTGACTACGTCAAGAGCAAGTACGGCAAGGAGGCGGTGAGCCAGATCGTGACCTTTGGCACCATGGCGGCGAAGGCCGCTGTGCGCGATGTGGGTCGGGTGCTGGACATGAGCTATACCTTTTGCGATGGCATCAGCAAGCTCATTCCCAACAAGCCCGGCGTGGCAGTCACGCTGCAGTTGCCGCCGCCGGACCGGAAAAAGGACGACAAGTTGGTCTACGCTTGTGTCGACGAGCCGCAGTTGGCCGAGCGCGAGGCACTCGAAGAGGATGTAAAGACATTGCTGGAACTCGCGCGCAAGCTCGAAGGCATGACGCGCAATGTGGGCATGCACGCCGGAGGGGTCTTGATTGCACCCGGCAAGCTCACCGATTTTTGCCCGCTGTACCAGCAACCCGGCAGTGATTCGGCCGTGAGCCAGTTTGACAAGGACGACGTGGAGGCCATCGGACTGGTGAAGTTCGACTTTCTTGGCCTGGCAACGCTCACCATTTTGGAAATTGCGCGCCAACTGATCATGGCACGCCACCCCGGGCAGGAAAAATTTGCGTTTGAGAACCTGCCGCTGGACGATGCCCCGGTCTACAAGCTGTTTTCGGACGGCAAGACCGAGGCCGTGTTCCAGTTTGAAAGCCGTGGCATGCAGGGCATGCTGCGTGACGCGAAGCCTACGCGGCTGGAAGACCTGATTGCGCTCAATGCCCTGTACCGCCCGGGTCCGATGGACCTGATTCCGAGTTTTGTGGCACGCAAGCACGGCCGCGAAGAAATTGAATACCCGCACCCCCTGGTGGCGGAGATGCTGAGCGAAACCTACGGCATCATGGTCTACCAGGAGCAGGTGATGCAGACCGCGCAGATTCTGGGCGGCTACTCATTGGGTGGTGCGGACATGCTACGCCGTGCCATGGGAAAGAAGAAGGCCGAAGAAATGGCCGAGCACCGCAGCATTTTCCGCGCGGGGGCCGCCAAGAACAACATCAGCGAAGCCAAGGCCGACGAAGTGTTCGACCTGATGGAAAAATTTGCAGGTTATGGCTTTAACAAGTCCCACGCTGCAGCGTATTCCCTGCTGGCGTACCACACGGCCTGGCTCAAGGTGCATTACACGGCCGAGTTCTTTTGCGCCAATATGACGGTGGAAATGGACGACACCGACAAACTCAAGGTGCTGTTCGAGGATGCAGAAAGGATGGGGCTGAACTTTGAGCCACCCAATATCAACCGCGGAAAGCACCGGTTTGAGCCCATTTCCAACACACAGATCCGCTACGGCCTGGGCGCCCTCAAAGGTACTGGGCAGCAGGCGATTGATGCCATTGTTGACGCACGGGAAGGAAAGGGCCCCACCAGCGAAGGCGGTGCTTTTACCAGCCTGTTTGACTTTGCACGGCGCGTCGACCGCAGCCGTCTGAACAAGCGCTGCGTGGAAGCCCTCGTCAAGGCCGGCGCATTTGACACGCTGGAACTTAACCGGGCATCGCTGGCGGAGTCCATTGACCGCGCCTTTGACTTTGCCGCAGCTGCTGCCGCCAACGCCAACCAGGTGGGTCTGTTTGACATGGGGGGGGATGACGACCACGGCTCCAGCACCCAGGAGCCCGACCTCGTGCAAGCCTTGCCATGGGGTGTCAAGGAGCGCCTGACCCAGGAAAAGACCGCGGTGGGTTTTTACCTCTCAGGCCACTTGTTTGACGAGGTCGCGCTGGAAGTGCGGCGTTTTGCCAAGCGACCGATTGAAGAGCTGGTGGACACCCGCGAACCGCAACTGGTGGCGGGCATCGTCAACGACTTCAGAATAATCAACGGGCAGCGCGGCAAACTGGCCTTATTCAAACTGGACGACAAATCCGCCGTGATTGAAGCGCGTGCCGACGAGTCATTGATCAACGCCCACAAGCAGTTGCTCAAGGACGATGAACTCATCATCGCCATGGGCAAGGTTCAACCCGACCGCTTCTCGGGCGGCATGCAATTCACCATCACACAAATCTGGGACCTGGAACAGGCGCGCTGTCGGTTCGGTAAATTCTTGCGTGTGGCAGTGAATGGCAAGGAACCCGATGTGGCACGCATGCTGCGTGAGTTCCCGGCACGACGTGAATTGTCCGAGCAGGGTGAACTGTTGCGCGGACTGTCCATCCGCCTGCAGGTTCAGCGCTGCGCCCCGGAGGAATCTGGCGGCGCGGTGGCGGAGTTGCACCTGGGGGACGATGTGCGCTTCTATCCCACCGATGCGGCGCTGGCCGGGTGGCGCGGACAGGCAGATCAGGGTAGGGCAGTTATTGTTTACGAATGAGGCTGCAGCCCCCGTTTGGTAGGCGCTGGCAGCTATCGAGTTTGTAGCAATTTCTAACCGGTGGTGAGCCTTTCTTTGTGTAGCGCGGACGTCGTTTGCGACAGGAATGAGGGCTCCAGAAGACGTTCTAAATGAGATATACTCTCATTTAGAACCAATACGCTGTCGCCCAAGAATCACTTGCCAATGCCCCCATCCATGCTTCTGTCCCAACTTCCCAATGGCGAGCGTGCGCTGGTTGAACGCTTGCGCACCTCTTCGGCAGAGGTGGGAGCGGCAACTTTGCGTCGGCTGGGGGAGTTGGGGTTCATTCCCGGCGAGCCTGTCCACATGTTGTGTCGTGGGCCTGGCGGACGCGAGCCGCTTGCGGTGCAGGTGGGCGAGACACTGTTCGCCTTGCGACTGGTCGAGGCGCAATGCGTCGAGATCGTCTTGAGCTGAGGTTGTAAAGGCGATGTCGCACTCGTCCTCAGACACCGCAAGCCTGCGCATTGCGCTGGTGGGCAATCCTAATTGCGGGAAGACCGCCCTGTTCAATTTGCTCACCGGGGCCCGTCAAAAGGTGGCCAACTACGCCGGTGTCACGGTCGAGCGCAAGGTCGGCATGGCACAGTTGCGCAGCGGGCGCATGGTGTCGGTGGTGGACCTGCCGGGTTCCTACAGCCTCACCCCCGCCACACCCGATGAGCAGGTGATGGTGGAAGTGGTGGAGGGCCTGCGTGCGGACGAGGCGGCACCGGATGTGATGGTGTCGGTGGTCGATGCGACCAACCTGCGCATGAATCTGCGTCTGGTGCTGGAGCTTAAACGCCTGGGCAAGCCGATGGTGGTGGCCTTGAATATGGCCGATGTGGCGCGTGCCCAGGGCTTGCATATCGATGTGGCGCGGCTGGCAACCGAGTTGGGCTGTCCTGTGGTGGAGACGGTGGCGGTGCAGCACGATGGCCACGCCAAACTGCTCGAGCAACTCGAGCGGCAGGTTGAAAGTGCCCTTCAGAGGCTTGAATCCGCGCCGACGGTGCTGGTGCCCAAGACATCGACCGAGTTGCAACGAGAGGTGCGCCGGATTCTGTCCCTGGTGGCATCCGATGTTGCCTCTTCGCAAGGGCGCTTTCAGCACCAGCTCGACGGCGTGGTGATGCACCCTACATGGGGGCCCATCATTCTCGCTGCGGTCTTGTTCCTGATATTTCAGGCAGTTTTTTCGTGGGCCAGCGTGCCGATGGATGCCATCAAGAGCGCGATGGCTGCGCTGGGTGCATGGACCGCGAACCACATGGCCGACGGCCCTCTGCGCAGCCTGCTGGTCGATGGTGTCATTGCAGGTGTGGGCGGCGTGCTGGTATTTTTGCCGCAAATATTGATTCTGTTTTTCTTCATCCTGCTACTCGAAGATTCCGGCTATTTGCCCCGTGCGGCTTTTCTACTGGACACCCTGATGGGCAAGGTGGGACTGTCGGGCCGCGCCTTCATTCCGCTGCTGTCGAGCTTTGCCTGCGCCATTCCCGGCATCATGGCCACACGCACCATCGCCAACTGGAAAGACCGCCTGGCAACCATCATGGTGGCACCCTTGATGACCTGTTCGGCGCGCCTGCCGGTGTACGCCTTGCTCATTGGTGCCTTTGTGCCGGCGCGCAAGGTGGGCTGGTTTGACCTGCGCGGTCTGACCTTGTTTGGTCTGTATGTTGCAGGGGTGGCGGGTGCTATGGCGGTGGCCTGGGTTTTCAAACGGGTCTGGATGAAGACCGGCTACCAACCGCTGATGCTGGAACTGCCGCCCTTTCGCATGCCCAACCTGCGCAACCTGGGGCTGGGTCTGTGGGAGCGCGCCCGCATCTTCATGCAGCGGGTGGGGGGCATCATCTTTTCGCTGATGGTCATTCTGTGGTTCCTGTCCACTTATCCCGGTCCGCCCGCGGGGTGGGACGCTTCGCAGGGTCCGGCCATCCAGTACAGCGTTGCCGGCATCATGGGGCATGCGCTGGAGTGGGTGTTCTCTCCCATCGGGTTCAACTGGCAGATTTCCATCGCGCTGGTGCCGGGCATGGCGGCCCGTGAAGTAGCCGTCGGTGCGTTGGGAACGGTGTATTCGCTCTCCGCCGCCGACAATGGCGTGGCCGATGCGCTCTCACCCGTCATCGCCCAAGGCTGGTCGCTGGCAACCGCGTACGCGCTGCTGGCATGGTTCGTATTTGCGCCGCAGTGCCTGTCCACGTTGGCGGTAGTGCGTCGTGAAACCAATTCCTGGCGCTACCCGCTGCTGATGGCGCTGTACCTTTTTGTGCTTGCCTATGGCGCGGCGTGGGCCACCTACCGCGTCACCCTCTGGATTGGAGCGTAGCTATGCTGTTGCAATGGCTTGTTACCGGGATGATTGTGCTGGCGGGCTTTGCCTTCGTGTTCAAGTCCGTGTTGCCCAAGCGTGGTGGCGCTTCCAGCGGTTGCAATTGCAGTGGCTGCGATCGCAAGACCTGCAGTCCGGGTGGCGCTGGTCCAAAAGCAGTAGACTTTGACCCGGTGCATTCGCCCAAAGTTTAAACCTTTCTCGCCCGCAGCCCCCGCCCCTTATGCGCAAGGCGCTCCTGAAAACAGAGCAATTTGGAAGACTGAATTAGTCCCTGGGCCGGAAGCTGATGATCAGTGAGGTGGGTACCCGGCCGTCCACATCCTTGGGTAGTACCTCGGTCTTGTCGATTGCGTTGAGCACCGCATCGTCCCATGATTTCAAACCGCTCGACTTGGTCAGCTTGCGGCTGATGATGGTTCCATCGGGCGAGGTTCGAACTTCGACTTCGGCTGTCGGGTTGTCCGTGGTGGTGTCGGTGAAAGTGATGTTGGGTTTGATGCGGGCCCGGATCCGTCCACCGTATCCTGCCGAAGGGCCAGAGGCCTGGGCGGCGGTTCCGGTGGAATTGGCACTGCCGGTCCCGGCCGCCAGGCCCGCCATGCGCTGGAGATTCTGTTGACGCAGCTCGGCCATCGTCTTGGCTTCGGCGGCATTCTTCGCGTCCTGCACCTTTTGCTCCTGCTGCCGTTTCTTGTCGGCCTCCGCCTTGTCGCGCGCAAGTTTCTCCCGCGCCTCTTTTTCCTTGAGTTTCTTCTCCGCCTGCAGTTTCTCCAGTTGCAACTGCTTCTCCCGGTCCTTTTCTTTTTGCAGCCGGTCCTTTTCCTGGGCGATGGCAATGGCAGGGTCCGGTCCGGGTGTCGGTGGCGGGGGGGCTACTTCTTTCGGCGGCAGGGGCGCGACCACGGGCTCTGGTTCTGGTTCTGCGGCGCGAGGGGCAGCCTCCTGGGGCAGGGCAGACCACAACTCGGCCTCCACGGTCTGCGCTACCGGTTTGTGCCGCCACTGGACTCCGGTTGCCAGCACGACCAGCAACAGGGCGTGGGCAAGAATGGCCAACACCAAAGCCCGCACCAAGCCCGGTGTGGACGGTGGTGCAAATTCCATGCGCGCTAGCTGGGCGGTCATCGCGGGTGGGACCTTGTGCAGAACTTGCGCTCAGTTGACCAGTTGGACGGACAAGCCGACGCGCTGGATGCCCGCGCGCTGCAGGCTGTCCATGACCTTCACCACACTCTCGTACTTCACGTTCCTGTCGGCGCTGATCACCACCGCCGAGTTGGCCGCTGCCGCGCTCCCTTTGGGTCCCTGAGCGCGTTTGACGGCGGCGGGCAAGTCCTTTAGCGTGATGGTGGTGGTCTGGTCCTTGATTTTCATTTCCAGGCCGTCGTTCTTGCCCAGCACAATCTGGATGATCTGATCTGGCTGGTGCGATGCCTTGCCCACACTGGGCAGGTCAATCATGCTGGGTGTGATCAGGGGCGCGGTGACCATGAAGATGATCAGCAGTACCAGCATCACATCGATGAAGGGCACCATGTTGATTTCGCTAATGGTGCGTCGTCCGCGACCCCGGTGTGCTAAGGCGGGCATGGCAGGTGTCTCCGGGTAAAGGCCAACTCAGCGCGCTGCGGCGCTTTGAACGCCGACATTGCGTTGCAGGATGTTGGAGAACTCTTCGATGAATGTTTCCTGCTGGGTCGCAATGCGGTCAATGTCGCGTGCAAAGCGGTTGTAGGCCACCACCGCCGGGATGGCGGCAAACAGCCCAATGGCCGTGGCAACCAGGGCTTCGGCAATACCGGGCGCCACCGTGGCCAGCGTGACCTGGGTCAGCGCAGCCAGGCCCGAGAACGCGTGCATGATGCCCCAGACCGTGCCAAACAGACCGACATAGGGTGACACCGAACCGACCGATGCCAGGAACGAGAGGTTGGTTTCGACCACGTCCATCTCGCGCTGGAAACTGGCACGCATGGCGCGGCGCGCGCCATCCATCAGGGTGCCCACGTCTGCAATGCGGCGCTCGCGCAACTTTTGAAACTCGCGCATGCCGCTGGCAAAAATGCGCTCCATCGGACCGCAATGCGACGCGTTCTTGGTGGCAGCGGAAAACAGGTCATTGAGGCTGGAGCCCGACCAGAATTCGCGCTCAAACACTTCGTTTTGCGACTTGACCCGGTTCAGCGCAAACAGTTTGCGAAAGATGGCAGCCCAACTGGAGATGGACACCAGCATCAGCAGCAGCATGACGGCTTGCACCACGAAGCTGGCGTTGAGCACCAGGTGCAGAATGGAAAGGTCTTGGTT
>CAIPGC010000236.1 GCA_903864505.1 uncultured beta proteobacterium | reverse complement strand
TGGCCAGTCAAATTCCCCCAGGCAGGACGGCTAAATTATCGATCTTTTGGTTTGGCGGGTTCTGGCTTCCTTTCTTGGTAGTTTCTGCGTTTGCTCTTTGGTTTTTTTAGACGGCTGTTTGGCAAGCGGTAGCGCGTCAGGCCGAAGGCGAACCGCCGGGAAGCGGTGGACAACTGTCGCACCGGTGCGCAGCACCGGCTGTCCACAGGTCAGTCCTGTGGGCAGGACCGTTGTCCACGGCGCTCGAGTGGGATCACGTTGCTGCGGCACTGGTAAGGCGCTTGACAGCCTCCTTCAGGCGGTAACTCTTACCCTCGAACGCTAGCAGGGCCGAGCGATGCATCAGCCGATCCAGAATGGTCGTACTCATCGTGTGGTCACCCAGGTATTTGCCCCAGTCTTCGACGATCCGGTTGGAGGTCACCACGATGGAGCGGCGCAGCTTGTAGCGCCGGTGCACTACCGTCTGCAGCAACTCGGCGGCGCCATCTGAGATGCGCCGGGCCAGAAACAAATCGTCGAGCACCAGCAGGTCAGCTTCGAGCATCCCTTTGAGCAGTTTGGTCTGCTCCGCTGGGCTGGCCAGGCAGTAGTGCGCAAACACACTGTCGGCCTCCACGTAACGCACACCGTAGCCCTGCAAGGTGGCCTGGTAGGCGAGCGCTTTGGCAATATGGCTCTTTCCGGTGCCGGGCTTGCCAATGAGCAGCCCATTGATGCCTTCGGCGATGAATTTGAGGGTGTGCAACTCAAAGCACGCCTGACGAGGCACCTTCGGGTTGAAGTGCCAGTCAAAGTCTGTCAGGCTCAGTCGTTCATCGAGTCCGCAATGCTTGAACCGCCGCTCGGTGAGTCGAGAGCGGCGCAAGTCTTGCTCATCTTGCAGCAGCATACAGAACGTTTCCATGAAGGGCTGTTGGCTGGCTTGGGCTTGCAGGACACGGGTGTCCAGGGTGGCGGCCATTCCTGACAAACGTAGCTCTATCAGGGCCCGTCCAATCTCTTGTTTGTTCAATGCCATAGGGTTGCCTCTACTTGGGTTTGTGCTTGGGTTGCTGCTTGGGTCGATGCCAGACTGGTGCTTTGTTGTGCACCCAGGGTGAACAGATCAGCGTAGTCATCACCAGCGCGGATCAGCGCATGGCTCTGGGTCAGTGGCAATTGACTTGGATTGGGCGCGTCGAGCAGGACCAGCGCCTCCTCCATGAGCTGCTCTGTCAAGGTTTTGACATGGCCGTAGCTGTACACGCCCTCCTTCATGGCGCGTGCGCAGGCGGCTTCGATCAGCCTGCGGGGGTAGCGCCGTACCAGTCCAACAATGCCCCACATCTTGCGCTGACCGACACGCCCTTCACGCTCAAACAAGGTCTCGCACAGCTTGTGGGTGTCCACACCAATGGCCTTGGCCTGACCCAGAATTCGCTGTGTCTCACGCGAGGGGTTGAAGACGCGCTCGTTCATGGGCAGCACCACGGTGCCGGGTTTCTCAGCCCGGTCATGCGTGCGAAGCACGGTTTGCGTCTTGATGTCACGGATTTCCAGGCGACGTGCAAAAAGGCGTACCAGCACCCGACTCCCAATGGCTGCCGGACGGGCGGCATAACTGCTGTGATCCACGCGAACGCACGAGTCGTCGTTGACGGTGCACTGGCCCTCGGTGAAGTATTGCATGCCAAGCAGTGGCAGTGACAACAGATGGGGCTTCTCTTCCTGGAACATGGCCTCGACCTGGCGGCGCTCGCTGCCGTGAATGCGCTGAGCGGCCCACTTGGTTTCCCAGTGTTCGAGGTGCTGGTTTTGCTCCTCAATGGATTCAAAGCGCCGCCCCTTCAGGGCCGTGGCCTGGGTGTGGCCGATGGCATGCTCTACCGTGCCTTTGCGGTTGGGGTCACGTACGCGCGCCGGGTCACCCACCACGCCATAGTGCTTCAGGGTGGCGGCATAGACGGCGTTGAGCTGGGGTTCGTACAGGTCGGGTTTGATGACGCCCTCCTTGAGGTTGTCCAACACTACGTAGCGGCAGGCCCCGCCGAAGTAGCGCCAGGCCTCTTCGTGCAGGCGTGCCCAGGCCTCCTGGCTGGACTTCCACACGACCCGGCGAAAGCTGCGCCGGGAGTAGCGCAAGGTCATGACAAACAGGCGCGGCTTGCGAAACCGATCAGTACCAGCCACCCGGGTGAGTGCGCCCTCGCCGTAATCGACCTGGGCTTCTTCGCCTGGGGCAAATTCCAGACGGTCAAATTGCTCGGGTTCGCGTTTGCACAGCCCACCAGCAAAACGTTTGACGCTGTTGTAGGCACCGGTAAACCCATGCGTATCGACCAAGTCTTGGTAGATGGCCATGTAGTTTCGCTTGAAGCGCAGTTGAGCTTCGATGAACGCGCGGTGGGGCTCGCAGTTGGAGGTCGTTACCCTGGCACCAGCCGGTGGCCAGGGTGGAGGAATTTGATCAGACGTGGACTCAGTTGTGCCGGTGGCCACCCCGGGGGAATTTGCCCCGAGCGCCTCTATGCGTTTGGCGTAGGAGCGAATGGTCTTGCGATCAATTCCGGTGACGCGCTCAATATGTCGGTGGCTGTTGTTGGACTCCAGCAGTGTTGCGATGGTTGTTTGTAGATGTGGTTTCAAGACGTTCAATCCGGTTTCCCCTCGGGTAGTGAGGGGGTGAAGGTAACGTCCTGCCTGTTACTGACCGAGGCGGTGAAACAGCCGGTCTTAAACCGTCATCTCACCGCGCTCAGGGTGGGGGAATTTGAGGTGGCCACAAGTGGGGGAATTTGGGTGGCCATCAGGGGACGCACCAACAGGAGTCTTAGCTCCACTGGTTAAATTGGCTTCGAGTCGCGCAAGAGGCGACGTGATACCAAGTACAGCCGAGTCCCTATCGGTTGCAAGCGCCGCGGTTGTAAGTCCCGTTGCGGTTCCAGCAAGTGACTCCACGAAGGTCGCCACCAGCAGCAACAGCAGCGGCGCTGGCACTCTCCTATTGTTGTTCCTGATCGTCGTGGTGGCTCTCGCCCTTGGTGTGGCCGTGGTAGCGGTATGGGATGCACCGACTTTGCTGGTCGCGATGGTTACTGATATGGAGACTGTTGCCGGTGCTGGTAACTCTTTGGGCGGGATGTGGACTCTCGCATATGCACGACGGTTTGGGCCAAGATATGGGTTGTTGAGTGTCTTGCTGCTCGGAGCGGACGCAGTGGTCTTGTACATGGTGCCAGACGCTCTGACCTGGGCGCAAGCCCTGAGGTCGCTAAACAACTGATGTCAGTGAGAGCGTCATTTCAATCTTAACGAAAAACAGCGTTAGGCGGCAGTGGAAACTTCGCTGTTGACTATTCCGGTGCTCCGGAACCGCCAAGAATTTCTCGTCGATCTTTTCGGGACGATTGTCCGAGTAATTAATTACCGATGTTGGGCAGCGTTCTATCAGCGAGTCCAATAGGTATTGTTTGACCAATTGATTCGTGTTCTGTTATCAACAAGTGATCCCTCAAGATTGCCCCAATCTGTCGCGACGACCACATCGACGCGCCCAGGAG
>CAIPGC010000235.1 GCA_903864505.1 uncultured beta proteobacterium | reverse complement strand
CCCGCAAAACCCTGAGCATGAAGAGCTCAAGCAATGGGCTGGTGGCTCATTTGATCCTGCTGCATTCGATGTCGCCAACGTCAATGAGCGCCTTAACCCATCGACGCATTGACGTCAATAGGGTGCTGGTCGGGCGCTTACCCTCAAGGTGACCATCCCTCTGCAATTGAAGACCCTTGGCGAGGCGCTCGGTGGCAGTCGGATTGCTATGCACGCTCGGCCCTGATCCGGAACCAGAATCGCGAACCCTTGCCGAGTTCGCTGTCCACATCAACTTCTCCACCAAACTTGTCCAATGAAATCAAGCACTTTGGTTGCAGCGCTGGTTCAATATCGGCTACAAAGCCCGAAGAAAGTCACCCAGGAGTTTGTCTTCGGTTTGTATGTGTTTGAAAAGCCAGTCCTTGATGGACTGCAATACAAACAGGTCACCCCCCCGATTGAGCATCGCCTGGAAATGCGAAACGTCCACCAACAATCGTCCATGCGCCATATCGTGCTGACTCTTGCCTGGATAACGATACTGTTCCATCAACTTGCGTTCGGTCGCAAAATGGAATTTGGTGTAATCGATAAGGTTTCCAAATAGCCGCTCGACTTCCGCACTTGCGACCCCTGCCTTGATGGCCCGGTTCATTTCATTGACCAGGCTGACGAGATGGAGGTGTTGCTCATCAATTGCAGTAAAACCAATGAGATGTTCACCACCTACCTTAATCCACGAATCGTCACTCGCGAGAGGATTTTTGGCATCACTCCAGAAGGTATACCTGTCCCTTCCCGTTTCCTTGCTTTCGTACATGGCTGCGTCTGCCTGTCCGAGCAGCACATCCATTTCGCTCCCATTGTCGGGATAGATGCTGATGCCGATGCTGGCCTTGACACTCACTTCGACTCCTTGCCCGATGGCAACAGGTCGTGCAACCGCAAGCAGCAGTTTCGCCGCCACTTGACTAGCCTCGGACGAAC
The DNA here is from genome assembly GCA_903864505.1 of uncultured beta proteobacterium. Classification (GTDB taxonomy): domain Bacteria; phylum Pseudomonadota; class Gammaproteobacteria; order Burkholderiales; family Burkholderiaceae_C; genus Allorhodoferax. The sequence continues at coordinate 25,251 of CAIPGC010000235.1, read as the reverse complement.
TTTCTAGTTGCCCAAGGACGATTGCAAATTCATCGCCACCGAGGCGTGCAACGGTGTCCATCGCACGAACCGATGCGAGCAGACGATCTGCAATAACCTTCAGGACAATGTCGCCGGCATCGTGACCGTATTGGTCATTGATCGGTTTGAACCCATCAAGGTCGAGAAACAGCAGTGCAACTCGCTTCTCATTGCGTTTTGAACTCGAGATGGCCTGCGAAAACCTGTCAAAGAACAGGGTGCGATTGGGCAGTCCGGTAAGTTGGTCGTGGTACGCAAGAAAATTGATCTGAATCTCGGTCTCTTTTCGTGATGTGATGTCAACGTGTGTACCCACCATGCGTGATGCTTGACCCCGTGCATTGCGTGCCACTACCTTGCCTCGACCTAGTATCCATTTCCATTCGCCGCTCTTGGTCTGCATGCGGTACTCGACTTCAAAGTTCTGTCGCTTGTTTTCAATGCACTCCTGATTGCAGGCCAGTAGTCGCGCGATATCCTCGGGGTGAACGAGTCGGGTCCAGCCATGTGCCGTCGTCGGAATCTCGCCGGGCTCGTACCCCAGCATACTGTAGTACGCAGGACTGAAGTATCCGGAATCGTCATTGGTATTCCAGTCCCAGACACCATCGCTGGTGGCTTCCATGGCCAGACGAAAGCGTTCTTCACTGCTACGAAGCGCCATTTCGGTACGTTTACTTTCGGTGAAGTCCCAAGCCAGATCGGCGAGTCGGCTGACGCTTTCGACATCCTGATCCACATAGTCAGCGAACTTGTTCCCCACTCCAAGAATCGCAACGATCAGTCCATTTCGAAACACCGGTACCACCATTTCGCGCACTACAGCCGCATGCCCCGGAGGAAGACCGCGCTTGTTGGGTAAACTGGCATAGTCGTTGTGAATCACAGCTTTGCCCAAGCGAATGCACTCCACCCAGACCCCTGCCTCGTCGATGTTGTAGTGGCTACCTTCACCGGCTGCGGTGCAGAATTCCTTTGTAGTGAGTGTCGACCAGGCTTGCAGGCTGAGACTCTTTTGGTCCGGTTCAAGAAAGTGATAAAAGCCGATCGGGCTGCCGGTAAGCTCCCCCGCCTCATCGAGCGTGGCAACCAATAGTTCTTTCAGGGTGTGGTTGCCTGCGTAAGTCATCAGACGAAGCCGAGCCGCCTGAATGCGCTCATTGTGCGTGCTCTCGGCGACGAGTTGGCGACGTCTGGTGATGTCCTGAAAGATTGAATACACCGCTTGGACACTGTCCTTTGCAGGATTCCATATAGGAGTTGCCGTGACAGTGATCCAGGTCTGATGCTGAGTCGCGGGGTTGAACACGCCCATCACTTGTTCTATCACTGGCACGCCGGTTTTGAGCGCGACCATGGCGGGATGGTCGGCGATCAGGAAGGGACTGCCGTCTTCGTGAACCGCCTGCCACTGCTGGTCGGCGGACGTGCCCCGGCCCACTTGATCCCGGGACAATCCAAGAATAGTCAGCGCTGCCGAATTGGCCTCTGTAATAGTGCCGCCTGCGTCGTGAACGACGATGCCCCATGGCAGCGTATCCAGCATGATTGGTTCAAAGATCGGTTCCTTTGTGCCCAATCCTCCCGTGCCAGCAGGCATTGCACTCCCCCAATATGTCAGTCGACCCGCAACAACGGGCCACAACAGTCTAACGCAGACTGAGCCATGATAACTCCAGCTCGGGCAGGCGCTCGGTCTTGACCTTGTTTGCGTGCTTTTGGAGAGGAGAACTCCCATGTAGCAACGGTGCTAATTCGCTGTTTTGCAACAGATTTTGGAGCTACCAGGGGGACAAACTTGACAACACAAGTAAACTGTCCAATCATAGAAAATAGACAGTCTAAATTGTTTGGGCGAATGATGTTATCAAGCAAATACCTGATTGAGAAAACAAAAATCTCCCGTGCCACGCTGAACAATTACATCAAGCTGGGGATACTGTCCAAACCGACGGTAAGCAACCCCGGGGTTGATGGTAAAGGTCCGCGCCAACTGGGGTATTTCCCGGACGATACTGTCCAAAAGATTGAGTCCATAAGCCGACTGAAACAGGAAGGGCACTCCATGTCTGAAATTGCAAATCGACTTCGCGGCGATACCGCCCCTGCAGCTGCATTGGGGCGCAGACGTGAGATAGACAGTCCTAAGGTGACACTGGAGGATTTGGACTGTCCAGCCTACATGATCAACCACAATTTCGAATTGGTCTGGATTAATCCAGAGGCCCGCACCCGGCTGCTGGGTGGAGCCGAGTTGCCTGCCAACAGTGAAAGTCGCAGTCTGATGCGTCTGATTTCTGTGGAGCGAGCCGACTTGACCAGTCTGTTGCGGTTCCACATTGCGTTGGCCAAGGGACGTCTGACAGCGGATAGTTTCAGCGTCGCCTGCAAGGGGCTTGACCCGGCAACTTTTGCAAAGATGCAAGCGATCTATGCGGACGTGATCGAGGAACCGGCCACGGCCATGCTGGCCGTCCCAATTACCCTTCCCGACGAGACACTGCGGCAGTCACCGCATACAGCGCACGCCTCGTACTTTCGCGAGGGCATGCTGATCGTCCTTCAACCCGAAAGCGAAACGGGCGACGCAGTGATTGATCTCTTGTCCAGACGAGACGATTTGATTCGCAGCCTGCTGCGCAGACGCCTACCCGTCTTGACAGACTTGGCCGTCATGGTGGCGGATCTTCAAAGCTCTGTAACGATCTGCTCGGAACTGCCGCCGCAGGAATATTTTGAACTGATCAACGAGATCTGGTCCACCATGGCCCCAATCTTTCGCCGCCATCACGCGACCTGCGGTAAGCATGTGGGCGATGGCCTGGTGTACTACTTCTTCCCCCAACCTGACAGTGACTATTTGGCGAATGCGTTGGCATGTGCCCAAGAGGCCCGAGCTGCGATGCAACAACTCTCCAAAGCCTGGCAAATTCGAAAGAACTGGTTTAACGAGTTGTACCTCAATACCGGAATCACCGAAGGTCAGGAGTGGCTTGGTACCTACCAGTCCACGACGGGTGTCGAGTTCGTCGTTTTGGGCGACACCATCAATCAGGCTGCCCGCATTTCGGATGTGGCACGCCACGGAAGTATCTGGGCAAGCAAGAGCTTGATAGGGAAAATGACCCCAAAGGAGCGTGAGCGTGTCAGCTACGGTGTTCGTCGCCGCTCGCCCGATGGGCGCGAACTTTTTGTGTCCTCAAGCTTCACGTTCGTGGAAAAGCTGTTGGAACAGGACGGGGTGCGACTGGAGAAACTCAAAGACATCGCCACCCTTGCAATAACGGAGATAGTGTCGATCAAATCCTGAACTGGCGTGTTATTCGCGAACGCAAGATTACGGCTTAATATTCACGCAAGCGTTGCTGGTTGCGCGACATAATTGCCGTAAATCGCCCACAGGAGAAATGATGGACCGCCGATCACTTATTGAAACCACTGCCACCCTGGGGTTGGGAGCACTGGCCGGATGCGCCTTGCCGGGCAATGCTGCAAAGACCGCAAGAACACCCTTTGAGGTACCAGGAACATTCGTTCCCATTGTCGGTAGCGATATGGCATTCCCGGTGCGTCGGATTTATTGCATAGGACGCAACTACGCTGCACACGCCCGCGAGATGGGGTCCGACCCCACACGTGAACCGCCCTTCTTCTTTCAGAAACCAACCGATGCGATTCAGAACGTCGCACCCGGCGGCATCGCAGACCACCCCTACCCCACCCTGACCAAGAACTACCATTACGAGGTGGAACTGGTTGCAGCGCTGCACAAAGGTGGGCTCAATATTTCGCCAGCCAATGCCCTGGAGTGTGTCTATGGATATTCGCTCGGTCTGGACATGACACGCAGAGACTTGCAGCGAGCGATGGGCGATGAAAAGAAGCCTTGGGAAATTGGCAAGAGCTTTGACCGTTCTGCACCAATCGGCCCGATCCATCCGGTCGCACTAGTGGGCCACATGGTTCAGGGCAGCATCTGGCTGAAGGTCAATGGACAAACCAAGCAAAGTGCCAACCTCAACCAGATGATTTGGAATGTGGCCGAGCAAATCAGCAAGCTCTCGGCAGCGTTTGAATTGATGGCGGGAGACATCATTTACTCGGGTACGCCGGAGAATGTTGGTCCCGTGTTGCGCGGCGACAGGATCGAGTGCCACATCGACACACTGCCAAACCTCAGCCTGCAAATTGTGTAATGTTGACAATGCCGCGCCGGCCCATGGATACTTTGGCACATTCGCAACACTCTCACCATAGTGACAAATCTGCACCCCGCGAAAGGGCACCATGACCACGTCTGCTTCGACTTCACAACGACCGGATACCAGCGCTCTGGTTGCAGCCATCACGCGAAACAAGGAGTCCGGCAGCATTGGACAATTCCTAGAGAGTTTTCGTTGGAGCGTTTTGGGAGCCTATGTTAAACCTTCCACACTGCAGCGGGGACACCTGCTGATAGCCCAGGGCGATCGGGACCGAAAGTTATATTTTCTGGAGTCCGGCAATCTCAAGGTCGACATTCGCACCGAAGGCGGATTACTGCAACTGGCCGTTCTTGGCGCAGGCAACGTGGTTGGCGAAGGCAGCTTCTTCTCGCGCCTGGCGCGCAACGCCTCGGTGTCCGCCTACAGCGACTGCACCGTGTGGGAACTCACCCCCCAGGATTTCGACAAGCTTTCACACGAACACCCCAATATAGCTCTGGCGCTTGCCATGGCCTTGGGCGCTGTGTTGGCCAGTCGCATGCTCGACATGAGCAAGCGCATCGCGGTCACCTGAATCGGCTTGCGTTCATCCCACCCACTTGCGGGCGTTATGCCATAGCTGCATCCAGGGACTGTGCACATCCCGGTCCAGATTCGTCCAACTCATCTGAATATTGCGGAACACCCGTTCTGGGTGCGGCATCATCGCGGTAAAGCGTCCGTCGGCCGTAGTTAAGGCCGTCAAACCGCCTGCGCTGCCGTTGGGGTTGAACGGATAGGCTTCTGTCGCCGCGCCGGTGTTGTCGACGTAGCGCATAGCACCGATCGCCTGAACGGCATTTCCGCGGTACTTAAAGTTGGCAAAGCCTTCCCCATGCGCCACGGCAATGGGCAGGCGCGCACCTGCCATATCGCTAAAGAACAGGGACGGGGAGTCCAGCACCTCCACCATCGAGAGGCGCGCCTCAAAGCGCTCACTCTGGTTGGTGGTGAAGCGGGGCCAGTCCTGCGCGCCGGGAATGATATCGGCCAGTTCGGCAAACATCTGACAACCGTTGCACACGCCCAAGCCAAAAGTATCCTGTCGCGTAAAGAAGGACTTGAATTGGTCGGCCAGTGCCGCATTGAATGTGATGCTGCGCGCCCAACCGATGCCCGCACCCAGTGTGTCTCCGTAACTGAACCCGCCGCATGCCACCACGCCTTTGAAATCCTGGAGTTTGGCGCGACCAGTTTGCAGATCGGTCATATGGACGTCAAAGGCTTCAAAGCCCGCCTCAGCGAATGCGTAGGCCATTTCCACATGCGAGTTGACACCCTGTTCACGCAACACGGCGACCTTGGGACGACTTGTGAGTATCGCTGGCGCTACTGTTTTAGTAGCTGCTTGCGCAGTTTCCATGAGCGCTAAGGTACGATTTGGCAGGTAAAAATGCAGGCCCGGATCGTTCACGGAACCGGCGCTCACGTGCTCTGCGTCGGCACAGGCAGGGTTGTCGCGCTGGCGGGCAATCCTCCAGCTCACCGTATCCCAGACCTGGTGCAGGTCGACCAAGCGCGCGCTAAAGATGCTCTTGGCATCGCGCCATATCTGGAGTTCGCCCTTGCCAACGTCGATGCTGTCGCCTGCCGGGCGTGTCTTGCCTATGAAATGGCTGTGCCTAGACAGCCCATGCGCACGCAAGGTGGCCATGACTTCGGAGCGCTCGGCAGTTCGCACCTGCAGAACCACACCCAGTTCCTCATTGAAAAGTGCCTTTAGCGTCTGCTCTGCACGACGGGCACCGACCTGCCCTGCCCAGTTCTTGCTGTCGCCCACGTCCATGCGGCTGTCCGTGATGCCGTCACCTTCAATCAACAGCATGTCCACGTTGAGCGCCACGCCGACCCGCCCTGCGAACGCCATCTCGGCAACGGTCGCCAACAACCCCCCATCGCCTCGGTCGTGGTAGGCCAGCACTTGTCCCTTGGCGCGCATCATGTTCACCGCGCTGACCAGGTTCATCAGGTCCTGCGGGTCGTCCAGGTCGGGCACTTCATCGCCCACCTGATCCAGCGTTTGTGCCAGGATGCTCGCAGCCATGCGGTTCCCACCCCGGCCCAGATCGATCAGCACCAGCGTGGTGTCGTCGGTCGCGTTGAGTTGCGGAGTCAAGGTACCACGCACGTCCTGCAAGGTCGCAAAAGCACTGACGATTAATGACACCGGCGAAGTAACCTTTTTGTGCTTTCCATCATCCTGCCAGTGCGTGCGCATGGAAAGCGAATCCTTGCCTACCGGAATGGATACGCCCAGTGCCGGACACAATTCAAGGCCCACGGCCTTCACGGTGGCGTATAGCGCCGCATCTTCACCCGGCTCGCCACAGGCGGCCATCCAGTTGGCAGACAGCTTGACACGGGTTAACTCGATGGGCGCGGCCAACAGGTTGGTAATGGCCTCGGCCACCGCCATACGTCCCGAAGCGGGTGCATTGACAGCCGCCAACGGCGTGCGCTCCCCCATGGCCATGGCTTCCCCGGCGAAGCCCTGGTAGTCGGCCAGGGTGACAGCACAATCGGCCACCGGCACCTGCCAGGGTCCGACCATCTGGTCTCTGTGGGTCAGGCCGCCCACGGTGCGGTCGCCAATGGTGATCAGGAACCGCTTGGATGCCACGGTCGGGTGCGCCAGCACATCGATCACTGACTTGTGCAGGTCGACGCCGGTCAGGTCCAGCGGCTTGAACTGGCGCGCCACGGTTTTGGCATCGCGGTGCATCTTGGGTGGCTTGCCCAGCAGCACATTCATTGGCATGTTGACCGGTGACTCTGATCCTGCATCGACGAGTTGCAGCTGGCGCTCCTCGGTCGCCACGCCAACCACGGCAAACGGGCAGCGCTCGCGTTCACACAGGGCCTGGAACTGCGCCAGCGACTCCGGGGCAATCGCCAGCACATAGCGTTCCTGGCTTTCGTTGCACCAGATTTCCTTGGGCGCCATGCCAGACTCTTCCAGCGGCACAGCCTGCAAATCAAAGCGAGCGCCCCGGCCAGCGTCATTGGTGAGCTCGGGAAAGGCGTTGGACAGCCCTCCGGCACCGACGTCGTGGATGGCGAGAATCGGGTTCGCGTCTCCTTGAATCCAGCACTGGTTAATGACCTCCTGCGCGCGCCGCTCGATCTCGGGGTTGCCACGCTGCACCGAGTCAAAGTCCAGGTGCGCCGCGTTGGCGCCGGTCGCCATGGAACTGGCAGCACTGCCGCCCATGCCAATGCGCATGCCGGGGCCACCCAACTGGATCAGCAGGCTACCCGCAGGGAATTCGATTTTGTGGGTCTGGCCGGCATCGATCACCCCCAGACCTCCAGCGATCATGATCGGCTTGTGATAGCCGCGCTGCACCGTATCCACATTGCTGGCCACCGACTGTTCATATTCGCGGAAGTATCCCAGCAGGTTGGGTCGGCCAAACTCATTGTTGAACGCCGCGCCTCCCAGAGGGCCTTCGACCATGATTTGCAACGGGCTGGCAATGTGCTCTGGTTTGCCAAAGTCGCTGCCCCACAACTTTGAAACGGTAAATCCGGTCAGCCCGGCCTTCGGCTTGGAGCCACGCCCGGTGGCACCTTCGTCGCGAATCTCGCCGCCCGCGCCGGTGGACGCACCAGGAAACGGAGAAATGGCGGTGGGGTGGTTATGGGTTTCCACCTTCATCAGAATATGGTTCAATTCGCTATGTTTTTCATAGCTGGCTGCGCATATTTCGTGGGCGCTGCAGGCCGATTTGGCCACAAACCGTTCGACTTGCGCTCCTTCCATCACCGACGCGTTGTCGGAGTACGCCACCAGCATGTGCTGGGGGTTGGTCTGGTGGGTGTGGCGGATCATGCCGAACATACTGTGTTCCTGCGCCAAACCGTCAATGGTGAACCGGGCGTTGAATATCTTGTGCCGGCAGTGCTCGCTGTTGGCCTGGGCGAACATCATCAGTTCCACATCGGTTGGGTTGCGCCCCAGCGTGGAAAAGGCGTTGACCAAGTAGTCAATTTCGTCGTCGACGAGCGCCAGACCAAAGGAGATGTTGGCCTGCACCAGAGCAGCCTTGCCACCACCCAACACGTCAACGTGTTCCATTGGGGCAGGATGCAGGGCGTGAAACAGGTCATGCGCCTGGTTCCGGTCCAGCATGGCACTCTCGGTCATGCGGTCGTGCAGTAAAGCTGCAATATTCTGAAGCTGATCGCCCGTCAGCGAGGCCTTGGACAGCAGGCCATTCTTGAGCGTAACCCGGTACTCCACCAGTCGCTCGATGCGTTTGACTGAAAAGCCACAGTTGTGCGCGATATCCGTCGCCTTGGAAGCCCAGGGTGACACCGTGCCAAAGCGGGGACCCACCACAACGCTCGGACCTTCAGACGGTCCCGCATATGGATCTCCATAGGTCAGCAAGGCAGCAATATTTGCCTGTAGCGCTTCCTCGGGAGGAAAGTCACTCGCCACCAGATGAACATAACGGGCTGCAATACCTGCAATCTTGTCGTGGATGCCCTGCAATGGGCTCAACAGTTGCAAAGCGCGAAAGGAGCTCAGGGCGTTACCGCCCTCGAATGGGATGATGTGCAGTGTCACAGGGCAGCTTGGGAGTGTGGGCAAGTAAGTCGCCCGATTTTACCTGCCGACACCGGCTGATCTGCCCTGCCGCGCCCATACACAGTCTTATGCCATCTGGAAATTTTCCGACTTCATCTGCATCACAGCGCTGGTCGGTGCCAGCGCTGCCTTGCAGTGGGCATTGGCCCGTGGCAAAAGACGTTCGAAATAGAACTCGGCCGTTTGAATCTTGGCGGTATAAAAATCTGTGGACTCCGTGCCCTTGCCACTGGCCAGTAGCTGCGACGCCTTGGCTGCCTGCAGCGCCCAGAAGTAGGCCATCATGACGTATCCCGAGTACATCAGATAATCCACGCTGGATGAACCTACTTGTTCGCGGTCGCCCGCAGAGCGCAGCATGATGCGGCTCGTCAAGAGATTCCACTGTACGGCTTTGCGCACCAGGGTGCGCGACATCCTGCCGATCGACCCCGAGGCAAACACATACCTCTTGGCCAGACCGAGCATGGTTCCGGTGAAATCGCGTACACACTTGCCCTTGCTGTTGAGTAGCACCTTGCGCCCCAGCAGGTCCAGCGCCTGAATACCAGTGGTGCCTTCGTACAGAGTGGAGATGCGCGCATCCCGCACAATCTGCTCCATTCCATGCTCGCCGATATAGCCGTGGCCCCCAAACACCTGCATGCCCAGGTTCGCGGCTTCCAGCCCCATTTCGGTCAGAAAACCTTTCAGTATCGGAGTGTAAAAACCAAGTTCGTCGTCATAGCGCTTGTGTGCGACGGAGTCCCCTGAGATCACCGCGTTAAACATCTTGTCAGCGAGCTGCGCCGCGCCATAAACCATGGCGCGCCCCCCTTCGGCAATCGCCTTTTGGGTCAGAAGCATGCGTCGCACATCAGGGTGCCAGATCAGCGCATCGGCCACCTGATCTGCATCTTTTTTGCCCGACAGCGAGCGCATGGAGCGCCGCTCCTTGGCATAGGGCAAAGCGCCCTGGAACGAGAGTTCGGCGTGGGCCACGCCCTGAATGGCAGTACCAATGCGCGCCGTGTTCATGAATGTAAACATCGCCTCCAGCCCCTTGTTGGGCTCCGAAATCATGGTGCCAATGGCGCCATCAAAGTTCAGCACTGCCGTGGCATTGGCGGTGATTCCCATTTTGTGCTCCAGCGAGCCGCAACCGACCCCATTGCGGGAGCCCAATGCTCCATTGCCGGAGAGCGTGAACTTGGGAACGACGAACAGCGAGATGCCCCGGGTACCGGCCGGCGCACCGGGCAGGCGTGCCAGCACGATGTGGACGATGTTCTCCGCCAGATCATGATCACCGGAGGAGATGAAAATCTTGGTACCGGTAATGGCGTAGCTTCCATCGGCCTGCGGCTCGGCCCGGGTTTTCACCTGTGCCAGATCGGTGCCGCACTGTGGCTCGGTCAAGCACATGGTACCAGTCCATTCACCCGAAACAAGTCGTGGCAGGTAGTGCTCTTTAATATCGGGGCTGCCGTACTGCAGGATCGTGTTGATGCAACCTATGCTGAGGCCCGGGTACATGTTGAACGACCAGTTGGCCGCACCCATCATCTCCGACTTGAACAGATTGAGTGACATCGGCAGGCCCTGTCCACCATATTCCACCGGGAAGGAAAGACCCTGCCAGCCTCCGGCCACAAATTGCGCATAAGCGTCCTTGAAGCCGGCCGGCGTGGTGACAACGCCGTCGAACAGATGACAACCTTCTTTATCGCCCGAGGCATTTAGCGGTGCCAGCACCTCCTCGCACAGGGTGGCAGCACCTTCCAGAATGGCATCCACCATCTCGGGGGTGGCATCTGCGCCGTTGGCGAGCGTAGCGTAGTGCTTGGAGTAATCCAGCACCTCATTGATGAGAAAGCGCATATCGCGCAAGGGGGCTTTGTACTGCAACATGGCATTTACCTCTCAATGATGGCCACCACACCCTGACCACCTGCGGCGCAGATGGAAATCAGGCCGCGACCCGAGCCCTTCTGTGCCAGCAGTTTGGCAAGCGTCGCCACGATGCGACCACCCGTAGCTGCAAATGGATGCCCCGCAGCCAGCGAACTCCCGTTGACGTTGAGCTTTTTCATGTCAATCTTGCCCATCGGCTTCGGCAAACCCAGTTGCTCCTTGCAGAACTTCTTGTCCTCCCAGGCGCTGAGCGTGCACAGCACCTGGGCCGCGAAGGCCTCGTGGATTTCGAAGTAGTCAAATTCCTGCAGACTCAAACCGGCACGTTCCAACATGCGGGGTACAGCGTAGGCCGGTGCCATCAGCAGCCCCTCCTTCTTGTCAAAGAAGTCCACTGCTGCGACTTCGCTGAACGTCAGATAGGCCAAAACCGGTAGGTTGCGCGCAGCGGCCCATTCTTCGCTGGCCATCAGAACCGCTGACGCGCCGTCGGTCAGCGGTGTCGAATTACCCGCAGTGAGCGTGCCCTGCCCCGGTGCCACTTTTTTATCGAATACCGGTTTGAGTGAACGCAGCTTCTCGATGCTCAAATCGGCGCGAAGACTGCTGTCCTGGGTTGCCCCCTTGAACGGTGTCATCAGATCGGTGAAGAAGCCATCGGCATAGGCACGTGCGAGATTCTGGTGGCTTTTCAGGGCCAGTTCATCCTGTGCCTCGCGGGTGATGCCCCACGCACGTGCCATCTGCTCGGCATGCTCGCCCATGGAGAAACCGGTGCGTGGCTCTCCATTGCGCGGAAGCGAAGGGCTCACCAGCATGGTTGGACGAAAGCGCATTGCAATCGCAAGACGCTGGGCTGCGGTCTTGGCACGCGACAGGTCCAGCAGAATCCTGCGCATTTTTTCGTTCAATGCAATAGGTGCGTCCGACGTGGTATCCACACCGCCGGCAATGCCGCATTCAATATGGCCCAGAGCAATCTTGTTGGCCACAACCATTGCCGCTTCCAGCCCGGTGCCGCAGGCCTGCTGCAAGTCAAAGGCGGGCGTTTCGCGGGCCAATGTGGTCGAAAGAACGCATTCACGCACCAGATTGAAGTCTCGCGAGTGTTTCATGACAGCGCCTGCCGCCACATCGCCCATGCGAACGCCATGCAAATTGAAGCGATCGACCAGGCCTTGCAGTGTGGAGGTGAGCATTTCCTGATTCGACGCTTGCGCATAGACCGTGTTGGATCGGGCGAATGGGATGCGGTTACCGCCCAAAATGGCGACGCGACGAATGGTGTTCATGGTGTGATTCCGACTAAGTGGTGGTTGTTTGAGAATGGTGTTTGCAGGCACTTCAATAGCTGAGTTGACCACGCAGGTGCGGCCGTTCGCCTTTGGCATCGCGCACTTCGAACAGCGCACCGCTCGTGCTGCGTGCACTCCAGAGCGATGCACGCCCCGGCAGAAACAGGGGCGTCTTGAACTCAACGTTGAGAGATGCCTGCTCCAGCGCCTGGGCAGGCAACAGGCACGATAGCGCGCGGGCATTGGTCCACATACCGTGGGCGATGGCACGCTTGAATCCAAAGAGCCTGGCAGTCAGCGATGTCATATGAATCGGATTGCGGTCCCCGGACACGTCACCATAGCGACGACCCAGATCAGCCCGCACAGAGAAATCGGTCTGACACGACAGCGCAAGGTCCGCGGCAATCTGACTGGCATAAGGTGTTCCAGCCACCTGCGCGACACCGACACGCAGCAAGCTCTGGGTTGCACTCCACACCAATTCTTCATGGCGCAAGATGCGCAGATTCAAGGTAAAGACCTGACCCTTGTCGTGCGCCAGCAAGTCACCGGTCTGCAATTCGACGCGCACGGCATCACCCGCATGCAAGCGCTGGTGCTGGGTAATGGCATTGGCCAGATGTACGGTGCCCATCGCCGGCCAGGGACAATCAGGCGAGCTCACATAAGCAGTCACCAGCGGAAAAGTCAGCAGTTGGGGATAGATCAGGGGAACACCGGCAGACTCGTTGAACCCGCACAGCGCCGCATAAGCCGCAATGTGGCTGCCTTCGAGCACGACCTCTGGTAACACCAGCTTCACTCCAGGCAAGGAGTTGATACGCCCCGGGCGTTTGGCCCCCGTACCCAATGCACGGAAGAAAGTTGCCGCCAGGCTGGGAGACTCGGTTACTTCAATGGTTTTCATCTTCATGCTCCAATCAGGCTTTGGCCACACACCCGCACGACGTTGCCCGTCAAACCGCCCGATGCGGGCGACGCAAACCAGGCAATCGCCTCGGCCACATCGACCGGTTGGCCACCCTGCCCCATCGAGTTCAGTCTGCGGCCCGCTTCGCGAATGGCAAAAGGTACAGCCGCTGTCATCTGCGTCTCAATAAATCCAGGAGCCACGGCGTTGATGGTGATGCCGTTGCGGGCCAGCACGGGTGCCATGCTCTGCACCATGCCGATCACACCGGCCTTGGACAGTGCGTAATTGGTTTGTCCCAAATTGCCGGCGATGCCAGAGATCGATGAAACACAAACAATGCGCCCACCGGCCTTGAGCGCACCCGATGCCACCAGCGCGTCATTGATGCGCTCCTGGGTCGAGAGATTGACGTTGACCACTGCCTGCCAAAGGTGCTCCTTCATGTTGGCAATCGTCTTGTCGCGGGTGATCCCGGCGTTGTGTACCACCACGTCCCAGCCGCCATCGGCGATGGCCGCCTCCACCAGTGCCCTGGGCGCATCCCCAGAACCGATATCCAGCGCGATGGTTTTCACACCCAGCCGCGCAGCCACCTCGTCCAGGCCAGCCTTCGCCTGGGGTACGTCCAGGCAAATGACCTGCGCGCCGTCACGGACCATCACGTCGGCAATAGCGGCACCGATTCCGCGCGAGGCACCGGTGACAAGAATTCTTTTGCCCGAAAGCGGTTTAGCCCAATTCACCGCGACCCTGTTTGCCCAAGACGGCACACCAATACGAACCACCTGTGCAGACACATAGGCACAACGCGGCGACAGCAGGAAACGCAAGGTACTCTCCAGTTGACCCTCGGCACCTTCGGCCACGTAGACCAGTTGCACCGTGATGGCACGTTTGAGTTCCTTGGCCAGCGCTCGAGTCAACCCTTCGAGCGCGCGCTGAATGGTGGCTTGCCGGGGCGAAACGCATCCCTCTGGTGGACGACCCAACACCACAACGCGTCCGCAGGGCAACACTGAGCGCGCTGTATCGTGAAAAAATTGGTAAAGCGCATCTGCTTGCTCGCTCGACTGCAGTCCGGTGGCATCAAAGACCAGCGCCTTCACTTTTTCTCCTGGTCTGTCTTCCACACCCCAGCGCCCGGACATCAAGCCAGCCTGGTTTGCAATCTGGATCCACTGGGGCAGACTGCGGTGCGCCAACGTTTGGGCTGACATCGACTTGAAGCACAACGCCAGCGCAGGAAGCAGGGTTGGTGTTGTTCCTCCTCCACCCAAAAGCACACTTCCCTTGATGATCGGTGGGTCCGACCTGTATCGCTCCAAACTCAGCGGTTGTGGTAGTCCCAACATCGCTGCAATGCGCGAACCAAGGGTTGAATTGGCAAAGCCAAGGTATGTATCTGGCATCGGTAAACTCCGTGGGTGGTAGCTGGATGTATTGTGTACGATCGTACACTGATTTGCAATACACTCCAGTCACTCTAGTGAGCAGCCTCCAAACGCCGTGTTCGATGGGCTTAAACCGGGACCAGAAGATCGCTTGATACACTTCGCCTGTACACAAACAATTCTGAACCCATCGCATGTCCGCTTCCACCGCTGTCGTTCGCCGCAAGGACAAGGTTGCCCTAACGCGCACTGAGCGCAAGGACCTGACGCGCAGCAGCCTGTTGCAGGCAGCTCTTGCGTTGATGGGGGAGGGACGTAGTTTCACAAGCCTCGGAATCCGCGAAATCGCACGTGAAGCGGGGATGGTTCCGAATGCCTTCTACCGTCACTTTCGCAATACCGACGAACTAGGTCTTGCACTGGTCGAGGAAGTTGGCATCACACTGCGGCGACTGTTGCGCGAAGCGCGCCAGACCAATGCGCAGCAAACCGATATGGTGCGCCAGTCCGTGCTGGTATATCACCAGTACGTGGTGCAGAACAGGTTGCAGTTTCTATTCATCTCCAGCGAACGCGGTGGCGGAAGCCGCATTCTTCGCATGGCAATTCGCAATGACGTGACCCATTTCACCAACGAAATGGCGCAGGACTTCCGACGCCTGGGACTGTACCCCGACATGTCCACCACCAGCCTGCAACTGGTGTGTGGTTTGATCGTCACCAGCATGCTGGCAGCTGCACCGGAGATTCTTGACTTGCCCCCGGAGCAACCCCTTCTGGAGGCGGAGATGACCGAGAACTTTGTGCAGCAGCTCCAAATCATTCTTCTTGGTGCTTCCGCTTGGAGAGACAAGTCCACGCGCCCTCAGGGATAATTGACCCATGACAATTACCTACAAAGATGCCGAGGGCATTGCAGGGATGCGCCGGGCGGGCCGCCTGACCTCCGAAGTGCTGGACTACCTGACACCATTTGTGCAACCTGGCGTCACCACCAACGCGCTGGACAAACTTGTGCATGACTACATTGTCGACGTGCAGAAGGCCATTCCCGCTCCGCTGAACTACAAGGGCGGGGGCACTACTCCGTACCCAAAATCGGTCTGCACCTCCATCAACCACCAGGTCTGCCACGGCATACCCAATGACAAACCACTGAAGAAGGGTGACATCGTCAACGTAGATGTCACCGTGATCAAAGACGGATGGCATGGCGACTCCAGTCGCATGTTCCTGGTCGGAGACGCATCCATTGCCGCCAAACGCCTGTGTGCAATCACCTTTGAAGCCATGTGGAAAGGTATCGTGATGGTCAGGCCTGGCGCCTATCTGGGCGACATCGGGCACGCCATCCAACAGTTCACTGAGGCCCAGGGCTTTAGCGTGGTGCGCGAATTCTGCGGACACGGCATTGGGCGCGGATTCCATGAGGAGCCTCAGGTGTTGCACTACGGTCGACCTGGCACTTTGGAACAGTTGGTCGAAGGCATGGTATTCACCATTGAACCCATGATCAATGCTGGGAAGAAAGAGATCAAGGATGGTCCTGAAAAGGACGGTTGGACCATAGTCACCAAGGACCACTCACTGTCGGCCCAATGGGAACACACAATCCTGGTCACGCGCACCGGGTATGAAGTGCTGACCGTGTCAGACGGAACCCCGCCCCCGCCGGCCTTTGTTTGTTCCTAAGTGCCAAACCACCCCATCGCCGTGACCTACCCCTCTGCCCCTTTGCCCGTGTTGCGAACCCAGTTGCGTGAGAAGAAGGCGCTACTGCTAAGAGACATCGGTCAACCAGACACCACAGCGCGCAGCGTGCGCAAGACCATGCAGGCACTTGCCGATCTGACCGATGATGTGCTCCGTCAACTTTGGAGCCGGGCCGGCCTCGGAGATCCACTGGCACTGCTGGCGGTGGGAGGCTATGGACGTAGCGAGTTGTTTCCCTACTCCGACATTGACGTGCTGGTCCTGTTACCCGACGACTACCAATTGGAGCACGGTGCCGAGGGTAAGGAGCGCATCGAGTCCTTTATCGGAACCTGCTGGGACGTGGGGATGGAGATTGGCTCGAGCGTGCGCAACCTGGGCCATTGCCTGGCCGAGGCTGAGAAAGACGTTACCGTTCAAACAGCGCTGCTGGAGAGTCGCCTGATTGCGGGCAGTGAAAACCTGAACCGAAAGTTTCAGGATGCTTTCATGGCAGCCATGGAGCCGAAGGCGTTTTTTGTCGCCAAAACTCTTGAGATGCGCCAGCGCCATACCAAGTTTGAAAACACACCCTACTCGCTCGAACCCAACTGCAAGGAGTCTCCTGGTGGACTGCGCGATCTGCAGGTGATCCTTTGGGTTGCCAAAGCTGCCGGGTATGGAAAGACTTGGGTTGAGTTGGCCAACCACGGCTTGGCCACATCGTTTGAAGTGTCCCAGATCCGTCGCAATGAGTCACTGCTGTTCCTGATTCGATGCCGACTGCACACGATATCCAAGCGCCGCGAAGATCGTCTGATATTCGATATGCAGACCGCGCTTGCCAAATCGTTTGGGCATGAAGCCCCTCTGCACGGGGACAAGCGCAGCGTGGTTCGGGCAAGCGAAGCGCTGATGAAGCGTTACTACTGGGCAGCCAAAGCAGTCGCGCAGCTCAATCAGATATTGATGCTCAACATTGAAGAGCGACTCAATCCATCCACTCACACTTTGCGCCGCATCAATGAACACTTCAACGACAAGGCTGGCATGATTGACGTGGTCAGTGATGATCTGTACCAGCGCGAACCGCACGCCATTTTGGAGACTTTCCTGGTCTACCAATGTACCGTTGGAGTCAAGGGATTGTCTGCACGCACGCTGCGGGCCTTGTACAACGCGCGGGAAGTGATGGACGCGGGCTTTCGCAACGATCCGGTGAATCGGGAGACCTTCAGAAACATCCTGTTCCAGCCGGAAGGCATTACCCACGCCATGCGACTGATGAACCAGACTTCGGTACTCGGGCGCTACCTTTGGGTGTTCCGCAAGATCGTGGGGCAGATGCAGCATGACCTTTTTCACGTTTACACGGTTGACCAGCACGTCTTGATGGTGCTGCGCAATGTCCGTCGATTTTTTATCGTCGAGCATGCGCATGAATATCCGTTCTGTTCCCAACTGGCTGGAGGCTGGGACAAACCCTGGTTGCTGTACGTTGCCGCCCTGTTTCATGACATTGCAAAAGGCCGGGGCGGCGATCACTCGGAATTGGGCGCTCTGGAAGTGCGGCGGTTCTGCAAGCAGCATGCGATTGACCAGGAAGACGCAAAGTTGATTCAGTTTTTGGTACGCGAACACCTGAGTATGAGCCGCATCGCCCAAAAGTCTGACCTGAGCGACCCAAAAGTGATTGCGGAGTTTGCCAAACGTGTAGGCAGCGAACGTCAACTCACGGCTCTGTACCTGCTGACCGTGGCCGACATCCGGGGCACTTCCCCCAAGGTGTGGAATGCGTGGAAAGGAAAGCTGCTCGAAGATCTGTACCGTTTCACCGCACGCACCCTGGGTGGACACGCCCCAGACCACGACGCCGAGGTCGAGGCCCGCAAGCGAGATGCACTGGTCATTCTAGCCCTGCATTCTGCACCTTTTGAAGCACAGAAAGCACTCTGGGAAACGCTGGATGTGAGCTATTTCATGCGCCACGATGCGGTCGACATTGCCTGGCATACCAAACACATTTCGCGCCATGTGCACACCACCACACCGATTGTGCGAGCGCGTCGCTCCCCGCCAGGGGGTGAGGGGTTGCAAGTCATGGTCTATACCCACGATCAGGCTGACCTCTTCGCCCGGATCTGCGGATTTTTTGAACGTGGCAGCTTCAGTGTGCTGGACGCACGTATCCATACAACGCAGGCCGGCTACGCACTGGATACCTTTCAGGTAGTCAGCACCAGCGAGGACCTCAATGAGCACTTTCGGGAAATTACCAGCATGGTCGAAAGCGGACTCAGTCAGGTCATCGCACAGGCTGGCCCCTTGCCGCCGCCGAGTCGCGGTCGGGTCTCACGCCGCGTGAAGAGCTTTCCGATTGCGCCACGCGTCACCCTGCAGCCCGATGAACAGGCGCAGCACTGGTTGCTCAATATTTCTGCCAGCGACCGCCTGGGCCTGCTCTATAGCGTCGCCCGGGTACTGGCCAAACACAAGATCAATCTCCAATTGGCCAAAGTCGCCACCTTGGGAGAGCGGGTGGAAGACACATTCCTGGTGGATGGCGCAGAACTTCAGCACAACAAGAAGCAGATCGAGATCGAGACCGAACTGCTGGCGGCGCTCGAAGCCTGAGCGTGAAGAGGTTCTCGGTAATCAGATTTCCTGTGCGTAGCGGGTGAGGTCGAGCACCAGTTCCCCGAGGTCGGCCTTCAATGCGGCGTAGCCAGGACTGCGCTCACGGGTTCCATTGTTCAGATAGAGCCCCTTGTTCACCTCAACCTGCAAGCTATGCCTGCCGTACCGGGGATCGGAATACATGCGTACCAGTTCCACCCCCTTGTACGGGTCATTGATGGCCACCGAATATCCCCTGGATCTAAAAAACTCCGCCACACGCTGGGTAAATGCCGCCTCGCAGGTGCTGCCGTCGCGGTCCCCCAATACCACATCGGCGCGCTTTTTTCCTTCGCCGCCTTCACCCATCACACCGCCAACGGCTTCCATGGAATGGCAGTTGATGTGGTAGACCACTCCATGCCGCGTGTGCGCTGCATCAAGCAATTGTTTCAGGGCCAATTGGTAGGGCTGAAGGTAGTGCGTGATGCGGTGAAACACCGTTTTGGCACTCAGTCGCGCGGCATAGATCGGTGTGCCATCGTCCAGACTGCGCCACACCAATGCCTTGCCCAATCGTGCTTTACCACTCGGTGCGTAGTGGTGCGGCCAAGGACCGTCCAGCAACTCCAGATCAATGTCACCGGCGGATCGGTTCGGGTCAATATAGCTGCGCGCAAAGCTGGCCTCCAGCAAATGCGCACCGTGCAACGGGGCTGCCGCATAGAGATCATGGACATCCACATCTTCTGCGGTACGCAGTTGCTCTATGCTGACCGCCGCGCCAAAATCGGCCGGAAACAGGTAGCCCGAGTGTGGAGAGTCCAACACCAATGGCGTTAATGGTCCAACGGGTTGGTGAACTTTGAGAATGCTTTCTGCTGCCATGATTTTGGATCAGGTACGAAGATGGCACGCCGCCCAGTGCCCCTCGGTGGTTTGCGTGAGCTGAGGAACTTCGGTGCTGCACAATGGGTGTTGCGCGATCGGGCAGCGGGTATGAAAGTGGCATCCTGTGGGGGGTCTGACGGGACTCGGCACATCACCCTGCAACACGATGCGTTTGCGCTTGGCGGTCGGATCGGGAATGGGCACAGCCGACAGCAATGCTTCGGTGTAGGGATGCAGCGGTTGCGTGTAGAGTTCACGCGCAGGAGCAATCTCAACCACGCGCCCTAGGTACATCACGGCGATCCGGTCGCTGGTGTGCTCCACCACCGACAGGTCGTGCGCGATAAACACGTAGGTCAGGTTGAACTGGGCCTGCAGATCTTCCAGAAGATTGATCACTTGCGCCTGGATCGAGACATCAAGTGCGGAAACGGCTTCGTCGCAAACAATCAGCTTGGGCTTGACGGCAAGCGCGCGGGCAATGCCAATGCGCTGGCGTTGCCCGCCTGAGAATTCATGCGGATAGCGTCGCATATGGTCCGCGTTCAAACCAACGGTCTCCAGCAGCTCGACGATGCGTGCCTCGTAGTCACGCGCTGTCGCCGTGAGTTTGTGGATGGTGAGGGCTTCTCCAACGATGGCACCTGCAGTCATGCGCGGGTTCAGCGAAGCATACGGATCCTGAAAAATAATTTGCATGTCACGCGCCATGGAGCGCAGCGCAGACTTATCCATCGCGGTCACACACTTGTCTTCGAACCAGACCTCGCCCGACGTCGGCTCAATCAGACGCAGGATGCAGCGCCCGGTTGTGCTTTTGCCACAACCGGACTCCCCCACCACGCCCAGCGTCTCACCTGCAGCAAGGTCGAAACTGACTCCATCGACCGCATGCACTTTGTCAACGACTCTACCCAGCAACCCACCATGAAGGGGAAAGTGCTTGACCAGATTCCTGACGCTCAGCAAGGGATGCGTCATGTGACCCCCCCGTCGTGGATGCAGGCCACCTTGTGCCCCGGCACCACCTCGCGCAGGGTCGGGGTGCTGTTGGTGCAGGCGGCGCTGACAAATTGGCAGCGGGGCGCAAATCGGCAACCTTCAGGAGGTGAAATCAGCTGCGGCACCGAGCCTGGAATGGTCTCCAGGCGCGCCTTGTGCAACGCAGCCAGATCAATGCGCGGAATCGACCGGATCAAGCCCTGGGTGTAGGGGTGACGCGGATGTGCAAAGAGTTCACCCACGGGGGCTTCTTCCACCACCTTGCCAGCATACATTACGATCACGCGCTGGGCAAATTCTGCCACTACACCCATGGCGTGGGTAATGAGCATGATTGCCATGCCCAGCTCCGACTTGAGTTCAGTCAGCAGGTCCAGAATTTGAGCCTGTATAGTGACATCCAGTGCCGTCGTCGGCTCATCGGCTATCAGCAACTGTGGCTTGCATGACAGTGCCATGGCAATCATCACGCGCTGGCGCATGCCACCTGAGAACTGGTGCGGATAGTCGTTGACACGCTGCTGCGCGGTCGGAATGTGCACCAGCTTGAGCATCTGCACTGCACGCTCGAGCGCTGCCTTGGCACTCAATCCTTCATGCAGACGCAAGCCTTCGGCAATCTGTTCACCCACGGTATAGACCGGATTCAGGGATGTCATGGGTTCCTGAAACACGATGGCAATTTCTTTCATGCGGATGCGCCGCATGGCTTCGTCATCCAGATTCACAATATCGCGACCCTGCCAGAGAATTTCGCCTGCGACGATGCGCCCCGGTGGCATGGGCAACAGTTTGAGTACCGACATTGCAGTAACCGATTTTCCGCAGCCGGACTCGCCCACCACGCATACCGTTTCACCGCGGTCCATGGCAATATCGACTCCATCAACGGCATGCAACCATCCGTCGTCGGTCTTGAAGTGCGTCTTCAGACCGCGAATGTCGAGCAGATGCGCCGGCATGGTCACATCACCTTGCGCGGGTCGAGCGCATCACGCAGACCGTCGCCGATGAAGTTGATCGTTACCACCGCGAGAAAGATTGCACTTCCTGCAAACAGTGCCCAGTGCGGCGCAAAATCGAGATAGTCCCGGCTGTCAAACAGAAGCCGCCCCCAGGTCGGAATATCCGGCGGAAAGCCCAGTCCAAGAAAAGACAAAGTCGATTCGGCGATGATGGCTGCGGCCACATCGATGGTTCCCGCCACGATGACCGGCCCCAGCGTATTGGGCAGTATGTGGCGCAACACCACACGCGTGGTGGATGCCCCCAGCGCACGTGCCGCCTCCACGTATTCCTTTTCCCGCAACGAGAAGAACTGCGCCCGTACCAGTCGCGCCACCGGCATCCAGCGAAATCCGCCAATGACCATGACGATCAGAATAAAAACACCAATCTCGGGACCAAATACCATCTTCAGCCGGTCGCGAAACAGGTAAATCAGCAGCAGCAGCAAGGGCAGTTGCGGCAGCGAGAGAAACAGGTCCGTCAACCACATCAACGCCGCATCGACCGCGCCACGGGAAATGCCCGCAATCGCGCCCACGGTCACTCCGACCAGTACCGCCATTGCCATCGCCGCCAGCCCCACCGCAAGGGAGATCCGGCCACCGTAGAGCATTCGTGCCAGCAGGTCCTGGCCCAGGTCATCGGTACCCAGCGGATGGCTTGCCGACGGGCCTTTGAGCCGGGCGGTGAAGTCAATGTCATTGATCGCAACGCTCCACACCATGGGCCCCAGCACCACCAGCAGGACCATCGCCAACAAAACCACCAGACTCACCAGTGCCATCTTGTGGCGACAAAACCGCCGCCACGCCTCTCGCGCAGGCGACACCGCAGGACGACGCACCTCGATTGGCGCAGCGCTAACGGTAACTGATGCGGGGGTCAAGCCAGCCATAGAGCAAGTCGGAAATTAGATTGAACACAATGACCAGGCAGGCGAATACAAACGTCACCGCCATGATCACGGGTGTATCGTTGCGCAGAATGGCATCGATCAGGAGCGAACCGATGCCGGGGATGCGAAAGATCTGCTCGGTCACGATCGCGCCACCAAAAATGGCTGGCAGTTGCAGCGCAACCAGTGTGACCACTGGAATCAGTGCATTGCGCACCACATGCTTCAAAATCACCACGCGCTCGCGCAGACCCTTGCTGCGCGCCGTGGTGACGTAATCCAACCGGATCACGTCGAGCATCGCCGAGCGTACATAACGGGTCCAACTTGCCCCCTGGAACAGCCCCAGCACGGTCACCGGCATGATGGATTGGCGCAGCTGCTCCCACCACCACTGCGCTCCGGTTGCCGCAATGTCGGCGCGATACACAAAGGGCAGCCAGTCCAGCTTGATGGAAAACAGCAGGATCAGCAAGAGTCCGGTAAAAAATGTGGGCAGCGAAAAACCAATGAAAGCCAGCGTACTGGCAATGCGGTCGAACCAGGAATAGGGCTTGGCCGCCGAGTAGACCCCCACAGGCAAGGCAATCGCCAGGGCCAGCAGTTGCGAAGCTCCGATCACCCCCAGTGTCACCGGCATGCGCTGCAGGATCAGTGTGTCGACATTGACCCGGCTGATGAACGAGAAGCCCCAATCCCCCTGCAGCATCGCAGCCAGCCAGCGAAAATAGCGCTGCCAGACCGGATCATCCAAGCCGAACTGGGCCCGCAGCATCATGCGTACTTCAGCCGGCACATTCGGGTTGGAAGCCAGTTCTTCGAACGGGTCGCCCGGGGCCAGGGCCAGCACCGTAAACAGCACCACACTGATGCCCAGCACGCTGGGCAAGGCAACACCCAAGCGCCGAAGGATATAGGGCCCCACGAAGCAACCGGACTCAGGCTTCGCGGTACCAGTTGTGCAAGGTCGAGAAGTCCAGATCCCAGCCCGACAAGGTCACCGCCAGTTTCAGGCTGGAGCCGCGCACCCGCGGGCGACTGATCAGCGGAATCACCACATTCTCTTTGGTCAGCATGTCGTTGAGGCGAATGAACAAGGCAGCCCTCTTCATCGGATCGAGTTCAGTCTCGCCAGCGTGGTAGGTCTTGTCGTACTCCTCGCTGGTCCAGCGACACATATTGCGCCCTTGCCATTTGTTGGCCTTGGTCGAGACCTCGGTGGACAGGTACTGGTCCATAAAGCGCTCGGCATCGGGTTGGGTCATAGTGGTGGTGTACATCTGCAGGTCGCACCAGAACTTGCCGTAGGTATCCGGGTTGCCCACGTCGCTGGAGAAGAACACGGCGCCAGTGACAGACTTCAGTTCGAGCTCAATGCCTGCCTTCTGGCACGACTGTTTGATGACGGCCTGTTCCTTTTGTCGAATTCCGTTGACCGAGGTCTGGAACACAAACTTCATCTTCTTGCCACCCTTTTCGCGGATGCCATCGCTGCCTTTCTTCCAGCCTGCCGTATCGAGGATCTGGTTCGCTTTGTCGATGTTGAACTCCCACCTGGTGTTGGGCGAGCGAAAACGCGAAGGGTTGTTCATGAAATTGCTGGTAGCCACACCGGTTCGACCGTAGATGAACTCCTGGATGCTCTGGCGGTCCATCAGCATCGCCATGGCCTGGCGTACCGCCGGGTCGCTGAACGCAAAGTGTTTGGACTTCATGCTGGCGCGCTCGCCATCGACTTCGGTAAAAGGATCGGTGTGGTTGAATTGAATGAACTCGATGTCGCCGCTGGGCACGATATTGACGCGTCCCTTGCCACCGGCCTCCATCTTCTTGAGCACTTCGTCTTCGACCTGGAGGTTCCAGGCGTAGTCGTACTCGCCGGTCTGCAGCACCGCGCGGGCGGCAGAGGTGGCATCGCCGCCGCCCTTCATCTCGATACTGTCGAAGAAGGGGCGGTTGACCATGTGGTAGCTGGTGTTGATCTCTCCGCGCACCATGTCGCCCGGCTTGAAATCGACAAACTTGTAGGGACCGGTTCCGACGGGTTTGAGGTTCTGCGGCGCTTCGCGCGACTTGGCACCGGAATACGCGGAAAAGAGGTGCTTGGGCAAGACCATGCCCTCGGCCGCCACAAACGCTGCTGCCCAAAATGGAGTTGTCTTGGGAAAGTTCACCCGAATCGTGTGCGAATCAACTTTTTCAACCTTGATGTCCTTGTATACGCCCATGGTGACCGCTGCCGTTGCCGGGTCACGCGCATATTCCCAGGTGAACACGCAATCGTCCGCAGTGAAGGGTTGACCGTCGTGCCAGGTCACGCCTTTCTTGAGTTTCCAGATGACCCACTTTCCGTCGGCCGACAACCCCCCGTTGTCGCGGCTTGGAATCTCGGCGGCCAGAATCGGAACCAGGTTACCGTCGTTGTCCCATACGGCCAAAGGCTCATAGAAAATGCGCGATCCCTCCTGGTCTTTGGTGCCGTTGGCAAAGTGGGGATTTAGCAGCGTGGTGCCTTGCCACCACAATGTTTTCAGTGCGCCACCACCGCCGCGCTTGGTGGGTTTGTAGGTTGGCACGGACTGCGCCTGCGCAATGCCCGCATTTAGCAGCAATAGCGTCGCCAACGGTGCCGCCAGTCCCAGAGCGGCCATCCTTTCCATGAACTTGCGTCGCGGCAGCGTGCCACTGCGTACGTTGTCGATCAAACCATCCAATTCGTGTTCTTGCATACCAAGTCCCTCGGTTGATGTTGTTGAAGCAAAACAAGGTTTGCATAATACATGTCATGTGCGT
>CAIPGC010000234.1 GCA_903864505.1 uncultured beta proteobacterium | reverse complement strand
CGCACCGACCTGGCCCAGCCGGACGACATTCTGCTCAGCGGCATCGGAGAGTCCAGCGACGCGCACCACATGTCGGCACCCCACCCTGAGGGGCTCGGTGCACGCTTGGCCATGCAGGCTGCGCTGGACATGGCGGGGCTGCAGCCGCAGGAAATTGGCTATATCAATCTTCACGGTACTGCCACACCCGCGAACGACGCGGTTGAAGACATAGGCGTGACCGCGATATTTGGCACCGCCACGCCGTGCAGTTCGACCAAGGGCCACACCGGACACACCCTGGGCGCAGCGGGTGCCGTGGAAGCTGTCATCTGCGCGCTTGCGCTGCGTCATGGTTTTTTACCGGGCGGTGCCGGCACCCACACTCTTGATCCCCGTCTGAACTGCAATTACCTCTTGACGAACCAGGAACAGGTGATTGCGCACGCGTTGAGCAACTCATTTGGCTTTGGGGGCAGCAATTGCAGTCTGCTGTTCTCAAGAAAAAATGCGTGACAGCTCTGCAGCGGCTCAAGCGTGTCATTGCAAGGTGGCCACGAAATTTGACCGGAACTGGATTCAAGCCCGCATTCCGCACCAGGGCAGTATGTGCCTGCTGCACGCAGTGAGCCACTGGGACAGCGCGGAAATCTGTTGCACCGCACAAAGCCATGTGGCGTCAGACAATCCGCTGCGCAATGCACACGGACTGCCAATCAGCGCGGGCATTGAATATGCGGCGCAGGCCATGGCAGTGCATGGTGCCTTGTTGGCACCGGTTGACCAACTGCCGGAAGTCGGGTACCTCGCCAGCGTGCGTAATGTGCAATGGTGGGCTCCGCGACTCGATGATGTGGGTGCCGACCTAAGTATTGAAGCCACGCGCATATCCGGCAACGAGTTCAGTCTTCTTTACGACTTCGCCATCCTTTGCAATGTCCGCCTACTAATGCGCGGACGTGCTGGCATCGTGGTTAAACCCCCATGAATACTCTTCCCCTTTTGCCTGGCTATGTGGCTACCCAAGCCATTGCCTACCGCAACCAGCGCACGATAAGCCAGGCCGAATTCATGCGCGATGTACTGGCTTTGGCCAAGCGCCTGCCACAGACCGGGCATGTATTCAACATGTGCAAGGACCGCTATTGGTTCTCTGTGGCCCTGTTCGCCAGCATCAGCCGCGGCGTGGTTAGCCTTTTGCAAAATTCCACAGCTCCGGAAAATATGGCCGCGTTGTACGCCGATTTTCCGGATGCCATATGCTTGGGAGAACAGTCCAGTCCAATGTTGGAACAGATGCCTTATGTGGTGGTTGCGCATGATGGACATGCCGCATCCGAGACACCGCTGGACATGCCACTGATTCCGCATGTACAGCAGATCGCCCGCATCTTCACCTCCGGTTCGACCGGCAGGCCACAGGCCCATAGCATGACCTTCTGGCGCATGCACAAGTGCGCCATCGCCGAGGCCAAGCGCATGTGGAATGTAGTCGGTGGACCCTGTTCGGTGCTGGGCACTGTGCCACCCCAACACATGTTTGGGCTGGAGGCGACGGTGCTGCTCCCGATCTTCGGTGGCGGTCTGTTCAGCGCGCGGCAGCCATTCTTCCCGGCGGATGTGGCCAGCGCCCTTGCCGAGTTGCCCGAACCGCGTCTGCTGGTTTCTACGCCCTTTCACTTGCGCAAGCTTATGGACGCACAGGTCGCATTGCCGCGCATCAGCGCCGTGTTGTCGGCCACCGCGCCGCTGTCACTGGAACTGGCCAAGGAAGTCGAAGCCCAGTTTGCCGCACCCACGGTGGAGATCTACGGATCTACCGAAACCGGTGCGCTAGCGACACGGCGTACCGTTCAAGGGACTGAATGGGAAACCTATTCTGGCATCACGCTGGAACAGGACTACGATCAGACCCATGCCCGTGCCGACCACTTTGATTCGCCGCAAGCACTCAACGATGTCGTGGAGTTACTCAGCCCGACTCGCTTCCAACTGTTGGGACGCAACTCCGATATGGTCAACATCGTGGGCAAACGCAGTTCCTTGGCGTACCTCAACCAGCTTCTGCTTAACCTGCCGGGCGTGGATGACGGGGTTTTCTGCCTGCACGAGGCCGATTCGGTCGAGGATGCGCAGCGCCTGCTTGCTTTCGTCGTGGCGCCGCAGCGCACTAGTACTGAAATTCTTACCCTCCTGCGCCAACTTGTCGATCCGGTATTTTTACCCCGCCCCCTAGTCTGTATCGATAACTTGCCACGCGATGCCAACGGGAAGCTTGCCGCATCGACCCTCGCGCATCTGCGTGCCACCCACCTTGCCCCGAAAACTTGAGATGCCCGTCGTACCTCTGCCCTTTGCTGCGGACCACCCGGTTTTTCTGGGGCATTTTCCCAACAGACCAATCGTGCCCGGCGTATTGCTGCTTGATTGGGCACAGGCCGCCATCGAAGCCCAACTTGGCCAGTGTGTCCACGCACTGGTCGAAGCAAAATTTCACAGTCCTGCAACTCCCGCCGATACACTGAAGCTTGATTTCGAAGTGAGCGACACTGTGGTGCGGTTCGAAATCCGCAGCGAATCACAAAAGATTGCAAGTGGCCGCTTCCCTCTGCCATCGAGTGTGCTTGCATGAGCGAGCCAACCACCGCAAAGCAGAGGGACGGCAAGCCAGAGTGGATGCAGCGCAAAGAGCGTGGCAGTTTACTTCTGCTCCAGCTGATGAGTCGCATTTCTCTTGTTTTTGGACGCCGACTGACGCGCATCGTGGTTTATGGAATTGCGCTGTATTTTCTGCTTGCGGCACCCGCCGCACGTAGGGCCTCACGCAACTACCTGGGGCGTGCCCTGCAACGCCCCGCCACCTGGGCGGACCTGTATCGGCATATCCTGGCGTTTGCCAGCACCATTCATGACCGCTTCTACCTGCTCAACGATCAGTCTGGCTTGTTTGACATCCAAGTGTTTGGTGTCGAGCCGATCGTCGATCGCCAGCGCCAGAACCTAGGCATGCTTCTTTTCGGCGCGCACATGGGTAGTTTCGAAATCTTGCTCACACATGGGCGCACGGGCAGCTTCAATTCCTCAGTCGCAATGTACCCAGAAAATGCAAGACTGCTCAACCGTACCCTGAGCGCTATCAATCCGGAGGCCATTACCGGCATTATTGGACTGGGCCGATTTGATTCGATGCTGACCATCCGTCACAAGTTGGAAACGGGCAGCATCGTCGGTGTACTGGCCGACCGCGCTGCTGGCCCGGATAAATACATTACGCTGCCATTTCTTGGAGTACCAGCACGTTTTCCGACCGGCCCATTCCGTATGGCAGCCATGCTGGAATATCCGGTGTACTTCATGGCGGGTCGCTATTGTGGAGCGAATCGCTACGAGGTCCACTTTGAGCCGCTGATCGACTTTGCAGAAGTCACGGGTAGCCCACGCGATGCTGTGGTCCGTGCCGCGCTGCAGAAATACGTTGCGGCGTTGGAGAGACACTGCAAAGCGGCACCCTACAACTGGTTCAATTTTTTCGAATTCTGGGAAGCGGCAGCATGAAAAGACGGCATCGCGTGTTGCCGCTGGTTCTTTGGCTCGCCGGAATGCTGAGCTGCCTCTTGGTGATTGTCCAAACACACTTTGTGGCGGATTTGTCGGCTTTCATGCCCCGCGCGCCCAACGCCCGCCAGCAACTCCTGATCGACCAATTGCGAGATGGTTCAGTGGCACGACTGATAATGATGGGCATCGAAGGCGGTGACGCCGCCGAGCGCGCCCGCCTCTCACGCGTCTTGGCCAAGGACCTGCAGCAGACCGGCATTTTTGTCGCTGTGCAGAACGGCCAAGAAGAATCCCAGGAGCGCGACCGCATCTACTTCTTCGAAAACCGCTATTTGCTCAGCCCTGCCGTTACGCCAGAGCACTTTGGCGCTGAGGGCCTGCATGCAGCAATCCGCAGCTCTATCGACGCGCTGTCCGGCGAAGCGGGAATGACCATCAAGCGCCTCTTTGCGCGCGACCCTACGGGCGAAACATTGCATTTGCTGGAGCAGTTCTCCGGCCTCAGCCAACCACAGAGTATCGCCGGTGCATGGGCCTCGCGTGACGGCAAACGCGCCCTGCTACTGGCCTTTACCCGCGCCGCCGGATCTGACACAGAAGCACAGTCCCTGGCGGTGGACACGGCTCGCGCCCTCTTTAGCGCCTTGCCTGGACGCAGTCTGGACTCCCGTCTAGTGATGAGCGGTGCCGGCGTGTCCTCCGCTGCGTCACGCAACACCATTCAGGAGGAAGTCTCACGCCTGGCAACCGCCAGTTTCGTGCTGGTGATCTGTCTGCTTCTTGCGGTGTATCGTTCACCGACCCTGCTGATTCTGGGTCTGCTGCCGGTGCTCTCCGGCGTGGCTGCTGGAATCGCGGCAGTCAGTCTGGGCTTTGGCCAGGTGCACGGCCTGACACTGGGCTTTGGCACCACCCTGATCGGTGAAGCCGTGGACTACTCCATTTACTTCTTCATTCAGCGCAGTACCACCACGGTCCCTGGCAAATTCTGGCGCACTATCTGGCTGGGCGTTCTGACTTCCATTGTCGGTTTTGCCGCTCTGCTGAGCTCCAGCTTTCCGGGTCTGGCCCAACTCGGTCTGTATTCCATCAGCGGTTTGTTGACCGCAGTGCTGGTCACGCGCTATGTACTTCCGGTACTGACACCGAAGCAAGTGGCGTTACGCGATCTTAGAGGAGCGGCCACCGCCCTTGACCACGTTATTGGACGCTCCACTGCACTGCGTTGGCCGGTGGCCGCATTGGCACTTGCTGCCTGCGGCGCTGTACTAATGCATGAGGGCAGCATCTGGAATCGACAACTCTCCGGGCTCAATCCGATTCCGCAGTCCGAGCGGCAAGTGGACGACCAGCTTCGTGGCGACCTGGGGGGAGGCGATACCCGGTACATCATGGCGCTCACAGCAAAGGATCAGGAAGCTGCGTTGCAACTTGCCGAAAGTGCCGGCACAGTGCTACAAGGTCTGGTGAAGGAGCAAGCGCTGGCCAGCTTCAGCTCACCCGCCACCGTGCTCCCCAGTGTGGCCCGGCAACGTGTCCGACAGGCCGCAATACCTGACTCAGAACTGGCAGCGGCCCGGCTCAAGCTGGCGCTGCAGGGCTTGCCTGTGAAGGCCGAGCGCCTGGACGCTTTCCTTACTGACCTGCAAGCCGCTCGGCTACGCCCGCTCTTGCTACGCAAAGACCTGGACGGCACCTCGGCCGCGTTGATGGTGGACTCCATGTTAGTTCAGCGTCCGTCCAGCTACCTGGTGCTGATGCCGTTGCGTCCTATGGCCGACGGCCCACTGGCCGACAACATTCCTCTGGACCGTGTAAATACGGCATTGCGTGCGCAGGGGCTGAGTGAGGCGGTAGTGATCGACATGCTGAAGGAGTCCAGCAGCCTGTTTGATGGTTATCGTCACGAGGCCCTGTGGCTGTCAGGCTTGGGCTGCCTGTTCATCTTGGCGCTGCTGGTGGCTTCGCTGCGCTCATGGGCCCGCACTTTTCTGGTGGCTGCCCCGCTCGCATGTGCAGTGATGTGCGTAGCGGCCGCCCTGCTGCTACATGGCACCCAGCTCACTATCCTGCACCTGGTAGGGTTGTTGCTGGTGGTTGCGGTTGGGTCCAATTACGCCCTGTTTTTCGATCGCGGCGCACAGGCCGAAAGTGCCTTCGACCGTCAACAGACGCAACTTTCCTTGGTCGTTGCCAATTTGACGTCGGTGGGCAGTTTTGGCCTGCTGGGGCTGTCAAAAGTGCCGGTGCTTGCGGCCATCGGCAGCACGGTGGCGCCTGGAGCCTTCCTGGCGCTGGTTTTTGCGGCCATCCTCACCCGGGAGCGCGTTGATGCGCCAGCGCACTGAACTGCATGCTGCGGATCAGCGCTGTGAAACGTTGGTGGTGTTGCTCCCCCCTTCTTTGTCCAGCGTTGACGATTTTTATGACCAGGGATTTGTGGAGGCAGTGCACCAGCGCCGTTTGCCGGTGGACCTGCTGCTGGCAGATACCACCGGACAGCATGTAATCGACCAGACTGTCGTCACAGCACTGCATACCGAGGTGATTCTGCCAGCACATACAATGGGTTACCGCACTATCTGGATGGCTGGAATTTCCCTGGGTGCATTCAGTGCCCTGCATTACGCAGCCCACCATGCTGATGGTTTGGCTGGACTCTACTTGCTCGCTCCTTACCCCGGCACCGGTGATGTGATCGCCGAAATCCGCGCAGCGGGCGGCGCTGCCTCATGGTCTCGTCAACAACCGTCCACCCAGGATGAGCGTGCATGGTGGCGATGGCTGGTCCAGGAATCCCTGAAGGCAGAATCGACCACGCCAGTGTATTTCGGCACAGGTAACTCTGACCGATTTCTGAACGGACAACGCCTGCTTTCTGATTTATTGCCAAAAGAACGCACGCGCATGCTCCCCGGAGGCCATGATTGGTCTACTTGGAAGGCATTGTGGGAGGATTGGTTGGACCATGGGCCGCTTCCTAGCGAAGCGAAGCCAATACAATAGCGACTCAGTAATGGGAGGACAACAAGTGCAAATCGCACACCCTTGCAAACAATGGCTGATCGGTCTGCTGCTGGCTGTGATTAATCGCGCATGAGTTCGCCAAGCATCTACCTCGACGGTGTCGGACTGTTAGGGCCGGGCCTGAGCGGATGGAAGCACACTTGTGACGTGCTGGCCGGAAGAACCCCTTATGTTGCCGCACCCACGGTGCTGCCCGCAGTGGAAAAGCTCCCCCCCGCCGAACGTAGGCGCGTGGGCATCCCCGTCAAGTTGTCGATCGCCATCGGATTGGAGGCCGCACGCCACGCCGGTGCTGATCTGGTAAGTCTGGCCACCGTGTTTTCCTCGACGGAGGCCGACTGTGACAATACCCACGCCATCCTGGAAGCCCTGGCCTCGGACGACCGTGCCATTTCCCCGACCCGTTTTCACAATTCGGTGCACAACGCGCCATCCGGCTATTGGGGTATTGCCACCGGCAGCATGCAGCCCAGCACCAGCCTGAACGCCTACGATGCCACGTTCGCGGCGGGTCTATTGGAGGCTGCCACCCAAGCCTGTAGCAATGGCAAACCTTGTATGCTGCTGGCCTATGACACGGTGTTTCCAGAGCCCCTGCAGCGACTGCGGCAGTTCCCGGATGCCATGGGTGTTGCCCTGGTTCTCAACCCCCGCCAGACTCCGGCTGCCCTCGCTTTGCTCAAGCTGACGCTCAGCGATGCCAGTGCTACGCGCATGCCCCAGGACAACCTGGAGCGTCTGCGCGAGCGCATTCCTGTAGCTCGTAGCCTGCCAATGTTGTCCCTGCTGGCGCAAGGCCACAACGGATCGGTGGTGTTGGAGTACCTGGACAAGTTGCGACTCGCCGTCGAGGTCTGCAGCATCTCCTGAAATTTGAATATGAAATCGACAACCGTGAAACGCGTCCTGGTCACAGGTGGCAGTGGTGCCATTGGGGCTGCAATTTGCCGTCATTTCGCAGTGGACGGCATGCACGTAATTGTCCACGCCAACCGCAATCTCGACGCTGCCCAACGCTTGTGCAGCGAATTGCGGGACAACGGTGGCTCGGCACAAGCGATCCAGTTTGACGTGACTGATGGCAGTACCACCCAGACTGCACTGGAAGCTCTGCTCGGGGACGGACCGATCCAGGTCTTGATAAACAACGCCGGCATTCATGATGATGCTGTATTTCCTGGCATGCAGCGCGCGCAGTGGCACAGCGTGATCGATGTTTCGTTGCATGGGTTCTTCAACGTCACGCAACCGCTGTCCATGCCCATGATTCGAAGCCGCTGGGGACGCATCATCAGCATTTCTTCGATTGCTGGAATTACCGGCAACCGTGGGCAAACCAACTACGCCGCCGCCAAGGGCGCCCTGCATGCCGCGAGCAAGTCACT
>CAIPGC010000233.1 GCA_903864505.1 uncultured beta proteobacterium | reverse complement strand
TTTCACAATGCCGCTGCTATCTGCGCCCAGTGTGTAAGCAGCCTCGACAAGGTCGCGGCGTGCGCTACCTACCGTCACCGCAACCATCAGTGTTATCTGAAACACGGAGCCAATGAAAATCACCAACAGCTTTTGCAACTCCCCCAGCCCCGCCCACAGGATGAGTAGCGGAATGAATGCAGACGCCGGCAAGTATCGACAAAAGGATACGAAGGGTTCAAGGAACGCTTCCACGCCCTTGTGTGCGCCCATCGCGATGCCAAGCGGCACTGCAATCACTGCCGCCAGGAAGAAGCCACCAAATACGCGCCACACCGTCATCCCGATGTCGTACAGGAAGTTGTATTTGGCAAATAGCATCCAGCCTTCCTCCGCCATGGTGATAGGACTGGCGAGGAAGGTCGGTGAAACGTAGCCGCCCAGGGTAAAGAATGACCAGACTGCAAAGAAGAGCACGAAGAAAGCCAGCCCAAGTGCCCAGCGCGTGGTTAGATTTACCGACTCCAGCGGCGCCAGCGGACGTCGGCGCACTGGCGCGACTGCGCCAGAGTCCGTCGTGCCCTTGGCGTCACTGATCGTGCTATTTGATAAAGCTGCCATCAAACGTCACTGCAAAGTTCTCTAGTGCCTTTCGGATCACGCCGGCTTCCAACAAGATCTTTTCGGAATCTTTCATGAACGCCGTGAGTTCGCCTGCAAAGAACTTTTGATTTGCAGTCTTATCTTGCCAGCGAAGGTATGCCGACGATTTGCCAAACTGCTCACCCGACTGTTTGACTTGGGCACCCATGATTTCATTGGACTTGGCTGGCTCAGCCTTGATCATGTCCAGCGCTGCAAAGTAAGAATCGGTGAGAGCCTTGGCGGCTTTGGGATTGGTTTTCAACCAGGCAGGGTCGCAGCCGACGGTGTCCATCACCATTGGATAGTCCATCGTGGTGGCCAAGATCTTGCCCGCGGCTGGGTTGTCACGCACCGTGGATAAATACGGCTCGTAGGTCATCGCGGCATCGACTTGTCCAGCCACGAACGCCTGCGCGGCTGCTTGGGGCGACAGCGTGGTGGTCTTTACATCTTTCAGGGTCATGCCGTTCTTGTTGAGCATGTAGGCAAGACCGAAGTAGGGCGCAGTGCCGGGTGCGTCGACCCCAACCGTCTTGCCCTTGAGGTCAGCAAAGTTCTTGATATCGCCCTTTACCGCAATGCCATCGGCGCCGTAGGACTTATCCATTTGAAATATCTGCACGATCGGAACGCCGTTGGCATTCCATGCCACATGGGTTTCCACAGTCGTGGCCGCGCATTGGATTGCACCCGAAGCCAAGGCCAGGTGACGATCCTTCTGCGGAATCATTTTGAGTTCGACTTCGAGACCGTTCTTCTTGAATATGCCTGCTTTATCGGCCAGCGTCAGCGGAGCAAAGCCGGTCCATCCAGACATTCCCAGCGCTAGCTTGGCTTCTTGCGCACCGACTGTTGTCGCTGCAACCGAGGCCAGTAAACCCGCCGCCAGAAGCGACGAAACCTTCAAAACCGAATTACCCATGATTGACCTCATTTCGTTAATAGAAGTATTGTTCAGAGCCGCACAACCCGCTTGACCCAGGTTCCCGGCACCTGCGACCACCACATTCATCCGAACTGTATCTGCAGGATGAGTCAGTATTGTGCATATTCTTTTCGCGACCGCGAAACAACAGCTCAAACCCCTGTGCGAGCCTGCGCCTACTCGCGCTTCGCATCGTCGGCGAAATGCGATAGGAAGCCCTGCACTATTCATGCTGCGATACTCTGCCGATGTATCTTTGAGTCTGTGGACGGTTGGCATCTTCTTGAACATTCAGGCAATCAGAGGCACTTCTATGACTTACATCGGCTACCGGAATTCGATTTTTCTTCTCCTTGCTATGTCCGCGGTGTGGGCACACGCTGACGAGCAGCGCAGTACTTTGGCCGACCAGCAGGACGTTGCTGTAACCATCTACAACGACAACCTCGCTCTGGTAAAGGACCACCGAAAACTCCAACTCAAGTCTGGTCCCACCGCTCTTGCTTTTAGGGACGTAAGTGGCATGCTGCGACCCGAAACGGCGTTGCTGCGAAGTCTCAACGCTCCAGGCAGCTTGTCAGTGGTGGAGCAGAACTTTGACTACGACTTGCTCACACCGCAAAAATTGCTGGAAAAGTTTGTAGGAAAAACGGTGAACGTTGTTCGGACCAATACAGCTACAGGCATTGAAACCACCGAAGTGGCAACCGTATTGGCAGCCAGCAATGGCGTTGTGCTGAAGATTGGCCAGCGTATTGAAGCAGGGAGTCCCGGTCGAATCGTCTACGGTGATGTTCCGGCGAACCTGCGCGATCGGCCGACCTTGGTGATGAGCCTGGAAAACACGGGCACAACGCAGCAAGAGGTTGAACTTAGCTACCTCACCGCCGGCCTTGCATGGAAGGCAGACTATGTGGTGGAGCTCAATGCAACCGATGACAAGCTCGACATTTCTGGCTGGGTAACGCTCACCAACACCAGTGGCGCAACCTACAGCAATGCCAAGCTGCAACTGGTAGCGGGCGATGTCAACATTGTTCGACCGCAAGTGTCCCGCGCCAATGCATACATGAGCGCGCCCGCACCTGCCCCTCAGGCCAAGAACCAGATGGCCGAGGAATCTTTGTTTGAATACCACTTATACACTTTGGGGCGGCCCACTACGATTGCTGAAAACCAGACCAAGCAGGTATCTCTGCTCACTGGTAATGGGGTACCGGTACGCAAAGAGTTGGTTCTTCGTGGCAGTGATTATTACTATCAAAGCGGTGTCGGTGACCTCGGACAGAAGCTCAAAGTTGGCGTCTTCATGGAGTTTGAAAACAGGGAAAGCGGGCATTTGGGAATGCCGCTCCCCAAAGGTGTCATTCGGGTTTACAAGAAGGATTCAACGGGTAATGCACAGTTCGTCGGTGAGGACAAGGTGGACCACACACCAAAGAATGAGAAAGTTCGAGTCAAACTGGGGGATTCGTTCGACGTTACTGCCAGCAAGACGCAAGTTGATTTCAAGAAAGTATCAGGCACCGGCAAATTCAACTATGCCTATGAAAGCGCCTACGAAGTCGTGCTTAAGAACGCAAAGAAGGAAGCGGCAATCGTAAACGTCATCGAGCCTGTGCCCGGTGACTGGCAAGTGTTGAGTGAGAATCTTCCTCACGCCAAGGGTGCGAGCAACGCGGCCGTTTGGAGCATCACCGTGCCGGCGCAGGGAAGCAGTACCCTGACATACCGCACTCTAGTGCGGCTTTGACCCTGCTGCTGCAAGTGCTGAGAGGTGGCGGCGAGCAGTCAACTCCTGCAGTACAAAGGCGGCTTTTGGGAACGACTCGAAGCACGGTACGCGTTCACCGCGGAACAACTCATACTCGGGAGCGCGAAGCTCGTGCTGCGGTGTGAACAAGGTAATCATCGCGGAGTGGCGTGGCTTGTAACGGATGATTTTGTATCTTGCCAGGGCCATTTCAAATCGAACCGACGGCCATTCAGCAGAACGCTGACCCAGGTTCTTTGGACCCCATAGTGGTAGGTTAAAAGACAAAGAACGAGTGAGAAGCTCACAACCAGCAGGAATTTCAGGACAGCCGGAAGATCAAACTGCAACATCCACCAACTCGCAAACCCGACTGGAATCATGTGGAAGAGAAATACCCAATACGACGACTGGGAGGTATACAAAATCCAGGGCGACTCGTAGTCGAAAAACCTGAGCGCAACTCCCATAAACAGGTACACCAGTGCCCACGTAGCCAGGCCGTGCAGGACAACGGCAGCAAGGTGCACCGACGTGACTTGCGAGGTTGCGCTGTATTCCATGTGGCTTGCGTAAAAAGACAGCGGAAACAACACCAGCGCCATGAGTGCATACCAGTGCAAGTTGCGCTTGAAGGTGAGCAGAATTTCCCGATAGAAGTGAAATACATACCCCAGCACAAAAAATGACCCGTAATAGATGAGCGCCGGCGGGTATGGCTTGAGGAAAATGAAACCTTCATACGTCTCACCGCCACGAAATGGCCACAGCGTCAGTGCGGTGTAAAGACCGAACACCACCAAAGTGGTCGGGGCCACCAGAACTTTTCGCACGTGGTACTCATAGCGCTGGCTCCATTTGACAAGCAAGCGACAGAGCGGAATCAACAGGTAGAAATACAGCAGGTAATAGAGAAACCAGAGGTGCATGAGCGAGGGCTCATCAGGTACTCCACGCGCTGCCATTTCCTGACCAATGATTTTCAATTGTTCACGCTCTGGCAGAAATGCATGGGTGCCAAATCGTGCGCTGACCATGCACTCAATCAGAAAATAGACCGTTATCGGCAGAACCGTTACCACCGCAAGCAAGAGTGGCGCTAATACGCGACCAGCCCGGTTCTTGTAGGTTCCCAACACTCCCCGTCGTTCGACCAGCAGTGAGGTAAAGAAGCCCGACAGCAGGAAGAAAGCTGGCATTCGCACGCTGTGGATGAACGCGATCACAACGTCAAAAATTATCGAGGTGTTGTGGTCGGTCGCGATTGGCATCGTGGGCGGCGGGTCCGACAGGTAGAGCATGCTGCTGTGCAGGACGATGCCCATCATCATCATCGCACCGCGCAGCGCATCAAGTCCGAAATATCTGCGTTCATCCATCGCAATATCCTCGCGAACCAATTGTTCACCTTGGCGCACAGGACTTGGGCATTGCGTTTGCCTTTGTCAGCCCCCTGGCGCTGCTCGCTGTCAATGCTGGCGTGGCAACTGCGCGGCAAGCCCCCTGCTTACGCGGTCGGTGCGTTGCAGGGTGCTGCTGCCTGGTTTCAGGGTTTGAAGGTGTCGCCCAGAACGATGCCTTCGCGCCGGGGGTCGGCACCGCCTTCGAGCACCATCGAACCATTGCGCTGGGTCTTGACGACGGTACTGATGCCGCTGCTTTGCGCGGCTACGCTCACGGTGTGCCCCATGCCGCGCAGTGCGCTCACCAACGGGTCGCTGCCGCCCGCCAACCCACCCGCAGGCGTAGTAGCGACGATGTTGGGGTGCTCACCGCCAACGTTGGTGGTGGCGCTATTGGCCGCACCAAAATCGACCATCGATGTGGCTTGCTGTGCATCCATGCCCCAGTCCAGCACTCCCACCAGGGTTTTGACCACGTACTGAATGATGGTGGCACCGCCAGGCGAGCCAGTGCCCATCACTAAGTCGCCCATGGAACCGTCATCGGCCAGCTTGAACACCAGCGTGGGGGCCATGGAACTGCGCGGGCGCTTGTTAGCCTGCACCCGGTTGGCAATGGTGCCGCTGGAGTCGCTGGGAAGCACCGAGAAGTCGGTCAGCTGGTTGTTAAGCAGGAAACCATTTGTCATACGGAACGATCCCATGCCGCTTTCAATGGTGGTCGTCATTACCAGCACATTGCCCTGCTTGTCCACGATAGTCATATGCGTGGTGCCCTTGCCTTCAGCCACGCTGCTGCCCACGGCGGCGCTGGCAAAGGTTCCTGCGGTAGCAGTACCCATGCTGCGGCCAAAGTCGATCAGGTTGGCGCGTCCGCGCAAGTAGGTCTTGTCAAGCAGGGCAGCAGGCGACCCGCCCGGCAAAGGTACAAAGTCGGTGTCAGCAATGTATTTGTTGCGGTCGGCGTAGGCGAGTCGCTCGGCTTCGCTGATCAGGTGCACACCCATGGCGTTGGGCTTCCCACCGTTGACATCAAGCAGCGTGGGTTTGTAACCAGCCATATAGAAGTTTTCTATGACACCCAGAGCAGAAGCCACGGTGATGCCACCCGACGACGGAGCACCCATGCCGCACACCATGTAGCTGCGGTAATTGGTACACACCGGATCGCGTTTCTTGGCCTGATAGTTGGCCAGGTCACTCATTTCCGTCAGTCCGGGAGTGATTGCAAAAGCGGGGCTGCCACCGCTGGTAAGTTTGATTTTCTTGACGATGTTCTCGGCGATCGGACCGGTGTACAAAGCGTCGGCCCCAGAACTCGCCAGTGATGCAAGCGTGGCGGCGTAGGCTGGGTTTTTGATGACGGTACCAAGGGGCTTTGCCGTGCCATCTGCGTTCAGGAAATAGGCAGCCGCTTCAGGGTCGGTAAACAGCAGCGTGCGCGAACCCGCAATCGCATCGGCCATGCGCCCGCTGATGGGAAAGCCATCCGTTGCGAGCTGAATGCCAGACTGGAACAGGTCTTTCCAGGCCAGAGTGCCGTAATCTTTTTGCGCCAACTCCAACATCCGCACCGCTCCAGGCGTTCCAATCGAACGACCGCTTTGACGCAGCAAGTTGAATGACGCACCCGACTCAGGTGCCGTCAGCACCGGCAACGGCGG
This sequence comes from uncultured beta proteobacterium, assembly GCA_903864505.1. GTDB lineage: Bacteria > Pseudomonadota > Gammaproteobacteria > Burkholderiales > Burkholderiaceae_C > Allorhodoferax. Next base: position 2,453 of record CAIPGC010000233.1, on the reverse strand, counting down.
GGCGGTATTGGTGGCGCTGATGTAGCGCAAATAGTCCTCGGTTGCTGCAGCAGGTGCCATTTCACGTCCGTCGTAGGACTGGACCTTTTTGGTCTTGGCATCAAAGTACAGCATGAACGCACCCCCACCCAGTCCCGACGACTGTGGCTCCACCAGGCCCAGCACCATTTGCACTGCCACGGCCGCATCTGCAGCGGACCCGCCCTTTTTCAACACCTCGCAGCCGGCCTTGGATGCATGGGGGTTAGCGGTCACCACCATGTACGACTTGGCGGATACCAGGGACTTGGATTTGAATCCTGAAGACGGTTCCGGTGCAGAAGGATCCCCGGCCAGTCCGGAGCCAACCACGACCGAGCCGGTGTCTGTGAACTGCGCGCACTGGTTGTCTGCTTCGCTGCTACCGCCGCAGGCGTACAACGCTACTGCGCCGAATAGCGTCGCTGTCAGTTGCAAAGTAATCATGCTGGGTCGGCGAAGCCGAGTTGGCCCTGATGCATCAGGTGTAGTCATCGTAATCCTCCTGGTTGTGTGGAATGTCATAGTACAGGAACTTGCCTGTCGTTGCATGCAGGTCCGCAGCAGGTCCGCTTGTGGCGTGCTGCAGCAGGCAACAACATCAGCGCAAATAGTTCCGCGCGATGGGTTCGAGCGCAGCGGGCCGTATCCCCAGTGCGTCCAGCCCGGGCACTTTTCCGGTCGCCACGTTGTCGGTCTTCATGGAATCCAGGTTGTCCCGGCTCATCAGCGGCTCTCCTGGGGCTAGTTCCATCATGAGTGCCTGCGCATAGCCCATCCATGAAGGCAGGGCGATGATCGGACGCCCTCGGCCACCGTTGATTCCGCGCAATCGTGCAGACAACTGGACCAACTGCTTGAGCGTAAATACATTGGGACCACAGGCCTCAAACAGCTGGGCCGAACGTGCCTCGTGTGGCATTTGCAGGCAACGCAGCACAGCCTGGGCCACATCGTCTACCCACACGGGTTGAAAGCGCGCGTGTGCCCCGGCCAGGGGCATCACGGGAAATACCTGCTGCAGTTTGGCAAACATATTGAGAAATTTGTCGGCAGCACCGAAGATGACGCTGGGTCGCAGCACCGTGATATTCAACCCGGGGTGCGGGATGACAGGATGCAGCAGTGCAGCCTCACCGCGCCCCTTGCTGCGCAGATATTCGGACGGCGCGCTATCTGGTTTCAAATCATCCACACCCAAAGCACTTACATGCACCATCCGCCGTACCCCGCTGGCCACACACGCACGCAGCAGCTTTTGGGGCAACGCCACGTGAACCCTTTCAAATGCAGCGGGCGTACCATGCAAGATGGCAATAAGGTTCACCACCGCATCGTGCCCTGCAAGCGCACCTGTCAACGCCACCTCGTCATGCACGTCCAGTGGCAACACCGTGGTGCCAGGCATGGAAGCCACAGTGCGAGAGCGTTCCATTTGACGTGTCGGAACAGTTAACTGAACGCCAAGTTCTGCCAGGCTTTTACAGACCTGGGTACCGACAAATCCGGTACCCCCCAAGACGAGAATTTTTTTCATGGTCGACTGTACGTCAGACTTGGAATCGCTGCACAGCGCAACCAACTTGCATGGGGGAGAAGCGGCACTGCAACTTGATGCCATCGCGGACTTCGTGCAACGGGCGCGATATTTCTAGTCAACCCAACCAGGCAGGTGCCGATTGAGTTTGACTTGCGCAATAGAATTGCGCATGACGTTCGCACACCGCATGGCGGCTAGCATTCTCGGGAGCGCTTTGCTTGCAGCCAGTCTCCTCCTCGTATCACTTGCGGCAGCAGCTAGTGATCTCCCGACAAAATTCGACCCCTCGCGTGATGCGTTAAAAGACGTTGCTACTGCGGTTGCTCAGGCCAAGTCCGATGGCAAACGGGTTTTGGTCGATGTTGGAGGCGAGTGGTGCTCGTGGTGCCATGTTTTGGATAAATTCATGGATAGCGATGACGCTGTACGGTCAGCGCGCGATGCCGCATTCGTCCTTGTCAAAGTGAACTGGTCGCCGGAAAACAAGAATGCAAACCTGCTGTCCAAGTGGCCAAAAATCAAGGGCTATCCCCATTTCTTTGTGCTTGACGCCACCGGCAAACTGATTTGGTCCCAAGATACGGGAGAACTCGAGGCGGGAGAAAGCTACGACAGAACCAAGTTCCTGGTGTTTCTGAGTAAACTGGCCCCAACCTGATCTACTCGGAATTCTGAAGCGCAATCCGTCAAAGGGGGGCGCGGCAGGTAACGCAACGGCCCGCCACATTGGGCTGACAATCTGGCAATGAACCATCCGATCAAAACCAAGCTCTCCATGCTCGACCTGGTGTCCGTGCGTGAGGGCGGCACCGTGGCCCAAGCGCTTGCTCTGGCACTGCGTACCGCACAACATGCAGAAATGCTGGGGTTCTCCCGCTACTGGCTTGCGGAACAC
>CAIPGC010000232.1 GCA_903864505.1 uncultured beta proteobacterium | reverse complement strand
GTGCCGGTGGCTGTAATGCCGCCAGTGGGCGCCGCAGTAAACGTGCCGGTAACGCCGGTAGCCGGATAGCCGCTGCCCATGGTGTTGACCACAACCCCCGTGCCATCGGTCTTGACGCTGTAGACCGGGGTGCTTCCCGGGTTATAGAAGTACACATTAAACGAGCTGATACCACTTGTGGAGCCAGCACTCTGAAAGGTTCCGTCAGCATTGATGCGGCGGGAATAGGTAACCCGAGGGTCGTAGTACATCAAGTTCACATTCGGTGAACGGCCATGAAAGGTGTTCACCGCTGAATTGCTGACATCATTTCCCGGGCCCGACATGCCGTACACACCTGGTGACCCACCGTACTGGTAAATGGCCGTCGCGGGCATGGATGCCGAGTCGTCGAACATGAAGACGATATTAGGGGCGAGTCCCTCGGCATTGGAAAGAAGCGGGGTCTGGGCAATCTGCGCGTCAGCGGAAGCATTGAGCAGCCCAAAAAATAGAGCAGCCAGTGAGGCCTGAAACTTGTGTTGCGACATGGTTACGCTCCTATTCGAACTCTAAGGTTGACTGCAGCCAGACTTCGCCTCCGCCCGGACGCAAGCGGTGGGCAAGGTCTTCAGCTACTTCCGGGCCAAACCCGCGTGCCGTGATCAAAAAAGTAGACGTGTTGTCAATCACATTGCTGCTGTTAACGACCTGGATGCGCTCGATCAGGCACTCGGGTAGCCTCTTAAAGGTGGCGGTGTTGCCGAGCACGGTGGTTGGTATGACGAGAACCTTGTTGGCGGCTACAGCTGTCACGCTGGTATCTCCGTCCCATAAGGTGAGGTCCTTCCATTGCGGAGGATTTTGATAGGCCTGTATATACGGAGTTATCACAATGGTGGGGGTTGTAGAGAACTGTTGTTTGACACCATCCTCGCAGTATTGCAACGCGGCTTCCGCGGCTTGCGTCGCCAACTGGGTAGTACGCACATTGCCGGAGACGGCTTCGGTCGAAGTGGCGTTGCGAATGCTGAAGCTTGCGAGCAGCGAAATGATCACCAACATGATGAGCGCGACGATCAACACTACACCGCGCTGGCCAGCTTCGTTGCCTCCATCGGGCTTGGCGGCGTTCTTATAGTCTAAGTGCATGCGCATAGAATTAATGGAGATCAGAGGGGGAAAGTCGTGTTTGGTTGGAGGCGGTTGCGCATAACGACTGTGGAGTAGTAGGCGCGACGCAGGCGCAGGTCTGGTGCGTCCACAGGGTCGGGCGGGTTCGCGAAACATGGAACGTATTTGGCGGAAGCAGCGTCTGATACAACCGGGAGTTCGCTGCGGACAAGAACACAAATCTTGATGGTCATAGTGAGGTCCCAGCGGTGCGGGCTGTCTGGCTTTAATGTCGCCAAGGTGGTTTCGGTTTCGACGCTGTTGGCATCCAGATAGCCGGCAATGGTGCGCGTTCCAGCCGCTGGTGTCGAGGCAGTTGCAGTTCCGTACAAGAGTTGAAGGTCTTCTACGTTTTCCACAATTGGCTGAGGCGTCGAATTGCCACTTCCCTTGCAATACAGAGTGGGTATGGACCCAACGGACGCAACATAGAACCGGTTGTCTGCAACGGTGTAGGTCACTGCCGTTGGAACAGTAGTTGTTCCGCTCAAGACATTGACGGTCGCGGTCACGGGCGTTAATTGATTGCCGAGGCAATCAGTGGCCAGACCCGAAGATGTTGCCACTGTGTTGTAACGATCGGCTTCATAGCTGATGGCAATTGAGTCGGGCAGACTATTACTACCGGCATTACAGGTGAGGGCGGCCACACTCGCCGCGCTCGTAATATTCGTAAATGTCCCATCGCAGCCGCGAACAATGTAAGTGGTCGTTCCAAATGCAGGATTCGTTGGATTGGCTGCCGCATAATTTGGCTGCTTGGGGTTGTCGCCCGCGACACGAATTTGCTGCACCAGGATTGCCAGTGCGTTTTGTGCGTCTTCATTCATACGCGCCTGGGCTTCGGCCATCCTGCCGGCAGATGAAGACCCGAGATACGCCGATGCAATTGCAATCATCAGGACGAGCCCGATGGTGATGGAAACCATCAACTCAATAAGGGTCAAACCTTGAATGGGCCGGGCGCGAATGTGTGTTGTTGGAGAATTCATGTTCATGACCCGTAAAGCTTGAACCGAACATGCAGGCAGCGCGGCTTGGGAGATGAAAATGCGGTGAACGTTGGCGTGTCGCCCGGGAGAGGGCACTCGTCAGAGGTGCCCGCATCGACACTGGCAAACGTGCTGGGTTCACTCCACATGACCCAAAGGTCTCCCTCATAATTGGAGGCAGCACACGTGCCGCCTCCACTGCAAGTAATCCGCAACCCTGCGAAACCGGGAAGCTCACGCCGCAATGCGTCATGAGTTTCAATCAGGTCAATCGTGGAAATGCGCTTTGTTGCGTCGGTCGATCCGGAAATACAACCCGGAGGAAGAGCACCATTACTCGTACTGTAAGAGCATGTGGAAGACACACTACCCAGCCAATGATTGAGCCACGCGTCATCGTTGAACGTGTGGGGTTCTGCTGACGTACTGGTGTAGTAGAACAGTTCCTGTGGATTAGCGCGCATTCGCTCGATGAGTCCCGCAGCGATACTGGTCGCTGACGATCGAAAGCCCGCTAACTTGGGCATTTGTACGGCGTACGACATCATCCCGCCAAGTGCCAGCATGCCAAACGACAGTAGCAATATGGTGACCAATACCTCAATCAAGGATGAGCCGTGTTGTGTGCGATTCATAGGATGGGGGAAACTTAGCTGCATGATGTGTACCCATCGCCAGCAATACGAACTCGACCACCGAGGCTGACGCAGACGACCCGCTGGACCTCGTTTGAAAAATCTGGTGCACTGCCAAATTGCAGCGTCTTCGTGCCACTAGAAAGACTCTTCAGGCGCCCGGTCGCGGTAAATACCAACTTGGTTGAGACGCTATCGACGATTGAATTGACTGAAGTTATAGGGCTTTGCACTCGAAGCAGTGGGTCGGCCGAATCTTTCGCTCCATTGTTATCAAGATCCTTGAAGACAATCCAGCCGCTTACCCAACCATTGCCGTTGGGCCCCGACCCTGTGCCGCAACTCGGGTTTGCCGCCTCAGGCGCATCACTTCGGCACATCACTACCGCTCCACCCAAGCGCACTGCCTCGCTGCGGGCAAATCTTGCGTCGGCCATGAACGTGTTTACTGCGCTAGCGATACTTGTAGAGCGAATCAATTTTACGAACGATGGCGCTGCCAGGGCAACCAAGATGGCAGCGATAGCGACAACGACCATCAGTTCAATTACAGAAAATCCTGCGTAATTCTTCTTCATGATCGATATTCTCAACAAGATCGGTGATTTGAAAAGATTGAATCTGACAAGCGGATGCAGAAGCTAGATTAACGGCACGCCCTTTCGGCTACCTCCTCACCTCATCCACCAGCGTCTTGAACTCGTCAATGTCCTCAAAGCTGCGGTAGACGCTGGCAAAGCGCACGTAGGCTACCTTGTCGAGCTTTTTCAGCTCGCGCATGACCAGTTCGCCAATGCGGCCCGACTGAACCTCGCGCAGGGCCAGGTTGAGTAGTTTTTCCTCGATGCGCTCGATGGCGCTGTCAATCTGGTCGGTGCTGACCGGGCGCTTGCGCAGGGCCAGGTTCATGGAAGCCAGCAGTTTGCTGCGCTCGTACTCAATGCGCCGGCCATCCTTCTTGACGATGGTCGGGAAGTTGACGTCCGGGCGCTCGTAGGTTGTGAAGCGCTTGTCACAGGCGCCGCACTGGCGCCGGCGACGGATGAAGTCGCCGTCTTCGGCCACACGGGTTTCCACCACCTGGGTTTCGGAGTGGCTGCAAAAAGGGCATTTCATCGGGCTACACCCAATGATTCATTGCCATTTTGGCCTCTAGCCCCTGTGGAGCAAGCGCGAGCCGCTATCAAAAATACAGCGGTTACGCTTGCCATGGCTCAACCGTAAACCGGGAAACGTGTGGTCAGGGCGTGCACCTTGGCGCGCACTGCAGCAATGTTGTCTTCAGACCGTGGCGCGTCCAGCACATCGGCCACCAAATGGGCCGTGGCGCGCGCTTCCTCGTCCTTGAATCCGCGCGTGGTCATGGCTGGAGTGCCAATGCGCACGCCGCTGGTGACCATCGGTTTCTCGGGGTCGTTGGGAATGGCGTTTTTGTTGATGGTCATGTGCGCGCTACCCAGCACGGCCTCGGCTTCCTTGCCGGTAATGCCCTTGGCGCGCAGGTCCACCAGCATGACGTGGCTCTCGGTGCCGCCGCTGACGATCCGCAGGCCGCGTTCGGTGAGCGTCTGGGCCACGATGTGGGCGTTTTTCAGCACCTGTTGCTGGTAAATCTTGAACTCGGGTTGTAGCGCTTCCTTGAAGGCAACCGCCTTGGCGGCGATGACGTGCATCAGCGGGCCGCCTTGCAGGCCGGGAAAGATGGCGCTGTTGATGGCCTTCTCGTGCTGGGCTTTCATCAGGATGATGCCGCCACGGGGGCCACGCAGGCTCTTGTGGGTGGTGCTGGTAACTACATCGGCGTGGGGAACCGGATTGGGGTAGATGCCAGCGGCGATCAGGCCGGCGTAGTGGGCCATGTCGACCATGAAGATGGCGCCCACGTCTTTGGCTACCTTGGCAAAGCGCTCAAAGTCGATGGCCAAAGAATAGGCGCTGGCGCCGGCGATGATCAGTTTGGGTTTGGCCTCGTGCGCCTTGCGTTCCATGGCTTCATAGTCGATGGCTTCCTTGGCATCAAGCCCGTAGCTGACGACGTTGAACCATTTTCCACTCATGTTCAGGTGCATGCCGTGCGTCAGGTGGCCCCCTTCGGCCAGGCTCATTCCCATGATGGTGTCGCCGGGTTTCAGAAATGCCAGAAAAACCGCTTCGTTGGCGGACGCGCCGCAATGGGGTTGCACGTTGGCAGCATCGGCGCCAAAAATCTGTTTGACGCGGTCAATGGCCAATTGCTCGGCCACATCCACATGCTCACAGCCACCGTAGTAGCGCTTTCCGGGATAGCCCTCAGCGTATTTGTTGGTCAGCTGGCTGCCTTGCGCGGCCATGACGGCGGGTGAGGCATAGTTTTCGCTGGCGATCAACTCAATGTGCTGTTCCTGGCGGGCGTTCTCGGCCTGGATGGCGGCAAACAACTCTGGATCGGTTTGCTCAACAAGGATATTTCGGTGGTACATGGCAGTCCTTCATGACAATGAACCTTGTTCACAACGAGGTGACAAGGGCTGCCCAGGCGAACGGCTGAACGCAGCCACCGCTGTTGGCAGGTGCGGCACGCTCCCTAGTGGTGTTCCCACGTCAGCTCTCATGCCCGGTGTGGGGAGAGAGCCTATCGCCAGTTGCGTGCCGGCGGATTTTACCCGAGGTGCCTTAGATGCTAAGAATGGGCCAGACTAGCCATCGATTCAGGCGGTTCCTGTGGTTTTACGGGATGTGCGACTGGCACGACCTGTGTCGCGTTGGTGGGGACCGAGCGACCGTTGGCCACCAGTTGAAGCCGGTTGTGTTCGGCAAGGACTCTGGCCGAATAGCCCCCGTCATCGTCCAGGTTGGCCGCTCCGACGTAGAGCTTGAGCCCACCTTCGATCGATCCTGCGCGGTTGATGCAATCTTGCAACACTTTGACGCCCACCCGAAGGTTGCTGACCGGGTCAAATGCAGCGAGCTTGCCGCCAAAGCCTTCGTACTTGTCGCCGTGGACTTTGGTCATGACCTGCATCAGACCCTGTGCACCCACCGCGCTTTGGGCAAACGGGTTGAATCCGGATTCAATCGCCATGACTGCCAGAATCAGGGTGGGGTCCAGTTTGGTCCGACCGCCGGTATCAAACGCTTCCGCTACCAGCGCGCCCAGGGGTTCAGGCGCAATTCCGTACTTCTTGCTCAGCCAGTAAGCCACTGCAGCCTGTTGCTTGGGCAGATCGCGAGGATTGGTGGCGGTGGCGCGGTCGACGCCCGTCATGTCTTCGGTGATACCGCTTTCAATGGTCTGTCGGGTTTGCAGCCAACTCATGAGTTGAAGCTCGCCGGCCTGGCGGATCTCAGGCTTTGCTGTCAGTGTCAGGGCGGCAAACATGACGGCCAGGCCGAGCAGGGCAAAACCGTTATGGGTGATTTCAAAAAAGCCTTGTGCCACGTCGGTTACAAAGACGCGCAGGGCTTGGGTAAATTTTTCGGTCGCTGTCATAGCTCTTCCTTCTTAAGCGGGTGTCGCGGGTTCATGCACTGCAAGCAGGGCACGGGCCTCAGACCCGACGTTTAGGTTGGTACGCTATCAATATCCTGCGGCGTCGAGTCGACATGTGCAGCGATTTGAATATGCCGGGTTCGGCAGCGGGTTCGGGTTATCCCTAGCTGATGCTGGGATTCGCGGATTTTAGGGGGCTTGAATATACGAAGTCAACAATATTAAATAGATGTTTTGCACTATATTTCGTATAAGAAGCCTGCTTTTGGGCGAAAAAGTAATGGTTGATTGGTGTTCTTGGGGTCAATGGAGGCTGCAAGGCCCACAATCGACCACGCACTACCCATTGAAAACACAATTTGAAATTGGGCGGTGCCATCACTAAAATTTGATGGCCTGATTCTTCAGGCGTTCTGCCGGCAGTAGCCAGTCCCTACCAGTGTGGTAGTTGCGATGAAGCGGCCCCGGCAATTCAAAGGAGCAATCTGTTGCTCCTTGCGCACTGCGGGACTTCAATCTCCCGCGTGTGAGCCCGGATGGCACGGACCTTAGGTCAGCCATCGAGCCCGGCACCTGGACTTTCGGGTCTGGGCCCGGGCTTTATCGCTATATATATGGGTTCTGCGTGGCGTTCTAGGGCAAAAACCTGAGAACATGCCGCATTTCGCGGCGAAAATACGCCACCGTACTTTCGTACCAACCTATTGCTGAGCCTCACTGTGACCTCGTCTTCCTCCGCCAAACAAAATGATATTGCCCAATTAGACAGCTTGACCGGTGGTGCCTTTTCTGCGCCCACCTCGGGCGAGCGTGCTGCGCGCGTGCGTGAGTGGCTTGTGGGCAACCCTGGGCCAGACCAATTGGCGGATGTGTTCAAGGAACTGAGCATCAAGGACAAGGGCGCTGCCAAGCTGGTGCGCGAGAGAATCGATGAGGCCAAGCGCGCCAAAGGCCAGGAAGCCCTCGCCAACGAGTGGGCGGAAAAGGCCCAGGTGTTGCTGGGCGTGGCAAAGCTCAATATTGCCGACGCGCTGGCGTGGCAGCGTGACGCGGCCAAGGCCGGTGCCCCACTCAGCCGCGAGCCGTTGGCAGCCCTGAAGGCGCAGCTTATGGAACGTGTTCGGGGCATCGAGGACCTGCAGCGTCGCGTGCAGGTTCAGCGCGAGGCGGCTGTGCTGCTGGCACAGCGCATCGAAGTGCTCTCTACCAAGCCGTGGCAGGACGCACATGCCGTGTGTGACCCTTTGCAGGTGGATGTCGAACATTGGCAGGCGCAGGCATCGGAGCTGGTGGCTGATTCGAGTTGGGCCAGTGTGGATTTGAAGTTCCCGACGTTGTTGGATGCCTCACGTGGGCAGCTACTGGTAGTGTGGGAAGCATTTAGGGCCGCGCTGAACCTGGCGCTGGTTGCTGCTCAGGATCCGGCTGCCGCGCTGCCACCTGTCCCGGTGTGGGCCGACGAGTTGCGCGCAGCGCGTGGTGTTCCGGTTGAGGCTTCACCCGCCAAATCCGCCAGACCAAAAATTGACCCTCAAGTGCGTGCTGGTGCCAACGCCGCCGTTCGCCAGGTGCTCGCAACGTTGGAGCAGGAGATTGCCGAAGGGCATGGCAAAGCCAGCGCCGGGGCAGCGGGCGCGTTGCGCCATGCGCTTAAAGAGTACGGAAAAGTCATTGATGACAAGCTGGAAAATCAGGCCCACGGCGCGTTGGCGGCAGCGGGAGAGCTTGAAGGGTGGCAGCGTTGGCGTGCCGATCAGTTGCGTGAAGCATTGGTCGCTCAGGCAGAAGGATTGCTTAAGCGCCCTGATGGGCAGGCGGTCGGTGGACGCAAGATGCAGGAGACATTGCGCACGCTGCGTGAGCAGTGGAAGCAGACCGACCAGGGCGGGGCGCCAAACCACGCCATGTGGAAGCGTTTCGATGAGGCTTGTAACGAGGCGCACAAGGTGGTGGAAGCCTGGCTGGACAAGCTCAAGGCCGAGTCCGCTGAACACAAGGCGCAGCGATTGGGAATTGTGGAAGAAGTGAATGCCTGGGCAAGCGCCAACCGCACCGCGTTGGACGGCGACTGGAAGGGCTTCAACCGCATACTGCACCAGTTTGGCGACCGCTGGCGCGAGGCTGGACATCTGGGTGAAAAGGCCTTTGCCGAGATGCAGCCATTGTGGAAGGCGGCGATTTCCAATGCGGCTGCTCCGCTGGAAGAAATGCAGGCGCAAAGTCTTCTGTTGCGCCAGGCCATGATTGAGGAAGCCAAAGTGCTTGGAGCCGCCCCCTTACTCAGGGTGGATGCCGTGCGCGCCTTGCAGCAGCGTTGGCAGGCACAAGCGCATGAGGTTCCGATCGATCGGCGCCAGGAGCAAAAGCTCTGGGATGCGTTCAGAAAGCCGATTGACGATGCGTTCAATCGCAAGACGCTAGAGCGCGAAAAGGCCGAGGAAGCATTGGGTGCGCGTGACCGAACCGTGCTGCACGCCGCCAAAGCACTGGAAGCGGCAAATGCTGCCGGAGATGGACAGGCTATTCGTGCGGCGATGGCCGCGCTCGACGCAGCGCTGCATGGACAGGCGCAGGCACAAGCCGATGTGCACGCTGCAGGGTCGCAGGAGAAGGAGGCGCAGGCGGTCGCCGAGTCCCAAGAATCTGATGCAAATCAAGCTGCATCGCCCGTGGATGCTGCGCAGGAAGCTCCTGAAAGCGGAGCATCCGATGGCGCACCGGACGTTTCGCCAGTGGCGGTTGTTCCGCCCAAGGCAGCACCAAAACCAGTCGTTGCGATGCGTGGCGACGACCGACCCGGAATGAAGCGGGAAGTTCCTGCCGCTGCTGGCGCAAGAGGGGGCAAGTGGGGAGAGCGCAAAGACAGCGCGCGGGGACCACGCGATGCCAAGGCCGGAGCGTATTCTTCGGAGCGTGGCGGTGAGCGCCACGATGGAGTGGGCCGCGACCGAGGTGCAACCCGACAGGAAGCGCCACGTTTGGGAGATACCGCGTTTCGTGCCCAGCGGGATGCACTCGAAAACGCGCAGCACGCCCTCAAGAAACTGGCTGCGCAAGCGCACGGTGAGGCGTTGACCCAACTCCTGGCGGCATGGGAAAAACGCGATGCCAGCCTCGTGCCCAGTGCGCACGACCTTGGTACCCGAGCGACAGCAGTAACGCGCAATGCGTGGGTACAGGCACTGGATGGAAAATTTCAGGCGCCGCCCAAGGCAGCGCCTGCCAAGGAAGCACTGCTGCGACTGGAAATGGCCGCGGAAGTGCCTACGCCGGCAGAGGATATTGGCGCGCGACGCAATTTGCAATTACAGTTGCTAACGCGGCGCAATGATCCGTCTCCTGTTCAAACCTGGGGACAGGATGCAGCGGCGGTACTGGCGGACACTTTCGACGGGCAAACCTCCCGCAGACTGCAAAACGCGTTGAAAGTTCTGCTGAAGAAGTAGCAACAAAGGAAAGACCATGGACTCCGTTGATGACCTGTTACGTCGGCTGGAGCAACTCAATGCGATCGGGACCGCGCTTTCCAAGGAGCGCGACATCACACGCTTGCTTGAAACCATTCTGGTTGCTGCGAAGACCATTACCCACGCCGATGGCGGCACCTTGTACCGCGTCACCAGTGACAACAAGGCACTTCGCTTTGAAATTTTGCGAACCGACTCTTTGAAAATTGCCATGGGTGGCAGTTCTGGCAATCCGATTGACTTTCCCAATCTGCCTCTGGCGGATCCTTCGGGGAAGCCCAACGACTCTCTGGTGGCAGCCTATTCGGCGATTCACAATCTCACCGTCAACATTGCGGACGCGTACACCGAACCAAACTTTGATTTTTCCGGCACGCGCCAATTCGACGCGCGCACCGGTTACCGCTCGCAGTCCTTTCTTGCGGTTCCCATGAAGGACCACGAAGGTGAGGTGATCGGGGTGCTGCAGTTGATTAACGCCAAGCGACCGCTTACCGGCGAGGTGGTGACGTTTTCTGCGGCAGACCAAAGCCTGGCCGAATCGCTGGCATCGCAGGCGGCGATTGCCATCACCAACCGTAACCTGATGATGCAGTTGGAGACGTTGTTCGAGTCGTTTATCAGTCTGATAAATCTTGCGATCGACGAAAAGTCGCACTACACCGGCGGCCACTGTCAGCGCGTGCCAGCGTTGACCATGATGCTGGCCGAGGCTGCCAATGCCGCGCATGACGGGCCATTGGCAGCATTTAGCATGGACGACCGGGACCGGTATGAGCTCAAGATTGCCGGACTATTGCATGATTGTGGCAAGGTCACGACGCCAGTGCACGTGGTGGACAAGGCTACCAAGCTGCAGACGCTGTTCGACCGGATTGATCTGATCGCGACACGTTTTGAGGTACTCAAGCGCGACCAGGAGATCGCGGCCCTGCGCGCGCAGCTTGCGCTGAGGGAACAAACCGACGCTGTCGCAGAGGCACGCATCTGGTCGCATTGCCGCAACAAGATCAATGCCCTGGACGGTGACCGGGAGTTTTTGCGCAAATCGAACCAGGGCGGTGAGGCCATGAACGAGGCCGACATTCAGCGTGTGCGCGACATTGGCCTGGAGCACGTGTGGCGCAATGTGGATGGTCTGGAAACCGATTTTCTGAGTGCCGATGAGATCGAGAATCTGACCATACGGGCCGGAACACTGACCTCGGCGGAGCGCGACACGATCAATTACCACATTGTGGCAACCATCAAAATGCTGGAGCAGTTGCCATGGCCACGGCACTTGAAGAAAGTGCCCGAGTACGCTGGCGGACACCACGAGCGCATGGATGGCAAAGGCTACCCAAAAGGTCTCACGCGGGACCAGATGTCGGTGCAGGCGCGCGTGATGGGGATTGCTGACATCTTTGAAGCGCTAACCGCCCGCGATCGCCCTTACAAACTGGGTATGAAGTTGTCCCAGGCCATGGGCATCATGCACAAGTTCCGCATGGGGGGGCATATCGATCCCGATCTGTTCGATATCTTTGTAAACGAAGGTATTTATCTGAAATATGCAGAACAATTTCTCGATCCGTGGCAGATCGACGAAGTCAATCCACAGGCTTGGGCCCTGCATTGAGGGGTGAGAGCCGCGTCACGTTCACTGTGCCGCTGTGGTTTTTCAGTTGGAGACGCAGAACTTCAGAGCGTGGCGGTTGAGCGGTAAGGTCCCAGTCGCTTAGCACAACGCGCTCGCAGCCATTCGTGAGAGGGATGTTGCCAGGGCGGTGGGTGTGACCATGCACCATACATGTTGCTTGGTGTTGCTGGAGCAGGGCGATGGCTGCTGCGGCATCCACATCGGCGTAGCCGGTTTGCGACTGCTTGTGCAGTTCACTCTGGGCCCGCAGGGTCCGGGCGATGTGCTGGCGTTGCGCCAATGGCTTCGCCAGGAACTCTTCTTGCCATGCCGTGCTGCGCACGGTCGCTCGAAACGCCATGTAGTCGGTGTCGCCCAGACACAGCGCATCGCCATGGGTCAATAACCAGTGCGTGTCACCAAACACTAGGACACTGGGGTCGTCCAGCAGGTGCCCGTGCACGGCCTGCATCAACTTCTGACCCATGAAGAAGTCGCGGTTGCCCTGCATGAGGTACAGATTCAGTCGGTTTGAGCACGAGCGCAGCACCTGAACACAGTGGTGCTCAAAGCCAAGGGGGTCCTGCATGGCATCGTCACCTACCCAGACATCAAACAGGTCGCCCAAGATGAAAACAGCTTCGGCGCTGGTGTGCCGCAAATAGTGCTCCCAGGCCTTGAACGTCAGAAGATCCGACCGGTGCAGGTGCAGGTCGGAAATGAAATCTACGCATTGCCAGCGGGGGGGGGCTTGCAGTTCCATCCCGCACTCGGTCCAGTTTAGAGAGCGACGGCTTTTTCAATCACGACATCTTCCTTGGGAACGTCGTCGTGGAAACCTTTGCGCCCGGTTGTGACCCCTTTGATCTGGTCAACCACTTCACTGCCTTTGACTACCTTGCCGAACACGGCGTAACCCCAGCCTTGGGTAGAGGGTGCGGTGTGGTTCAGGAAGGTGTTGTCGGCCACGTTGATGAAGAATTGTGCGGTGGCGGAGTGTGGGTCGCCGGTACGCGCCATGGCCACGGTGTAGTTCAGATTCTTCAGGCCGTTGTTGGCTTCGTTTTCAATCGGAGCATCGCAAGTCTTCTGGTTCATGCCAGGTTCCATGCCTCCACCTTGCACCATGAACCCCGGGATGACGCGGTGGAAAATCGTGTTGTTGTAGTGTCCCTTGTTCACATAGGCCAGAAAGTTGGCCGCCGACTTCGGGGCCTTTTCCTGGTCAAGTTCAAGGGTGATGACGCCGTAGCCGGTAACGTGGAGTTCTACTTGGGGGTTGCTCATGACTTATTTCACCAAAGTGGCGGAGTTGATAACGATTTGAGTTTGCGGCACGTCGCCCGCACCAGTTGGCGTGACCTTCATTTTCTGAATCACATCCATTCCACTGGTAACTTTGCCAAACACGGTGTAGCCGTCGGACGGCCCCTTGGCGTTCAGGAAGTCGTTGTTCTTGACGTTGACGAAGAATTGCGCCGTGGCTGAGTTGGGGTCGTTGGTGCGCGCCATGGCGATCGTGCCCAGATCGTTCTTGAGTCCATTCAGGGCCTCCAGCGGAACTGGTGGGCGCGTTGGCTTCTGGTTCATGGTCGGGGTGAAACCGCCGCCTTGCACCATGAAATTGTTGATGACGCGGTGAAAGATGGTGCCGTCGTAGTGCTTGTCTTTGACGTATTGCAGAAAGTTTTCGACCGTTTTGGGCGCTTTGTCGGGATAGACTTCCACCACAAATTCACCCATGCTGGTCTGAAACTTGACTTGGGGTGGGGCTTCTGCCCATGCCGCCAGTGGCAGCAACGTTGCAGCGGCGCAAGCCAGCAGGGAGCGACGACACACAGTGTTCCATTGAGATTTCATTACATGACTCCTTCAAAAAATATTTTCCAGCGATTGTCCTGCCGAATCCAATACTGGCGTTTGGTCCAGCCGGTACGGGTGCCATCGGCCACTTCACCAAACGTGACAATCATCGTGTCTGCAGTGTCGGTCCATCGAAGCAGGGACACATCCTTGAGCTGAATCGTACGCCCGTGGGTTTCTGCCAATTCTGTTTTCAGGGTCGGGGTCCACTGGGCCAAGGTCTTGCCATTACTCACGAAATCGGGCGTGTAAAACGAAAGAATCTGCTGGAGGTCGCCTGAGGTTTTCGCGTTGCGCCACGCAAAAAGGGCTTCTTCAAACGGCTTGCTCGCGGTTCTGGTGCTGTGTGCTGGCACCCATTGCAGCTGCGTTGCGATGATCACCGGGGTTGAGCGGATTTCCACCGTCCGTATGATGTGTTCCAGATCAGGATTTGCCAGCACAACGCAACCATCGGTGGACTGTGGCGCGCGCGAAAACTGGGTGGGTGGGGTGCCATGCAGCCAGATGCCGCCACCCGACTTTCCACGCTTGGCATCAAGCACATTGGGGTAGTTGATCGGTAGAGCGCCCGAGCCATAAAAATCCTTGAGTGTCTTGCGGTCTAGGTTGCTGTTGATGTAATACACCCCCAACGGGGTGCGCTGGTCGCCCTCGCTGGTCTTGGAAGTGCCGGCCTTGCCAACCGAAATGTAATAGTCCGAAACTAGGCTAAGCCCACTGGGTGTGTTCTCGAACAAATACAACCGAGAGCGCGAAGCGTCCACAGCAATGGCGTGTTTGGATCGTTGTGACAGTGCCAGGAATTGGGAAGGGATGGTGCCCGGTGCTGGTCGTTCACGCAAGGCTCGCATGCGGCGCAAGGACTCTTCCCGTAGTTCAACCAGGGTCGTTCCGCCACTTTGCGCGAGCGCCTCTGGAATGTCCCCCACAGCTTTCACAGGTCGGGTCCGTGCGGCGAGCAGGTCTCCGTAAACCAACTGTGCCAGTTGAAAGTTCGGCAACTCTTCCACCAGGGCGCCAGCCTTGGCCAGCGCTTCCCGGTTTTGCAATTTACCAATCAGGTTGTAGATCTCGATCAATCGGGCTTCAGCCACGCCCTCGGAGCGCTTTGCCGCGACCGATTCCGGACGAATGGGCTGCGTTGTCGTGTTGGCGTGTTTCGTTGCCGCAGCCGCAGCGGGGCCAACGCAAAAAACCAGCAACGCGGAGACTGACGCCGCCAAGAAAGCAGGCTTCAACACGTCAGCTACCGACCGACTCTTTAACAATTTGCCATTGATCCCCCTTTTTAAGCAGGTCCAACGTTTTCCGACTCGATACTGCCAGTCCATTGGCTTTGTAGTCCTGCTTGAATCGCGCCACTGCCTTGGTGCCAGTGACCGAAACATTCAGATTTTCAAGCTTCACACTAATCTTCGACTTGCTACTGATGCGCTGGCGCCGTTCTTCTTCCCAAGTGGAGCGGCTCTGACTGCCTGGCGGTACAAATTCCTTGCCATATGCGGCGAGGTAGGACTTCACGTCTTTGGCGGCCCAGGCACTGGCCCAGGCACGCACCGCTGCTTCCGCTTCCTTGGTCCCATTGGAGGCAATGGTGGCAGCAGTAGGTGCGGCTGGGGCAGGTGGCGGCGTTGTGACAGCTGCTGCGGGGGGTAGTGCTGGTGTTGCAGCTTTAGGACTCGTGGCCGCAGTTGCCGAAGCAGTGGGCGTGGGGGCAGGGGGTGTGGCGATGCTGGTGGGCGCAGCGGGGGCCTTGGCGACAGCGGGTCCCGGCAGACTTGGTGGCGCTTTTGCGGGTGCCGGTGCAGGGGTGGGCGGCACCGGCGCGGTGGCCGGGACCGCGGTTGGTTTCTGCCCCTTTGCTGTGGGACTGAACAATTCTCGGATCAGCGCAAGCTTAGGCGCTACGGCCTGGTTGGCGTTATCCAACTGGAGTGCCTTGGTGTAGGCCTGGCTGGCCAGCTTTGCATACACATCACCCAGGTTTTCGTGGGCCGTTGCATAGCTGGGGTTGGTGCGGATGGCCATTTCCAGCGCTGTGCGCGCTTTGTCAAACTGACTTTGACCCGCGTACAGAACTGCCAGATTGTTGTAGGGCTCGGGCAGTTCCGGGTAGTCTTCGGTCAGTCGGGTGAAGGTGGCAAGAGCATCTGAAGTCTTGCCGTTGTCACGCTGGATGACTCCCTTGAGAAAGCGCATTTGCGGGTCGCGTGGTTTCGCGACCAGGTATTGATCGGCTTTCGAGAGGGCCTCAGCCAACTTGCCGGCCCGCACCAACTGTGACACATCGGCGTATTCATCCGCGTGCGCCAGCGAAAACATGAGGCTGGCAACCATGCCGAGAAGTCGCAGTGGCTTCAATACTGTGGAGCGGTGGTTCATCATGGGGTGTGATCTGTTTCTCGCAGAGGGATGCCCGCGAACGGGGGCTATATACTGCGACGGATTGTAGCGTTACCCTAACCGAATCCGTACCAGCCCGTGCCCTCGTCCAAAGCTATATCCGCCAAGACCTTGGACACCAAAAATCCATGAGTTTGCGCATTTACAACACGCTGTCGCGTGCACCAGAACTTTTCTCACCCATTGTGCCTGGGCACGTGCGGATGTACGTGTGTGGCATGACGATTTACGATTTGTGCCACATCGGTCACGCCCGCATGGCGATGGCATTCGACATCGTTCAGCGGTGGCTCAAATGCAGTGGATACAAGGTGACATATGTTCGAAACATCACCGATATTGACGACAAGATCATTCGCCGGGCGCTGGAGCGAAATATCTCCATTCGTGCTCTGACTGACGAAATGATTGCTGTCATGCACCAGGATATTGGCAGTCTGGGCATCGAGATACCCTCCATTGAGCCGCGGGCTACGCAATACGTTGCGCAAATGCTGGACATGATTCACCAACTCGAAGTCAAGGGCCTTGCCTACCGAGCGCCATCGGGCGATGTCAATTACGCGGTACGCAAGTTTGAGGGCTATGGAAAATTGTCGGGCAAGTCGCTGGAGAGTCTGCGGGCCGGCGAACGCGTGGCGGTCGACGACGGCAAGGCGGATCCGATGGATTTTGTACTTTGGAAAGCGGCGAAGGCCAACGAACCTGAGGATGCCAAATGGGATGGTGGACTGAATGGGCATGGCTATGCCTTAGGTCGACCGGGATGGCACATCGAGTGTTCTGCCATGAGTTGCCATACGCTGGGGGAGACCTTTGACATTCATGGCGGCGGAATGGATCTGCAGTTTCCGCACCATGAAAATGAAATTGCACAGACCGAAGGTGTGACTGGCAAAACCATGGCCAGCGTCTGGATGCACAACGGATTGGTGCAACTGGACAACGAAAAGATGTCCAAGAGTCTGGGCAATTTTTTCACCATTCG
>CAIPGC010000231.1 GCA_903864505.1 uncultured beta proteobacterium | reverse complement strand
TACGCCGTCTACGCCGGCCCGAAGGTAGGCCAGCAACTCGGTCGCCGGATCGCCGTTGAACACTCCAGCCAGGTACTTGGCCTCGTTGCGGAAGGTGTACACGTGGACGAACAATCCGGCCTTGTGTGCATCGGCCAGCAGGCTGGTGGGTACGGCGGCGGTGACGCCGGCAAAAGTGCCGGTAGAGCCAGTGAGCTTCATGACCTGGGGCTTCCAGGGACCAATACCATCGGCATAGGTCTTGATGTCAGCCAGGCCGGTGGGTGTCAGCATGACGTCGAAGAATCGTCCATCGCCAGCCACGGTCCAGCTGTAGGGGCGACCATCCACGAAGTTCCAGTAGTCCGGTTGCACATAGATCATGGCGCCGGTCTTGTAGTCTACGTCGTTTCCGTCGATCAGTTGCACGGCCCTGGCCAGCATGCCGGCCGAGCGCAGGTACTTCAGGCTAGCCGGATCGAACGACTGAACGAAGATCGGCGCCGTCTTGGTGTTCATTGCGTTGTCCTTGAGCAGCTTGAGCACCGCATCCTCAAACGGGTGGCCGGTACGGGCAATGTCGCAGCCATTGGCGACGGCCTGGGCGTTGTTCCAGACTGGGTTCTTGGTTTCCGGGTAGACCGTGATGGTGCGGCCGGTAAGCGCGCTCTTGGCCTTGGCTAGGTCAATGATTTCTTGCATGGTCAGCACCGGATACTGGCCGTTGAGTGCGCTGGGACGCAGAGCGGCGGCGTCATAGGTGGTGCCACCGATCCACTGCTTGAGTTCGGCTGCGGTGAAGTCGGTGATCGACCAGTCGCCAGTGTGGTCCTCGCCGTCGACCACCAGTGACTTCAGCACTGATTTGGGGTCCGCAGGGTCGGTGCGATCACTGAGGTACTGAGCTGGCCCGCCGTAGGTGGTCACGTTGTAGCTCACGTTGACCAGCACACCCGGCACGCTGCGCTTACGCGCCGCCACGGTGGGGTTGGTCTTGGCGATCTCGACGATGTTGGTGTTGTCGCTGAGCCAGGGGTTGTGGCGTGCCACGAGCACGCAGTCTTTGGTCAGGTGCAAGTCTTCTTCCAGCGAATCGGCACCTGCGTCCACGGCTCCCTCGTAAGACGGCAATGTTTCCTCCGGGTACAGCCCCGGCAGGCCGCGGTGCCCAATGATCAGCGGTATCGCGCCGTCCAGCGTTTGCAGTGGTGCCAGACCGCTGCCACCCCCACAGGCCGTCAAGGCTAGAGCGGCCGCCAGGGGCAGGGTGGTGAACCGAAGGTGGCGGGCAAGGAGGGGGCGAATGAGTTTCATGTGGTTTGCTCAACAGTTTGTCTAGGAGAAGGGGATTTTCAAAGCAGTACGTGACCGTGTGATGACATCGCTGGGCGTTTTAAGACGATTTGGTTGATTACGCGGTCGGTGTCACGGCAAGAAGGTCTGTGTCTAGCGCACACCCAAGGGGACGTCATCTACATGAACGAGACGATGCCTCACCCGCTTTCAATTCGAGTTCAAGTTCACAAATAGGGGTAAATTGGTCTGCAGAATCAATCTGACCAATATCGAGCGCTACTTTGACAATGCTGTGATCCTTTGCGCGGACCTGCCCGCTTGTGCGGGTGCAGGACCACAACGTTCAGGCCGACACAAAACATGAACAGGCTTCGGGTGCGCTTCCTACAAAAATGCCAGGTCGCGCAAATCGTGACGCAAGTCTGACCGCCTAGTCAATTTCGAATGCAGGTTCACCAGCAGTTCAACACGCAGCCTAAGCGAGTGCAAGGTATGCAGTGTTTTGAGCCCCAGTTTGGCAGTGTCCTTCCTCTTTGCCTTGAGTGCTGGATAGGCCCAAAGCGCAGTTTCCGGTTGTCCTAGCCAAAGCGGCTGCGCATCCCATGTTTCTTCGTCCAATGAAATTACGAAGTCCATCTTTGGAGCGCCACTGCGGGTGAACTCGGTCCAGGGTTTACACCGCAAGCCGTCAGGCGATACGCCAGCAGTACGAAGGGCCATTAGAGCCCAAGGACTCGGCTCATCGCCGATGGATGATGGCCGTCCGCATGAAAACGCTCTGAAACGATTGCCTCCAAGATGTGCCAAGCAGGCCTCTGCCATGAGGCTCCTTGAGGCATTTTCCTTCGATACAAAAAGAACGTTCGTTAATCGACTTTGCACCTACTGATGTTATCCGCGAAAACGGCACAAGAGTAGCAGCGAACATTCGTTTCAACCAGCAAGTAGTCACGTGTATTTGAAAAATCCGGTTCGGGACGCTTCCATTGAGTCATCAAACTTAAACAGTTCCGCCGTAGCCTTGTCCGTCTGGAGACGCAAACTGCCATGTTACCCCGCTGGAACGACACTTATCTGGTTGGTCATTCTTCCATGGATTCCCAACACAAGGAGATTCTCGACTATGCAGCGTCCTTAGTGTCCGCACGCACGTGCGAAATGCAGGTTTTGTGTGCAAAGGGCCTGTATGACCTGACGTTGGCGCACTTTGTTCATGAGGAGGCACTCATGCGAAGTATCCAGTACGTCGGTCTCGATGAACACAAAGAACAGCACTGGCGTTTGCTTGCACGTCTTGACGAAATTCAGCATGAAATTGCAGGGCACCAATTGCACATAAATATCCTCGATACCGAGATCAACGAATGGCTGGTAACGCACATCATCAACTTTGATGCCGACCTGTCAGCCCAAATAGGATCCTTGCAATACTGGGGATGTGATGTTGATTGAGCTCAATTTTCCATTCATTCGCGGCCCTAAGGGTTGCAACCATGGTCTATGATGTCTAGTGCCCGCATCGCTCCGATCAGTTCAACACTGCCGACGCCAAGTCATATACGGCAGAGGTAGTGAAGTGCACTAATCTCGGAGGAACATGAATTCCTCAAGCTGGAGACACTGGTATGCGCCCCACCCCCGACAGCTCCACGGCAAACAGTATCGGAGACGATTCCAACTCCAGTGCCATAGGTCGCGTTGACTATGTGATCGAAGGGCGTATTCTGAACACCACAGCAACTGGTCCCTTTAAGCATGAACTGATCGCTGCGATTCCAGGCGCGATAAGCGGCATGATTACCAAACTAAGGGCAAGGGGAAAGTGGGCTCAAATTCTCACATTTAGGAGCAACTGTTTGGGTTCGCCCAACGTCATTTCGGATCTGTCCACTTACCTCAAACTCCGATATACCGACCCTTCGACTAATCCAGTTACCGCGTTGGTTTTTGGACCGGCTGTAATTGGCTCATCCATCATGGCTCCCCAGTATCTTCAATGCTATCTGGGGGCGGGCATAGAAAGCCAGTTGTTCGATGACAACGCGTCTGCCTTGGCGTGGGTTGATTCAAAGATTTACCAAACTTCGGAAAAACTTCGTTGGAAAGACGACTACCGGGTGGGTAATGCGGACATTGACGAACAGCATCAGGAACTGTTCCAGCGGGCGCACAACATACTCCACGCGGTAACAAACGCAGAGCAGGCCCATGCGGCCATGAGGCTTTTTGAGTACACGCGTACGCATTTTTCCTTCGAGGAAGAGTACATGCGCAGACTGCGATACCCAGAACTTGAGCCCCACCGCACATTGCACCAGGAATTGAGCAAGAAGCTGAGTTCGATTTCAAGCTGCATCGCAAAGAATGAAATGGTCAAAGAAGATTTGGAGGACTTCATGTCGCACTGGCTATTGATTCACATCGCCACCGCGGACAAAAAACTTGCCGACTACTGCCAGGAACATGACCGGTGAGCGAGGCCTAGTGTGGAAAACTCCATTCGACATGGATGCGCAACTCTAATTTTGCACACAAACAGGAGCCACTCGAAAACCTTTACCGCGCTTTCACTTCAAAGAGGCCTGGTACACCAGTTGACAATAGCGGAAAGCACGAGATGAAGAAAGCACCAAGAAAGATCGCCAGCAGAGCCGGGCCAATGGAGGCCATGATCGTACGGATAGGCTTGTTGAACATCGCTGCTGCAAAGTAGATGTTCATGCCCGCCGGGGGGCACAGGAAACCCATTTCAATATTGGCCAGAAAGATGATTCCAAAATGCACCGGATCGATGCCATAACTCAGGGCGACCGGCAGCAGCAAAGGCACAAGGAAGACGATCGCAGCGAAGATTTCCATCAGGGACCCGGCGACCAACAGAAAGACGTTGAGCAGGAGCAGGAAGACGTACTTATTGGGGATGAACCCCTGTACCCAGTCAATGGCATCGCTGGGAAGGCCGCTGTCCACCAGATAGTTGGTCAGTCCCAGTGCCATGCCCAGGATCAACATCACGCCACCAATGATCTGAGTGCAGTCGCGCAGGCACCTGCCGAAGGTCGCCATGCTCAGATCTCGGTGCAGGACCATCTGTGTCACCACCGCGTAGGCCGCCGTGAGTGCTGAACTCTCAGTTGGCGTGGCCAGGCCGCTGACAAGCGAACCAACCGCAATCACCGGAGCGAGGATTTCAAATCTGGCCGTCCAGATGGCTTTCATCAGACGCGGTTGGCCCGGGGTCTTAGCTTCCACTGTTTGCACGGTGGTGCCCGTGGTGGAACGCCTGAGGTACCCACCGATGATGACCAGGAACAACACCATCACACAAGCTGGCGCGACACCGGCCAGGAACATCGTGTTAATCGGCACGCGCGCGATGATGGCGTACATGATCAGCGGCACGGATGGCGCCAGTAGCACTCCCAAGGAACTGGCACTGGTCACCAGACTTATGCCGCGCTGTTCGGGCACCCCAGCCTTGGTCAGCAGGGGAAGAAGCAATCCGCCCAACGCCAAAATGGTAACGCCACTACCGCCGGTTAATGCCGTGAAACAGGAGCACAGTACCGCCGCCGCAAGAACGGTCCCGCTGGCACCATTTCCAAACACAGCCAGGAATACAGCGCTCAATCGACTGGACGCACCTGTGCGCGCAAAAATCAGTCCGGCCAGGGTGAACAGCGGCAATGCAGGCAGCGACGGATTTACCGTGATCTGGTAGTGAGACAGCGCAACCGATGCCAGCGGCTGTCCATCCTGCCAGAAAAGCACCAGGGCCAGACCACCCAGAACCGCAAATATGGGAGCGCCACATAGCAAGATGGCCAGCAGCCAGACGACACCCGGCCAGAATTCCACGGCGCTGCCGTCGAACGCGCTGGCCAGCCAAAAGCCTGCCGTGGTCAGTAACAATCCGCGAATCGGCTTCAGCCAGGCAGTGCTGGAGCAACGGGCTCCAAGCTTGGTACCGAGCAGCGCAAAGCCAATCGGCATCGTGGCCTGCACACACCAGGTTGGTATTCCATACGCAAGTGAGTGTGACGCGACCATTTCGGTAGCGACAAAGCGCCAACCGGCCAGCGCCAGAATGCCGCAAATCACGGCAGCGCTGCCGTTTGCGAATGCGTAGAGGCGCTCTTGAAAACGTGCTCCCCCCATGCGAGCCAGGCCATTGCCCAAAGTGCTCAATTGACCGTTGCGCTCGGCAACCAGCGCCCCGTACATTGCCAGCACCAGACCCAGATGCTGCACCAGGACCGAGGAATTCTGAACACCGCTTCCAACGAGCGGCCGCAGAACGATTTCCACCAGGGGAATCAGCGTCATCAGGAGCAAGGCAGCCGACGCAATCCACTCGTCGAGACGACCGAAGCGGTGGGTGCTGTTCAGGTTCACATTGCCCGCACTCACTTGCTGCGCGACGCCCGGTAAGCGATCAGATGGGCGAAGACTTCGTCAAACGTGTCCTGCGGAACCATGGTTCCGCGAATGCGGGGGTAGAGTTTTTCTGCAAGTTCGTTCCACTCCCGCATCTGCTCTGGTGTTGGTCGATTCACCACCAAGCCTCTTTTCTTCATTGCCGCAACTGCGTCCTCCACTTCCTGCCGCGCCTTGGTCCTGATTTCCAGGCCGGCTTTGTCGCCCGCTACGCGCACGGCGAATTGCACGTCGGCAGGCATCTCATCCCACGCCTTTTTGGTCACCACCAGTGCGCCGACGATGGGAGCCCAATTGATCTCCAGCATGTTGGGCGCGCTGTTGTAGATCTGGCTTGCCAGTGCGAAATAGGGTGTGGAAGGAACTACATTGATCATGCCGGTCTGAATTGACGGCAAGATGTCGCTGGTCTCCAATGGCACCGGGGTGTAACCTAGGCTCTTCATGATGTCCTGCTGCTCCGGCTCCGATCCCCAGGCAAAGAACTTCATCTTTTTGTAATCGCCTGGTCGAAGCGCAGGCTCCTTGGAGAAGAACCTTACCCAACCGGAGTCGCCCCACGCGAGAACGACAAATCCCTTGTCCAGGAATTTCCTTTCCATGGACACACGCATTTTCTCGCGCACGTAATCAACTTCATCCCAGCCCTTGAACAGCAGAGGCAGGTTCTGCAGCGCCCCAATGGAAGGCTCTATTTCCCGCAGGCCAACGACAGAAATCAGCGCACCTTGCAATTGGCCAATGCGCATACGTCGCGCCAACTCTGCCTCGCCACCCTGGCTGCCGTCGGTATAAATCACGTACTTCGCCGCACCCCCTTGGGCGCTGCGCCAGACCTCGCCAATTTCCTGCAACTGTCGGTGGTAGAGAGAATTTTTTGGTGCCAGGGTACCTATGCGCAATTGCTTTTCGGCGGCGTGTCCCGCTGTGGCTGAGATCAGCGTCGCAAGCGTCACTACACAGCAAGCGAGCAATCGTGAAAGTCTGAAGTGGGTCATCGTCAGTGGCTGGTTAAAAAAGATCGTCGGCGGTGTCAAGAAGCCACTGGGCACGTTCGCCCATCACGCCGTTTTGCAAATTGCGCGTGCCCTTGCTGGCAAGTAATGCCCGGCGTAACAGGGCTTCAAATGCTGCGCGGTCGCCCGCAGCCAGGGCGATGCCTTCGGCCTTGGCAACATAGGCACCGGCATTCTTTTCGCCGCTCAGGGATATCGCCAGATCAAAGTAACGCGTGGCCTCCTGTGCCGAGCCTGCAGGTCGGGCGGCTTCAAGACTTCCCATCAGGCTGGCAAGTGCACCGTCATTGAAGTCGGGTTGCGTTTGCCAAAGTATCTTTGCAAGGCGTACCACTAGCGGCAGATCTGCCACAACGTCCGGATCGTCCTTGGACAAGGCAATCACGCTGGCCCAGGAAGCCGCTGCCCAGTACGCCAATGGGACCTGATCCGGCTGAATGCGTGGCCAGTCGGTCGGGTTGGCGCTCGCCAGGGTCTTGGCAAAACCTGGCGTCTGGTTTTCCAGACACGCCAGAGCATGGTGCTGAGCGCGCTGGTAAAGCCTGCGTGCGCGCTCCCGCAGCTTCTGTGCGGCCTTGGCGTCCCTGGACTCGGTACGCTCGGCTTCGAGTTGAACGAAGGCATAGGCGTATTGCGTAAATCCGCCGGCAACAGCGGCGGCCAGGTTCGCATTGCCGGGCACTTCGTTGAGCAAAGACTCTGACAGCTTGAGATAAAAAGCGCCGGCCTCGCGCGCCAGCACCAGATCATCCTCTGTGTCGACGCGCTGATTGGCAAGCTCGCTCGCCACGCCCTGAACGATTAGGTACCGGGGGGAGCACGCGCAACACAGTAGCACGGCTGCCAGGAGCTGTACGCAACTCGCTATTCGTGTCATTCAGGCCGGACTTCTACCGACCTTCGCAAGGTCAGAAGTTTCCCATCGGGCGCACCTTGTTTGGTCATGCATGGAAGCCAGTCGCCTCATGGTCTTCGAGCGGGTCATAGCGTTGGCCTGCCATGAGGGCCAGTGGCGACCTCCAGTAAGTGGCAATGTTGTGAAATGGGTCCAGAAGAATCTTGACCGCCCACGCCAAGCCCCAAGCGGGTCCCCGCAAGACAAACAGGTGCAATGTCCGAAAGATCAAGCCGCCAGCGCCCAACAACAGCCAGAACAGGCCAACGTCATGAACATAGCCATTGAAACCCACAGCAGGTTCGATGAGTCCAAAAAGGCGCGGCGACAGTGCCAACAGCAAAGGCACACACAGCCAGACGGAAACCAGCACCGCTTTGCGACGCATGTTGTAGCCCGCCTTGATTGACTCCTTGTATTCGTAAGACGCGTCGTTGATCTTGTCGAACCCGCGCGGCTCAAAGAAGATGTGGCCGGACTGACGCGTCACCATTCCAACCAGCCATCCCACAATGCCTGCGATAGCCGGATCAATGAACAGCACACAGTATGCGCACAGGAAACTGATGGCGCTGATCAGGTGCAGCGTCTGGTTGATGCGGCATTGGTGGTAGTAACGATGATCATCCCACTGCAATACCCTAACTTTGTCCGAGAAATCTTGCATTCCGTTGGCTCCTTAACAAATGAAGAATCGGTGATCTGAGCATCCACCAAATCGCAATATAGGAAGCAACTGTGACAACTTGATTACCGTGTAGAAGACATTTTCGTGAATGTGTTGGCGACGACAAACGAAATTACTTTCCGTCATGAAACTGTAGCGTCGGTCCGTGACACTTCGGTCGCAATTTGCATCGAAGAGGATCAACATGAAGATTACTGTGATCGGCATTGGCTACGTTGGCCTAGTGACGGGTGCTTGCCTCTCGGACGTAGGCAATGATGTCACTTGCTTTGACACCGACAAGGACAAGGTCAGGGCGCTGCAGTCAGGGCATGTCCCGATTTACGAGCCCGGACTGCAGGCCATGGTGGAGCGCAACCTGCATGCGGGTCGGCTGCACTTTACCGAAGATATCGCGCTTGCGACCCGGTTTGGGACAGTACAGTTCATTGCCGTAGGGACTCCACAGGGCGAAGACGGCAGCGCGGATGTACGCCATGTCTTGCAGGCAGCCAGCAACATTGGCAAATACATGACCGACTACAAGGTCGTGGTTGACAAAAGCACGGTTCCGGTAGGTACTGCGGATGCAGTTCGCCAGGCGATCCTGGCGGAGCTTGGGGCACGTGGCGCGAATACGCCGTTCAGTGTGGTGTCCAATCCCGAGTTCTTGAAGGAAGGTGCGGCTCTGGATGACTTCATGCGACCGGGGCGCATCGTTCTGGGCTGCGACGACGAGCAGGCAGAGTTGAATATGCGTGCGCTGTATGCGCCGTTCCAGCGCCATCACGATCGATTGATCTTGATGGACGTTCGCAGCGCCGAACTCACCAAGTACGCCGCCAATGCCATGCTCGCAACGCGAATCAGTTTCATGAATGAACTCGCCAATCTTGCAGAAAAGCTCGGCGCTGATATTGAACATGTGCGCAAGGGTATCGGAAGTGATCCGCGCATCGGATACGACTTTCTTTACGCCGGCGCCGGATATGGTGGTTCGTGCTTTCCAAAAGACGTCAAGGCGCTGATCAAGTTTGCAGCCGACGATGGCGGCATCAACCTTTCCGTGTTGCACGCAGTTGAGACTGCCAACCAACACCAAAAACGCGTTCTGGCCACAAAGATCAAGGCGCGCTTTGGAGAGAATCTAGAAGGTCTGCACTTCGCGATTTGGGGGCTTGCATTCAAAGCCAATACGGACGATATGCGCGAAGCCAGCAGCCTCGCGTTGATTCAAGACCTGCTGGTGGCAGGAGCCACGGTGACTGCCTATGATCCGGTGGCAACCGACCAGGCCAAGCGCGTATTGCCACAGGACGACCGTGTAGGCTTTGCCAGTTCCCAGAGTGGCGCGCTGGAGGGTGCCGATGCGCTGGTGATCGTGACCGAGTGGAAAGAATTCCGTAGCCCAGACTTCGACCACATCAAAGCCAGTCTAAAACATTCCGTGATCTTTGACGGGCGCAACCTCTACGATCCGAAGTTGGTTCGAAGCCTTGGATTTGAATACTTTGCCATAGGGAGATGAGCAGCGGCTTGTATTCCGGAGCAGCACCTAGAACTTCGCCGCAAGCATCTCACGCAAAATCCGGCGCTGGATTGACTTGTTCGTTGCAACCGTATCACTCCACCACCATCCATCGGCCTTCATGGCCAGTGAAGCACGCACAAAACGTGTGCTTACTTTCTCGAAGTCCGAGTCTGTAAAGTTCAAGCTAAAGATGATTCGCCCGGTCCCCACCCAGCTCAAAGCCACACCTTCAAGGCGCAAATAGTGTTGCAACAGCCAGTTGAAGCAGGCAGGTTGGGTGTACAGCACCGTCCAGATGGAAGACATATTGGCCACCCTTACAGGAACGTCTGCACCCGCCAGTTGCTCGTTGAGACGCTGCGCGCGGGAGTCCCATGTATTAGCGATGTCTGTGTACAGGCTGGCAATGTCCGGATCATCCAGGCGCACGAGGAAGGCGTTCATCGCTCCCATCACGTAGGGATGCGAGTTGAATGTGCCACGCGCAAAACAAACGTCTGCAGGTGCATCTTCACGAAAGCGCTTCATCCACTCGCGCCTGCCACAGACTGCGCCGATCGGCAAGCCGCCAGCGATGGTCTTGCCATATGTCACCAAGTCCGCACGCACACCGAAATATTCCTGCGCTCCACCACGCGCCAGTCGGAATCCGACAAATACCTCATCAAAGATGAGTGCAACGCCACGCTCGTCGCAAATATTGCGAAGCTGCTGAAGCCACGCGGAGTACTCGGGTTTCGAGAATCCCGCTTTTCGGGAACTGTCAAGCAGAGAACCGTCATTAGGTGCTGCGGCATTGGGGTGCAGCGCCTGCAGCGGATTGATCAGAACGCAGGCGATATCGGTGCGGTTGCGCAGGACCCGCAAGGTGGCCTCGCTCATCTCGGCCAAGGTAAACGTATCGCGTGCGGGCATCGGGTTGCCAATGCCCGGCTGAACATCACCCCACCAGCCATGGTACGAGCCACAAAAGCGGACAATCTTGCTCCGTCCGGAATGGTATCGGGCCAGGCGAACGGCCTGCATCACCGCCTCTGTGCCGGACATGTGAAACGATATTTCATCCATGCCGGAGATACGCAGCAGGCGATGTACGTTGTCTTGTATCACCGGATGGTACGAACCAAGCACAGGTCCGAGATCGCGCACAGTATCGACGCCCGTGTCGATGCAAGCCTTGTAGAAGTCGTTACCAAAAACATTCACCCCGTAGGAGCCAGTCAGATCGAAAAACTGATTACCATCCAGATCGGTGAGTTTCACGCCCTCACTCGCCTGCATCATGGACCCGATCTGGAGCCGGCCCTGGACCAGTTTGCGAAATTGAAACGGAACCCGGTAGGCACTTACAAACTGAAGGTCAGACAAGCCTTTTGCAACTTCCGAGCCTGCCAGCAAGGTTTGTGGGTACAACGCCTGAAAGCGAATAACCAATGCGTCAAATGCGGCTTTTCTTGTCGCGACCACTTCTGCAGGCGCGTTATCGATGCCAAACGCATTCGCTTCCTCATATGTATACCTCGGCATGAACGATGCGATGCGCTTGGCCGTGCGCGGATGTCCTGCAAGCGAACGATGTTTTGCCAGAGACAGCTCCAAGCGTGATCTGGCTTTTCCCAAAATCCCAAACAATGCGGCTGCGGCAGCTGCATAAAGCGCAATGGTTTCTAATGCGGGCAGATTTGACACGGGCTAACACCTCCGACTTGGTTCACGCTTCGAGAACGTAATGAAATGAGCATTCGAAAAGACATACAGTCCCTGCTGCATCAGGAAGACCTGAACTTTCTCCTGACCAATCGCATCCCGCGTCGGCTCTTGACACGCTTTATGGGTTGGTTCAGCAAGATTGAGCAACCACTGATTCGGGATGCATCGATTGCGATCTGGAAGTTTTTCAGCGACCTTGACTTGAGCGAAGCCAAGCAAGACCGCTTCAAAAGCATGCACGACTGCTTTACCCGCGAGTTGAAGGACGGAGCAAGG
Organism: uncultured beta proteobacterium; assembly: GCA_903864505.1. Lineage (GTDB taxonomy): Bacteria > Pseudomonadota > Gammaproteobacteria > Burkholderiales > Burkholderiaceae_C > Allorhodoferax. The sequence goes on along the minus strand of CAIPGC010000231.1, from coordinate 11,510 downwards.
CCGATTGACGGTAGGGATTCTGTTCTTGCCAGTCCCGTGGATGCAATCATCGGCGCAAATGGCCCCATTTGTGATGGCCAAGTCTTTCAGGCCAAGGGCTTTCCATACGCGCTGGCGGATCTGCTGGGTGCGGATGAGGACCTTGGCGATTGGCGCGACGGATTCTTCGTGACACTGCGCCTGAGCTCCAGCATGTACCACCGGTTTCATGCTCCTCACGATTGCACGGTAAAGAAGGTTCGCTATTTTTCTGGCGATACGTGGAACGTCAATCCGATTGCCTTGAAGAGGATTGAACGCTTGTTTTGCAAGAACGAGCGTGCCTTTATCAGCACTAGAATTCACGCTGCAGGCCCGATGGCCAACAAGCACATAGCGCTGATTCCCGTGGCCGCGATTCTGGTTGCCAGCATCCGGCTGCACTTTCTCGATGTCTTGTTCCACTTGAAATATTCGGGGCCTCAATCGATCGCGTGCGATGCGCACCTCACTAAAGGGCAGGAAATGGGTTGGTTCCAGCATGGCTCCACAGTCATTGTTCTTGCTCCCAGGGGATTTGCGCTGTGCGATGGCTTAAAGCATGGTATGCAGGTTCGAATGGGCCAAGCACTGCTGTGCCTTACCAATCTGTCTTGACTGCCGTAGGCTGTCTCCCGTAGCGGCAAACCCTCTCCCGTGCGATTGCACCGCACCCGACAAGGCGTTCAGGAAGCTGTCGTAAACCGCACCCCATGCCAGATGAGCGACGCTTTGCGCAACAACAGCCTGCATCTGCGTACGTTGCTGCAGGTTTATTGACAGTTCCACCGCTGCATTGACAAACGCAAGTTCGTCGCCGGGGGGAACGAGCACGCCATTGAAACCACTGTCGATCAGTTCCTTGGCAGCCGCGATGTCGTACGACACTACGGCCAGACCGCTGGCCATGGCCTCCGGGACCACGTTTCCAAATGTCTCCGTCAAACTGGGGAACAGAAACAGATCGCCTGAGGCATAGTGCACGGCCAGATCATCACCCTTGCGAGTACCCGCAAAATGGGCTTCCGGCACCGACTCTTCCAAGGGCTTGCGCAGCGGCCCATCGCCGACCAGGACCAGCTTTGCGTTGGGCACCCTGGAGCGGATCGCACGAAAGGCCGACACCACCAAGCCTACATTTTTTTCTTTTGCTAGGCGTCCGACCAGCACTACCACCGGATCTTGCGGCCCGGCACCCCAGCTTTCGCGCAAGGCAGCCGACCGTCGTACGGGATTGAACTGCTCCGTAGCCACCCCTCGTGATAGCAAGGTGACATTTTCGTAACCCCGCTGCTGCAGTTCCTGCACCATCGCCTTGGTCGGCACCATGGTGGCCATCGTTTTGTTGTGTAGTTTGCGCAGGTACGCCTCGATGGGTGCCTTGAGCAATCCAATTCCATAGTGCGGCGAATAGCGCTGAAAATTCGTGTGGTAGGAACTGGTAACCGGCAGTTGAAGTTTGCGCGCAGCGGACACCGCAGACCACCCCAGGGGTCCCTCGGTTACGACGTGAACCACATCGGGACGCTGTTCGCTCCAAAGCTTTATCAGACGTCCTCTAGAGGGCATTCCGAACTGCAGATCCCCGTAGGCAGGCAATGGGACGCCGCGCGACAAGACCTCGTCCAGACCAGCGCGCTGTTGATGCGTTGCGTCGCGTGGTTGACGCGGACGCACGACTTGCAATGAGTGCCCCCGCTCCAGAACGCCCGCCACGATGCGTCCAAGTGTCATCGCGACACCATTGACTTCGGGTGGAAATGTTTCGGTCACGATCGCAATCCGCAATGGGACGGACTCAGACGCAAAGGAATCAACGGTGAGGTCTTGGCTACTGTTCATGCCCGCAAGGCTACGCAGCAATCATGACAATTTGATGATTCTCGGCAAACGAAAAGATCACATCGTGGGCTCAGTGGTTCGCAGGGGCCATTTTGAGACAGCGTACAGGATGGCCATGGGACCCACGACCAGGATTCCAAAACCGATGATCAGTGGGTAGAGGGGTATGTCGAGTGCGATCGTCGATGCGTAGATGCACAGCATCAGCAGCATTCCAGCGTTTTCGTTGAAGCCCTGCACTGCAATAGAGCGACCCGCAGTCAGCAAAGTGCAGCCGCGATGTTGCAGCATCGCATTCATCGGTACCACAAAGAACCCCGCCATGGCACCAACAATGATCAGCAGCACCGCCGCCCAGGTAACGCTGTGCACCAACAGAAGCAGCGGGACCATGGCACCCAGCGCCATTCCCAGAGGCAAGATACGCGCCGCGTCCGCCAACGCGACGAAGCGGCTTGCCGCCAGAGCACCGGCGATCACCCCGATGGCTGTAACGCCCTGCAAATAAGCAGCCTGGGCCAGAGGAAGGCCTAGCGACTCAGTGGCCCAGCGCAGAACGATGAGTTGAAGAGTCGCGCCAACACCCCAGATCAAGGTTGTGACGGCCATGGACAAGCCCCCCTGGCGATCAAACCAGAGTGTCAGATTCTCGCGATGGAAGCGCCGTACCAGTTTGACTGGGTGTGGCGTGCATGCACCATAACGCGCTCCGCTGTCGGACACTCCGAAACTCAACAGGGTAGCCACCGAGTTCAGGATGAGCAGGACCAATATCCCTGCAACAAACCTGGTGTGGACTGCATCGAACCAGGACAGCGCTTGCAACGCCCCGCTGTTTGTCAGCATCGGACTCACCAGCACTCCTCCCAAAGCGGTTCCCATGATTACTGCAGTTACCGTAACACCTTCGAAATAGCCGTTGGCAATGACCAGGTCCTTGGCGGGCAATAGCTCGGTGATCAATCCGTACTTGGCTGGCGCATACATGGCGGCTCCCAAACCTGCAACTCCGATTGCCATCAGAGGATGTGCTCCGCTGAGAAGTATCAGCATTGCAATGACCTTCAGGACATTGGCGAGCAACATGACGTGGCCCTTGCGCAGGGAGTCTGCCAGCGGACCCACAAAAGGCGCGAGCACAACATAGAACAGCGTAAAGCCCATTTTCAGCACGGGGATCACCCACTCTACGCTCCCCAACTCCATCGTTCTGCCGATAGCAAGAATCAGGAATGCGTTATCCGCGATCGATGAAATGAACTGCACCACCAGTACGAGATAGAAAGTCTTTGGCATCCGGATGGGGCTCGTTCATTCAGGCGACGCGATGCCCCTGCATTGCGCAAGGTGGGTTTGGTTTGCTATCCCTGTTGTGCCAGCGTTTCCAAAACGCTGTGCAACACGCATGCTAATGACGAAATATGACGATCTCGTGAATATCCTGTGCCCCCCATGCACTAGGCGCGCGATTGTCCCGCAATCGGCTAAAGTTGCGCGGCAACTACTTTGCCGCAAGGCCGCGGGTTGCAGCATACTTGCGTTGAACCGGTCACGAATACCATGTACAGATCCAATGAGCGATTGATCATTTTTGATGCCGATGGCACGATAGTCGATGCCTTCTCTGCCATTGATCAAACGTTTTCTAAACATGGAATGGAATTGGGTGCGCTTGAACGGTTTCAGAAGCGGCGCAATCTATTCAAATACATGGGCGGACTCAAAGAGTTTCCCTTCAACCTGAAGCAACAGCTCGGCAAGCAAAGCCGCAAGAAGCTTCTGGCAACACTCACCGATGTGTATCGCAACCATGCCCAGCTTTATCCTGGTGTTGCAGACCTGATCCGTACGCTGATTGCTGCCACGGGCATCCGGGTAGGGCTGGTCACCCGCAACATTACCAACGAGCCCGAACTGACTCTGCGCATACTCCTGGCGCGCCACGACATTGATCTTGATGCCATGGACTACATGGCGCACGTGCCCTTGGGGCAGGAAAAGACAGCCGCGTTCAGGGCGGCCCGAAAAAGCTTTGACATCAACCCCGCACGTTCGTTTGCATGCGGCGATGAGCACAAGGATTTCGCCGCTGCAGTGGCGGCAGGTATGCATCCCTTTATCGTGTCCTACGGCTTTGAGGACTACACGCGCCTGACCCGCAAATTCGAGGTGCCCGAAGACGTTATTTCGCAAACGCCACAGGATCTATGCACGCGTGTTCTTCATGCACTCGATATCCAGGCGGGGGATGTTTCTGGTCTTGCTTCGCCATTGCACGGTGCCAACATGGCACCCCTGCAGAGTCGTCGTGATTAACCGATTGATTTTTGGCAGGCCCCGGCGCAGGCGCGACCTGCCTGCGGGTCCCCATGCGGGCTTTGACATCAGCCCGCTGAGGCTGGATCGCCCTGACGGTGCAACTCTGAACGGATGGAGGGCGGAGCCAAAGTCAGTACAGGAGCGGGAAAAGGTACTCCTCTATTTCGGCGGTCGAAAGGAAGACGCCTGGTGGGCGCCCAAAATGGCTTCCTACCTTGAAGGATGGACAGTCTACAGCTTCAATTACCGTGGGTTTGGTGATTCAAAGGGCTCCGCGTCGGAACAGAACGCCAAAGCAGACGCGCTGGCGATCTATGAATTTGTGATGCAAAGACATTACCACGCAGACACCGAGGTGTCACTGATGGGGCGCAGTCTCGGCACTGCAATCGCAATCTGGCTCGCCCACCACGTCAGCCCAGCAAACCTGATACTGGTGTCCCCTTTTTGTAGCATGCGCTCCGTGCTTCGTAGCAGATTCTGGCTGGCCCCCTTGTCCGTATTTGTTTGCAAACGGTTCATCAATTCAAAACTCGTACCCGACATATCGGCACGGACGCTCGTCGTGCTGGCTGCGAGAGACACCGAAGTAACTCACGCAGACAGCTTGAAGCTTGCGCGCAGCTTTCGCGCGCAAGCAACAGTAGCAGTCATCGAGGGGACCAACCACAAAACCGTTCCGCGAAGCCCAGAAACCCAACGTGCGGTCGCTGGTTTCCTCAGGAACACGGAACGCTTCACCGAAAGCGGCAACTAGTGCCGTGATCGTGCAATCGATCCATGTCCAGTTGGCTGCTCCAAATCAAGCCCGGATGAGGGCACCGTTCCGCCAGATTCATCGGCACAACCATATCGACAGATGCCGCGTCGGCTCGAGGGCAAGAGCTATCGCTTTCTTGGCTAGGTGGTAACTCAGGAAAATATGTGCTGCCCTACGCAGAACGCTACCTAGCTGTCTCTTAGAGGTGAGTAGCGCGTCCTGCCACTGCTGTGCTGGAGAAGTTAGTAAAGACACCATCAATTTCTGCGCCAAGGCAGAGGTTTCAAATTCGAAAGTGGTCTCTGCCGTACGCAAGGCCACAGCCGAACCCACGCAAGAACTCCACCAAGTCTGGATTGGCTTGCAGTTCGACGGCGAACGTATGTGCACGCTGAATATCCCGGCTCGAACCAATTGAGCCCTGTAGCGCAATGGCTCGCTTAAGCCATCTTCTTGCCCGTCGCGTGGGCAATACTGCCTGCATAGACTCCACGCTATAGCGCAATCGTTTAACGAGAATCCGAGCCCGGTGCTGACCACCCTCATCGTCCACGCTTTTCAGTGCAAATTCGACTTTCTCTCGCAACTTTTCCACGCGCCGTTGCGCCCAAGGCTTAAGTGGCCGAACTACTGGTTGGCTGTCTCTTCCACTCCAGTCAATGCATTCCTCGATGAATCTGGAAATAGCCAGCAAAGTAACCCCTACTGTCGGATCTTGCAATGTGTCGCGCACTTCCTGCCGCCTGTTCCCAGCCGCGACACTGAGAGAATGTTCCAAATGATCCCATTTCCTTTTTCGATCCTGCGCGTCTGCTAAGTAGGACGACGCGATCGAGGGAAGTGTTTCTGTCAAAGCGACATCCAAATCACGTAAATGGCTCAACGATTGCAACAGCGGCTTCAATGGGCTCAAGTCCGGGATTCGTTCCTGCGATAGCGCGGGTTTAAACAGTCGCAAAGCACTCTTAAACCGCCGCCAGCCAACGCGAGTTTGATGGACCACCTCAGGGTTGTCCGTGGTTTGAAACGCGCCAAGGTTCCCTGTGAACTGCGAATACGTCTCCCTGAGCACAAGTTGGCAAGCTTCAACGACAGCAATATCCGCCGTCAATTGGGGCGGCCGCGCCCGCAGCGGCATGTCCAAAATCGCATGGGCCAAGGCGTATCCCCGCTCAGCCTTGCTAAGGTTGGCCGGTATGACTGCTACCGATTTTGAAATGCTGTTCGCAAGCACGAACAGTGCATTTGGCTCGCCTGAGATCAATTCAATTTCAAGTTCACAAATTGCGGCGCTTTGGCTACCTGCCTCAATCTGCCCAATATCGAGAGATATTTCGGCCACGCTGCCGTCATGTCCGCGCACATTCCAGCTTGTGCGTTCGAAGCGCGTCATAAAGCAAGGCTGGAGTTCGCGAAAGATGACTCCGTCCGGATCTATATCGTTCCATGGACTATCCTCTAAAGCGTCAATGATGAGGTCTGCGCTTGGCACAGCTTGCTCCCATTCACCCCGGGTGCTCAGCGCGGACGCGCTCGTATCACCTGTCTTGAGTGTTTGAATCCATGTGGATTTCTTGTTAGATTCAATTTGGCGGACCCTTAGTGCAATTCGCCTCTGTCGTAGCGTTTGATCCGGCGTGTCGTAATAGACGTTGTGAAGAGTCTGCTTGATGTGTTTTCGCCGCGCCAGAAGCGGTGATTTCTTTAGCGCTGCAGTCATCCCCTCGATGTCTGAACAAGGCAATGCAAGTTTCAGTTCGATCTCTTGAGAACGCCTCTCTGGGACCTCTACATTCATCGGAGCACCCCTTTTGAACTACTTTTCACATTACGCAGAATGACAACCCGCATGTCAGTAAACCGGGGTAGGTTGAACCACGAACAATAGCTTGCACCACCAAAGCATCATTTGACTTGAGTCATTTCTTTATCCGACGTAATGACTCAGTAACAAAATGGCACTTTCATTTTTTTGGATCGCATTTGCGAAAGATCAATCACCAGCAAACTGACGAAACCTGAGTGTCTTGGTGAAACTATCATCGACACAAAGGAATTTGACCGATGCGCAGGAATCTCCAGAACCTTGAAAGACTAGTCCTAAAGTACCAAGCACGATACGGTGTGGCGGATGACGTTGTATTTGACATTCGGCAAACTCTGGAGACGAGAAAGTTAGAGCAATCTGCACAAGCGCGGTGGAATGCCCACTATCCAAGATCACTGCCGAAGCTTGGTTGCAGATCAGCTCGATTGAGCTAGACCGGCACATCAGGTGTTGCCGCCTTCAACACTTTAGGTTTGAAGATCTTTTCCCTGCAAGCCTGAGAGCAGAAAAATTCGGTTCGCCCCATGAGGTTTGCCATGTACCCATCAGACTGCGGATGATGGGTTGAGCAGACAAAGCATGATCTTGTGTTTTTGAAGGTTTTGGCAATAGTGCTTGGTAACTTCTTCGCATATCTCAGGCCGTCTTCATTGATCCGTTCGCGTATAGACTTTGTACTCATCGCCAAACTCCAGTTCCCGGTGGGGATTTGCATGCTACTGACTCAATGTGTCAATATGGTGACGGCTCCCTGTGTTGTATATGCAATGCAAAATGTTTCGCACTAAGCTAAGGCAGATTCCCTCCCGGGAACCACGCTTAGGGTCTCGCGATCATTCCAGTAACACTCGGATCTTGCCCAAGCATGCTTCGGGTAACAAGAGTCACCCCCTGCGCAGTTACGTGAAATCTCTCTTTGTCCAATTGCGGATCGCGACCAATTGTTAGACCATCCGGAAGGGCGCAGCCCTTGTCGATGATGCACTTACTCAACACGCAGTTGCGACCAATCACAACATTTGGAAGCACGATGGAATCCTCGATCAACGCGTGGCTATGAACATGTACGTCAGAAAAGAGCATCGTGCGACGCACAATTGCGCCGCTGACAATACACCCACCAGAAACCATTGAGTCCAGTGCAGCCCCTCTCCTGTCGTTATTGTCAAAGACAAACTTGGCCGGTGGACTTTGCGGCTGCCAAGTCCATATCGGCCAGCTATTGTCATACAGGTTTAGTTGAGGCGTTACATGAATCAGATCCATGTTTGCCTCCCAGAATGCATCCAAAGTGCCGACATCTCGCCAGTAGGCTGGTTTATCCAAATCGCCGACTCGGCTTTCGACAAAATTTTGAGCGTAAGTTTGAAAGTTTTTGACGCAGTGAGGAATGACATCCTTGCCGAAATCATGGCTCGAATTGGGATCGAGTGCATCGCGTTGAAGCTGCTCGTAAAGGAATTTTGCGTTGAATACGTAAATGCCCATGCTCGCGAGTACTTTGCCAGGTTTACCTGGCATGTGCTTGGGTTTTGCGGGCTTTTCTATAAAGCCTCTGACACGTCTTTCTTCATCTACCGAAATGACGCCAAACCCGCATGCCTGAGGCACTGGGACTTCAATGCAAGCGACAGTCAAATCTGCGCCTCGCTCTACATGCGCCGCCAGGATCCGACCATAGTCCATCCGATAGATATGGTCACCCGAGAGAATCAAAACATATTCCGGATTTGCGTGTCTTATTTCCCTCAAATTCTGAAAGACTGCGTCGGCTGTGCCCCGATACCATTGTGATTCGTCAACCTGCTGCTGAGCTGGCATGATCTCAATGAACTCACCGAGCCTGCCATCGAGAAAACTCCAACCGAGTTGAACATGCCTGATCAGGCTTTGTGATTTGTATTGGGTGGCCACGCCAACTCTTCGAACACCGGAATTCACGCAGTTGGAAAGTGTGAAGTCGATAATTCGAAATTTTCCACCGAATGGAACCGCAGGCTTGCAGCGCCAATCGGTAAGTTGATGCAGCCTGCTACCCCTCCCACCCGCCAACACTAGCGCAAATGTATTGCGGGTGAGCTGGCTGACAAAGCGTGGATTGTGACCTCTAAGCGAAGCGTCATTGGAGTCAAAGTCGACTACCTTCATAGTTCGAATGCAGGCTTTAGCATGTAAAGCACCAGCGGCGAAACAAGATGGATGAGCCGCTCGGACGTATATGTGACGCTCGATGAATTGAAGCAGATCGTGGCATCAACGCGTCGACCTCAGCGCTGCTTTTTCTCATGCAGATTCACCTGTTGAAGAACCTTTGTTGGACCAAAGTGTTCGTCGAATCCATATGCCGTAATCTTCACTCTCCCGCTTTCATGAATGTCAACCGTGGCCCACGCGTAGGCGCGATCACTTAAGGGATGTAGAGTTTGTTCGCCCGGCTTCGCATCCCAGGGAGATCCGCCAGTGCCTACAAGCACCTGCCAAGCTGCGGAACGCGGCTGCATCATATTGAACATATGCTCGTGACCGCAGAAATAGGTAGCACCAAATTTCTCTATCACATCCCAAAACGAATCACGCTTCGCAGGAAACTTGTCAAGTCCGACCCCATCAACTTTCTTTTGATGTTGTTTGTAGACATAGGTAAAAGCTGGCTTGTGCCCAAATACAAAATAGTTCTTTGCACCACGTTGTTTTGCAGCGCTAAGGTCACTTTCAAGCCAGGCCGATGGAGCAATGTTGTCATTGCCTACCGGATCTGTGTTGATCACGGCAAAATGACTTCCTTCCACATCAAAGCTGAATGAAAGCTGCGACTGATCACTCGAAAGCAAGTCTAACTCTGAGTTATTTTGAACATTTATGGCAGTGGGCTCCTTGCCAACAATCATCCGGAAGCGATTGGAGTCCAAAATGAGATCTCCCATATTGGCACGCCACGCAATTTCGTTTTCGACTACCGCCTTCTTTCCCGCTGCCTTGGACTGAACTTCGTGATTGCCGGGAACCGGTACGACATAGGTACCGGACTGGATCAACGTGGCGACCATGCCTCGCCAGTATGCGTATTGCCGGTAAAAAGTCATCAGGTCTGAACCCACCACATCTTCCACTGAGGCAGACGCAGCAGGACCAGCCTGCCCATAACCCATGATCATGTCTCCGTTGAAGAACAGCAACTTCGTCTTTTGTGTTTCGACCTCGCGCATGATGCGACTCAAAGCCTTGCCGTTTTGCAACCAGATCCTGTCCTCTGCACTCAGTGGGCCGACCGACGGATCAAAACCTACGGGATCCTGACGAGAATCGCCAACCGTTGAAAACCGCAATAACACGGGATCAGATCTAGTAACCTCTCCAGCAGATGCGTTCGCTGCGAGAAGGCTACCCGTAACCAATATAAATGTGCTCGCAATTGCGAGTTTTCGCGTTGAACAAGTCATCGCAAAGTTTCTCTTACCTTCGGACCATTGCAATTATTCGTTTTCAAGTCAGAAGTCTGCTTTCAAGGTCACTTGAAAACTGCGTGGTGTCTGGTACACGTACGTGTCATAGGCGACTGTCTTGCCGGTGCTGATTGCAGTTACTGCGTTGTTATCCAGCACATTGAACAAGTTCAGTTGCAACTTCATATTTTTCCCAAAGGTCTTGCCACCGTTAAACGAATAGGCCACAGCGAGATCCAATGTCCCGTAACTTGGGGTCTGGTAATAGTCGTAATACGCGACTCCGTTGATCGGAGCGGCACTTGCGGAAAAATCTTTTTGACGGACCGTACCAGTGACCTTGTAGATTAGGGAGCCTGACCACGCACCTTCACTGTACAGAGCGCCCAAAGCTGCAGTGAATTCAGGGGCGTTTGCAAGCTGCTGGTCGGTGTCAGTCGCTTTTGCCTTGTTGATGGACCCATTGACGTAGGCTGAGAGTCCCCCGCCCAGAACATAGGCCATCTGACCCTCAATACCCTGATAAGTGGCACCACCAATGTTGGTGAAGTACGTATCCGTTCCTGACGTCACTGATTGAAGTTTGTTAGTAAATTCAACGCGATAGATGTCTGCGTCCCAGGTCATGCGGTTCGACTGGCCGACTATCCCGAATTGATAGTTCGTCGTCTTTTGGGGTTCAGTGCTGTTCAGGGTTGGGTTGGCAACGTAAAAGGTGTTCAGGTCCGGAATCTGAAAGCCTTTGGCATACTGGCCATATACCGACATGCTTTCATTTATCTTCTGGTTGACCGTTAGGAAGGGAAGAGTCGCGGTGTAGGTAAGGGAGGCTGCATCATTCACGATGCGAGTCGTCTGTCCGACCGGTGATGTTTGTGAGCGGGTGATGTTGACGTACTTCAAGCCGGGGGTGACCTGCAAGTCTGCTGTTACGTCCCAGGCATACTCGACAAACGGCTGCACGGTGCGAATGGTTGATTGTTGGTCAAATTTCACGCTACTGAGTGGACGATCACTGTTTGGTAGCGTGGCCGTCGCAGCAAGACCCGAGATGGCTTTCTCAAAGCCCGGGTTGTATGCCATGTTCATGACGTTTATGTCGTACTGGTGGCGGTCTGTGGTCGAGGACTCAAGCCACACACCGGTGCGCAATTGTCCAGCGTCTCCTTGCTTAATAGCTTTGAAGATGTCTCCCCAGACTCGGTATTTGTTTTGCTTGTCAATACCTGGGATAAGAGTCACAACACCATTCACGTATGTTCTTGGGTCTTTGGTGGTCCCCGTCGTGCCCATCCAGGTG
>CAIPGC010000230.1 GCA_903864505.1 uncultured beta proteobacterium | reverse complement strand
TGATCTTGCCATTGACACGCCTCTTTCCTGGGAAGATCAGCGGCTGCGAATTGGTGAGTCCGGTATAACGTAGGCGTTTGTTATTCCAATGACAAGTTTCGGGCAGGCGGTTTTGAAAAGTCAGAGGCTCTTCCCGACCAGGAGCCGCTGTTGGACACGAGCGCCCTAAAGAAGCCATTCGCCCAGCCCGTTTCTACAAAGCGGTCGGTCCAATCCGATTGAATCACATGGCGATTGAATACTAAACATGCTTTCTTGCCACCAAGCGGCACCGCCAAACCCAGCGACCTTGGGAAATTTGAAGCCGCTTCGACGCAGGGCTGAGTTGTTGAGCGTGAAGTTGGTTCTCATAAATGTGCGAACTGCGACAGAGCAATTCGTAAAAGCAAAATGAAAAGAAGTCTGCATGGGCGGCCTAACAGCGGTCAAAAACTGCGACAAATTACCCGTTTGCCGCGGTATTTTCAAGCGCGACTGGGGGTTGCGATACAATAATCCGCCGCTATGTCGCTGTTGCACGCCCTTCGCTCCTCACCCTGGCTGGCCCGTTTGGCCCTGCTATGGTTTGCGTTGACGCTTGGTGCGGCCGTGGCGTCCCCTCTGGTTAATCCTCAATCAGAGCCGGTGATTTGCTCCGGTATCGGCATGCATAAGGTGGTGCTCAATGACGATGGCACGACCACGAACAGCAGCGTTTCGGGCATGTCCTGCCCCTTGTGCCTTTTAGGTGGCGCACCCCCACAAACTGTGACCCTTACAGTCCAGTCCGCACAGTCACTTGACCATGTGCTGCACAGCACCCCGGCCAGCCACATTGGCGAAATGACCGCCGCGCCGCCGCCGGCGCGTGGGCCGCCTCTTTCTTCCTGACTTCACTCAGCAGCGGCTTTTTGAATCCCCAATTGGGGTTGGCAAGCCCCTTTGATCCCGCTCCGCGGAACGACCTGGTTCCGTTTTTGGGGCAACTGTCAATTTGGGAAGAAAGAAGTGAATGCAATGAGTCCTATCCAGGTCATCAAGACCACCAAGCGTGCCGCACGTTGCGGTAAATCCGGCGAATCCTCGCGCTCCGGCACCTCCGAGGTGCGACAGTTGCAGGCGAAGCTTGCGCTTGTGCGCAGCGAACTGCAATCGCTGAGAAGCGCGACCCAGCAGTTGGTTCGGTACGTGCTGTAGTTGTCTGAAACTGCTTCGGTAGTTTGAGCCGTGACACGCTTGCCCACATCCCGCAAATCCCAGCTGCACCGCCCTTGGGTGGTGTGGCTGGCGGTGTGGCTGGTGCTCTTTACGGCGCTGGCACCCAGCGTGTCGTATGCGTTTCATGCGGCCGCCAGTCGGGACGCGGCCGACCTGCATGCGGTGTGTTCAAGCGCGTTCACGGGGGCCACACCTAGCAATCCGCCTGGCGCTGCACCCACTGCACTCGTTTGGATGCAGGGCGACGCAACGCCATCAGCCGATTCAAGCCCACAGCCCGTAGCAGACATGGGCGGCCATTGCCGGCTGTGCCTGTTGTCCATCGAGCGTTTGGCGCCACCGCCCACTTCCGTGGTGGGTTTCGCCATCCAGCTTGAAGCCTATGCCGTACCTGTGGCACCCCCACCGCAGTTTGTCAAAAGTTTTCTCGAACTCAACCCCCCGCCGCGCGGACCGCCAGCACTCTCCTGACTATTGAATCAATAGCTCCTAGCCCAATTAAATCAAGGTCTAGAGGCTGATTTCTCATATGTTTTGGAGAGCTTCATGCACACACATGCATCGCGTTTGTCCGTGTCTTTTGGCGGGCCACGCCATCTGTCACGGCGCCTCGCCCTGGTCAGCCTGATTGGATTTGCCGTCTTGGCAACGGCGCCGCAGGCACAAGCCCACGGCACCCAAGCCGGCGACCTGCTACTGGACCATGCCTATGGCGTGCCCAGCGTACCCGGTGAGACGCATGGCAAAGCCTATTTCCGCGGCATCAAGAACGCCGGTGCCCAGGCAGATCGGCTGGTAAGCGCCAGTACGCCCATTGCTGCTGCGGTGGAACTGCAAAGCCTCAAAAAACATGGCAATGGTCTGCATGAAGAAGCTGTCACTGCCATCGAGTTGCCACCGAAGGCGACCACCCTGCTGCGCCACACCGGCGACTACCAGCTTTTGCTGCGCAACCTGAAGCAGCCCTTGAAAGACGGCGACCGTTTCGATCTCACCCTGAATTTCGCCCGTGCCGGCACCCAGACCGTGAAGGTGTGGGTGCAGACCCCGCGAGACGCCCACGCTGACCACAAAGAACATTGACCCGCTACCAGGAAAAACCGGCACCGCTCACTTTTTGCATATTAACTAACCAAAGAAAATCACCATGTCAAAACTCAAACTCAACCCACTGGCCCGTGCCATGGCGCTGGCTGTGCCTGCCCTGTGCCTGATGTGCGGCCATGCACAGGCCGCCGACGTCACACTGGCGCCGGTCACCGTCACTGGTGCTCCCGTTACGCCTGGCGCCACCACAGTCGACAAAGCATCGCTGCCCGCCAAAGTGGCTGCCACCAGCGACACCGCCCGCATGCTGTCTGACATCCCCGGCCTGAGCCTGAATGGCGCCGGTGGTGTGTCTAGCTTGCCGTCGATTCATGGTTTGGCCGATGACCGCTTGCGTATCAAGGTGGATGGCATGGACCTGATTGCCTCCTGCCCGAATCACATGAACCCGGCACTGTCGTACATCGACCCTAGCAACGTCGGCATGCTCAAGGTTTATGCTGGTATCGCGCCGGTCAGCGCGGGTGGCGACAGCATTGGCGGCACCATCATTGCGGATTCGCGCGCGCCAGAATTTGCCACACCTGGCCAAGCTGCCATCACCAAGGGCGAAGTGGGGGCCTTCTACCGTAGCAACAACAAAGCCAGCGGTGCCAACCTGTCTGCCACTTATGCCACTGACAGCTTCAATATCAGCTACAGCGGATCAAAAAGCCAAGCGGACAATTACACCGCGGCAGCGGACTTTAAGACGACCACCGCCACCGGGCGTATGGGGCACACCCTTCCTTTGAACGAAGTGGGCTCCAGCGCGTATGAAACAACCAACCACAGCATTGGTCTGGCCTTTAAAGCAGACAAACATTTGTTTGAAGCCAAGCTCGGAGTGCAGAACATGCCCTACCAGTTGTACCCGAACCAGCGCATGGACTTGCTCGGTAACGACCAGCAAAGCATCAACCTGCGCTACACCGGCCAGTTTGACTGGGGTTCCCTGCAGGCGCGGGCCTATCACGAGAAGGTTGACCACGTGATGGACTTCGGCCCCGACAAGATGTACGACTACGGCATGATGGGCTCGCCTAGCCTTGGCATGCCGATGAACACCGCCGGCAAAACCACCGGCGCAAGCGTCAGAGCTCACTTCAACCTCACGCCACACGATCTGGTTCGTGTGGGTGGCGAAGTGCAGCAATACCAGCTCGATGACTGGTGGCCACCGGTGGCAGGCAGCATGATGATGGGACCGAATGCCTTCCTGAACATCAACAATGGCAAGCGGGATCGCACCGCGCTGTATGGTGAATGGGAAAAACACATCGCTCCGCAATGGCTAACCACGTTGGGTCTGCGGTTTGAGCGTGTGAACTCCAATGCGGACAAAGTCCACGGCTATGAGCAGGCAACGTTCCCGAGCGCCCCACCCATGATGATGGACATGATGAATCAAGGCAGGGATGCCTCCAAATTCAATAACGTCGACAGAAACAAAACCGACAACAACCTAGACCTGACCGCTCTGGCCAAGTACACGGCCAACCCGAACTACGACATCGATGTTGGTTTTGCCCACAAGACCCGTTCGCCCAACCTGTACGAGCGCTACACCTGGTCCACCGCGGCCATGATGGCGATCATGAACAACGTGGTGGGCGACGGCAATGGTTATGTTGGCGACGTGAATTTGAAACCGGAAAAGGCCAACACCCTGTCGGCCACTTTTGATTGGCACGCCTCTGACAACAGCTGGGGTTTCAAGACCACGCCTTTCTACACCCAGGTCACCGACTACATTGATGCGGTACGGCAGCCTTCCAGCGTCGGCAGCGTGATGTCCCCGTCGGACAACAATGCGACTAGGACCACCGGGTATGTCAGGCTGCAGTACGCCAACCAGTCTGCGCGACTTTACGGATTTGATGTTTCCGGGCACATGCCGTTTACCACCAACGCATTTGGCACGTTCGGGCTCAAAGGCTTGCTGAACTACACCAAGGGCACCAACCAGGACACTGGTGACGATCTCTACAACGTGATGCCGCTCAATGCCAAACTGGCCCTGACCCAACAACTCGGCAACTGGGACAACAGCCTTGAGTTGGCGATGGTCAATGATAAGGGAAGCGTGTCTGACGTGCGCAATGAGATCAAGACACCCGGTTACAGCCTGGTCAATCTCCGCACAAGCTACACCGTCAAACAAGTGCGCGTGGATTTGGGCGTGGAGAACCTGTTCAACAAGTTCTATGACATGCCCACCGGCGGCGCGTACACCGGACAGGGCGCGACCATGGGCATCAACAGTATTCCCTACGGCATCGCTGTACCCGGCATGGGCCGCTCGATCTATGTCGGTGTGAATGTGAAGTTCTGAGTCTGAACCAAGCCCGAGTTTCATTGTGCTGACTGCTATAACAATAGTAGCTTTCAGAACTTATTAAATAAGGGCTAGAGGTCATTTGGTTATGAATCATGGGAGGTGTCATGAACAGGATCGTTAAGCAAGACAAAAGCTGCCAATTGGCCGCACGCGAATCCTTGCCAAACACCAATGGTGCGCTGTTGTGGCGCGTCACCCAAGGTGTGCTGCGCGTTGACAGCGCCGCCCCAGAGACCATCTCTCGCGTGTTTGCGAATATGCGTGAGATGGCGTTTCTGCAAGGCCGTCGACCGGAAAAGGCGCGTTTCAGTAGCCAGGTACTGCGCGCTCAGTCGCTAATGCCAGGCATCTCAGCTAGCGGACCTGCGCAACGCAGTTTGCTGGTTGGTGCCTGACCTAACAAACGAATTTTTTCTTACGCAAATGACTTTCCGTCGCCTGCGCCAACCGATGCTGCTCTGGCTGGCATTGCTGATCGCGGTGTTTGGCGCGATCACGCCCACACGGTCCCACCCGCATGTGGGGTCGCAGGGCGAGGTGTTGGCCATGGCGGTGTGCACCAGCACGGGCATGTGTTGGCTGGTGGCGGAGCCATCACCGCCTGATGCGGTGTCCTTGTGCAGCTCGCAGACGGTTCAACCGGATATCAAGGATGCGCCGGCAGCGGGACGCATTTGGGACCATTGCCCGCTGTGCCTGATTTTTGGATTTTTTGGGGCGGCAGCGGCGCACGTTTGGGTCGCAGACTTTGCCACTCATGGCGCGCCTGCGCCTGCTCTGCTTGCGCAAGCCGTTTTTGACTTCGACTTTTTCCTGCCTTTACCGCCACCGCGTGGTCCGCCTGTTCTCTGAAGTACGAAATTCATAGCGCCTGACGCCCGATTGATAAGGGCTAAAGGCAATTTTGTTTGAGATATTTCAGAGGCATGTTGTATGCAAAAAAATCGTATCGCGATGGCCCTTGCCATTGCATTTCCTTGTTCTATGTCGGTCTGGGCGCAAGCCCCAAGCCTGCCCCCTGTCACGGTCACCGCTTCGCCGGTCATTGACAGCAACGCTACTGACCCATTTGGCAGTTTCAGCACCAGTGTTACTGGCCAGCAAATTCAGGACCTGAATGCGGTTGACCTGGCTTCGGCATTGCGCCGCACGCCGGGGGTTACCATTTCCCGGTTCAACCCGGTCGGCTCCTTTGGGGGTGAAGAGGGTGGTGCGGTTTACATCCGTGGCATGGGCAGCAGTCGCCCGGGCAGCGAGATCAAGACATACGTCGACGGCGTGCCGTTCTACATGGCGGTGTGGAATCACCCCTTGCTGGACTTGTTGCCGGTGAACGGCATGGAGCGTATTGATGTACTCAAGGGTCCGCAACCCCAAGTGTTTGGCAATGCCTTTGGCGCAATCAACCTGGTGCCCAAACGTGCGGGCAAGGGCGATGGTGTTGCGGGTGATTTTCAAGTATCAGCAGGCAGTTTTGGCACCGTGGTGGAGCAGTTTGACCTGACTGGACGCAGTGGTGACCTGGACTATTCGCTAGCGCAGGGTTACGCCAAATCCAACGGGCACCGCGACGATGCCGACGGCAAGCTCACCAACCTCATGGGGCGTGTGGGCTACAAGTTCAACCCACAGTGGTCAGCCAATCTGCTGCTGCTCAGTGCGGACAATACCGCTGGCGACCCCGGCCATGCCACCACTTTGGTGGGTAAGGGTGATCAGTACAACACCCGTGGCAATTTGGTGGCTTTGACGGTGGCGCATGACCATGACTGGATCAAAGGCGCGTTCAAGGCCTACGCCAACAACGGGCAAGCCGAGCAAATACCGGGCTTCACATCCAAGTTCAACATGTCTGGCATCCGTTGGAAAGAAGACATCAGCGCCTGGAGCGGCGGCAAGGTGCTGGTTGGGGTGGATATGGACAAGTTGTCCGGTGAGGTCTCCCCCATCGGTTTTGACTCCGAAAAACTAACGTTGAGTTCGCCGTATCTTGCAGTCAGCCATACCGCCAATCTTGGCCAGGGCTGGATCATCACACCCTCGGCTGGCGTGCGCACCTACAGCCACAACCTGTTGGGCAATTCATCTGCACCACACGCGGGGTTGGTGTTGCAAAGCGGTGAGCACCTGGCCTTGCGCGCTAATGTCTCCAAAGGGGTGAACTACCCTGGCCTTGATGCTGCCGTGTTGTCACAACTGATTCCACCACTGGGTGCCAGCTGGAAAACGCTGGGTGCTGAAAAAATGGACCACAAGGAAATTGGCCTGAGTTGGTACCCCCATGTCGGTACCAGCATTGATGTGTCTGTATTTTCAGACCATGTGACTGACCGCTATGTGTTTGCCTTCCCGCCTGCGGTGTCGGCACCTGCATTCATCAACCTGGGCACCTACGATGTTCGCGGCTCAGAGATCAGCGTGCAGCATCAAATAGGCGCCGGCTGGCACTTGTTTGCAGGGCTAACCAACCTGAGTTCGTCCAAGGCCGACTTGCCTTATGCACCCAGCAGTAGTGTGAGTTTGGGTTTGAATTGGCGGGGTGGTCCGTGGCGCGTGAGCGCAGATGCCCAAAACCAAAGTGGCATGACCGTGCTGGGTCAAGGTCGGGCCAACGGTGCCCCCAACTTGACAAAGGTGGAGGGCTTCACCGTAGCCAACGTTCGTGCGGCCTACCAATTGCCAGCGCTTGGCAAACGTGGTGAGGTCTTTATTTCGCTGGAAAACCTGTTTGACCAGGCATACGAATTCCGCGCCGGCTACCCCATGCCAGGGCGGTCTGCACAAGTCGGCTTGCATGCCAGTTTCTAACCCAAGGAGCACTTACATGACTTCAAAATTTCACCAATTTTTTTCTGTATTGACTTTGGTTTTGGCCGCCTCCTTTGCTGCAAGCGCATTGGCCCACGGCACAGACCAGGAGCAGATCCAACACGCCCTGATGGCCACCTTTGACAAACCCAACAACCCGCTCAAAGTGGCGCCCGTGGTGGTGCAGGGCGATTACGCCGTGGCTGGCTGGATTCAAGGGGACAAGGGCGGTCGTGCGCTGTTGCAAAAGACCAAGAATGAATGGCAAATTTCGGTTTGTGCCGGTGACGGCCTGATCCAAGCTAAGGTCCTTGAAACCACCGGCATGCCCGCAGCAAAGGCCAAGGCATTGGCCGACGCGGTGGTGGTTGCGGAATCCAAACTCACAGCCCATCAGCGGCACCTGTTTGGCAGCTTTGAGGGCATGATGAAAGTTGAAGCCGGTCAAGCCAACCATGGTCAACACGGCGCGCACGGCGCACATGATGCGCATCCCACTACCGCCAAGTAGCCGGCCTTCACCTGCTCAGACTTCCGGCCACACTAAATGAATTTCCATCGCTTGCGTCAACCGCTGGCCGTATGGCTTGCGCTGCTGATTGCGGTGTTTGCTGCACTTGCGCCAACGATGTCACTCGCAATGAGCGGCACCAGCGCCAATATGCAGGCGATGGCTGAGATTTGCGGCAGTGGTCAGCATAAAGTCTCAATTGATGACGCGACGCACGACCCTGGTGGACCGGCATCTGGAACATTCGTCAGAATTTGCCCGCTATGTCTGAATGCTGTTGACCGGGTATCTCCGCCGCCCAGCGTTGTGTTTGTGGATTGCACGATCGTTGGCGCAACTGTCGCACCATGGGTTTGGCACGCATTTCTGTTCATTACATTGCCCGCCCAGGTGCCACCGCCGCGTGGTCCGCCTGCCTACCTCTAGCACATTGAATTCATAGCGCATGTTGCCGGATGGTCCGGTTTGCATGCATATCTAATTTTTGTATTTGGAGGTTTCCCCATGCGGAAAAATCGCATTGCCTTGGCTATTGCCTTGGCGTTCCCCGTTTCATTTATTCTTGTTGATTCTGGTTTCGCCCAGACCCAACCCGCGTCACCGACATCGGCCGACGCACCGGTCAAACATTTAGGCGTTGTCACCGTCACCGGTGGTCAGCCGACGTCACTCCCAACTCAAATACCGACCACCATCGAAGGCATCACGCGTGAACAAATTGAGCAGAGCATCAACGCCACCGACAGCGAAGATGCGCTCAAATACTTTCCTAGCTTGCTGGTCCGCAAGCGCTACATTGGTGATTACAACCATGCGATCTTGTCCAGTCGTGCCTCTGGCACTGGCAACAGCGCGCGCTCGGCGGTGTATGGCGACGGCATTTTGCTGTCCAACTACCTGGGCAATGGCGTCGGTGGCTTGAGCTTTCCGCCACGTTGGGGCCTGGTCACGCCAGAAGAAATTGAGCGGGTCGATGTGATGTATGGCCCGTTCTCGGCTGCCTACCCAGGCAATTCGGTCGGCGCAGTGGTTGACTATGTGACCCGCATGCCCAAAAAATTTGAGGCGCATGCCAAGCTGGGCTATGTCACTCAACCTTTTGAGTTGTACAACACCAGTGAGACTTTCAACGCGTGGCAGGCCAGCGCTTCCCTCGGCAACAAGAGCGGTGACTGGTCTTGGTTACTCAACGCCAACCACACCGACAGCCATGGCCAGCCACTGACATTCCCAACTCGACTGCTCAGCAACGGTACGGCTGGGTTAACAGGTACCGCGGTGACAGGCGCAGTTCCAGAAAAAAACAACGCCAATGCCCCCATTTACGTCCTGGGTACGGGCACCGAGTACCACACCTTGCAAGACCATTTCAAGGCCAAGTTAGCCTATGACATAACGCCAACGGTTCGCGCCAGCTACACCTTGGGTCTTTGGGAAAACACGTCCGAAGGGCGGCCGGCCACCTATTTAAAAAACGCGGCCGGACAGCCGGTCTATAGCGGCCCGATTAACATCAACGGGCTTGTCTTCAGCGGCGGGCAGGCCCTGACCGGTGGCGACTATGCAATGACCAATGAAAAGCTGAGTCACACCATGCACGGCTTGTCGGTCAAAAGCCATACCCAGGGTGTGTGGGATTGGGAGCTTGCCGCCAGCCTGTACGACTATGGCAAAGACATCAAGCGCCAAAACGCGGGTAGCAACCCGCTGCCCGCCGCTGCCAATGGTGGCGCCGGCACGCTGGCTGATGGCAGCGGCACGGGCTGGAACACCTTGGCACTCAAAGGCATCTGGCGTCCGCAAGGCATTCAGGGCGCGCACATTGCCGATTTCGGCTTCCAGCAGGACCGCTACACCTTGAAATACCGCACTTTCAACATCCCTGGAAACTGGATCAATGGTGACGCCGGTCCGCTGGTGAATGAGGTGGGCGGTACAACAGTGTTGCACAGTTTGTATGGGCAAGACAGTTGGGCCTTTGATCCGAAGTGGAAAACCGTGTTGGGTGCCCGGCTGGAAAATTGGACTGCCTCCAATGGTTTGACAACTTTCGGTGTCGGTAATCCAGCCAACATCAGCTATGCCCAACGCAGCGAAAACTACATATC
Organism: uncultured beta proteobacterium; assembly: GCA_903864505.1. Classification (GTDB taxonomy): domain Bacteria; phylum Pseudomonadota; class Gammaproteobacteria; order Burkholderiales; family Burkholderiaceae_C; genus Allorhodoferax. The sequence continues at coordinate 1,377 of CAIPGC010000230.1, read as the reverse complement.
TCCTAAAGCGGCGCTGTCGTACGAGTGGTCGAGTGACACCGTGCTCAAGGCCTCTGCCGGTCGGGCGGTGCGAATGCCCACGGTGTCCGAGTTATACGGTGCAACTTCCACCACCAACTCGCAGTACATCAATGACCCCAACCTGAAGCCAGAGAAATCATTGACCATGGAGCTGAGTGCCGAAAAAGAATTTGGCAACGGCGCATTGAGAGTCACCTTCTTCCGGGAAAACACACAGGACTCGTTGTACTCCCAAACAACCTTCGATCCTTTGGCAAACAAGAACGTCAGTCGGGTGCAAAACATTGGTCGCATCCTGACCAATGGCCTAGAGGTGTCATACAACGGTGTGAATGTCCTCAAGAAGGGGCTCGACCTTTCTGGCAGCATCACGTATGCCGATTCCGTCATCAAGGAAAACAAGGGTTTTGTGTTGGTGGCCGGTGACACCATTGGCAAGCAGCAACCCAACATTCCGAAGTGGCGTGCCACGGCACTGGCCAGCTATCGGCTTGACGAGCATTGGAGTGCGTCTTTGGGTGCCCGCTACAGCGGTGTGCAGTTCCGCACCTTGAACAACGGTGACGTGAATGGTTACACCTACCAGGGCGTGAGCGAGTACTTTACGACTGACGTTCGGGTGCGCTATGTGGTGAACAAACAATGGACCGCGTCGGTTGGCATCGACAACCTGAACAACTACCAGTACTGGAACTTCCATCCCTACCCGAATCGCAGCTACGTCGCGGAGCTGAAGTTCGATCTTTGACACTTTGCAACCTATCGCGGCCTGTAACCGGGCCGTCAACGACATGAAAGAAATTATGAAAACTCGGGTCAATTTCATTTTAAAAACAGTTGCCATTTGCGCCATGCAGTTGGTGGCTACCGCCGCCATTGCACACGTGGTGCTGGATCAACCAAGCGCGCCTTCGGGTCGAAGCTACAAAGCGGTGCTGCGGGTGGGGCATGGCTGTGAAGGGTCTGCCACCACGGGCATCAAGGTCACCATTCCCAATGAGTTTCAGGGTGCCAAGCCCATGCCAAAAATTGGCTGGACTCTGACCACGACCCTGACCAAGCTGGCCAAACCCTACGACAGCCACGGCAGGACCGTGACCGAAGACGTATCGGAAATCAGTTGGAGCGCAAATTCAAAAGACAACTGGTTGCCAGATGCCTGGTACGACGAATTTGTGTTGCGTGGCAGCTTGGCAGGGCAAGCTGGGCCGATGGGGTTCAAGGTGCTGCAAACCTGTGAGAAGGGCCAAAACGACTGGAGCCAAGTGCCAACCTCAGGCACCTCCACCAAGGGCTTGAAGTCGCCTGCAGTTTTGCTGGAGATCACTGATTCTGCTGCCAGCGGGCATCAGCATT
>CAIPGC010000229.1 GCA_903864505.1 uncultured beta proteobacterium | reverse complement strand
TTGAGCGCGCGGCAGTTTCATCGATCGGTTGCACGAACGCTTGTTTACTGTTGAGCATGTGCCTCTCGCTCCATAAAAGACCGCTGCTGACTTTTTGCGTCATCCCAATGACTGCCACGGAGAACGAAAATCTACTTCCGCACTTGGTCAGGTCCTGCCGCTGGTAGAACTGATTTGGATGCCACTAAGCAGACGGATGACGAGATGTCCGGTCAAATTGACAAATATTTACGAAATTGCGCTGCCCACAGGTCAACCTGCAGGCAGTGCATTGACGTTGTAGCCTCATGGAGTCTTTCCATATCTTCAATTGAAAGCAGAGAATTACTATGAAATTTCAAGCTCTGATTGCCACTCTGGCATTGACTATCGGCGCAGCCACCTTCGCTCAAACCACGTCCACATTGCCTGTAGCCAAGGACTCCACTGCGACACCGAACTTGGATAAACGTGAAGCCAAGCAACAAAAACGCATTGACCAAGGTGTCGCATCAGGTCAACTGACTGCCAAGGAAGCCAATCGCCTGGACAAGCGTGAGGCCAAACTGGCGGCTGACGAAGCTGCAGCCAAGTCTGATGGTAAGGTGACAGTTGCAGAGCGTAAGAAGCTTCAGCGCGAGGCCAACCGAGACAGTCAAGCAATTCACAAGCAGAAGCACAACAAACATACGGCTGCACCAGCGGGTGCCACTGGCAACTGAACAGCTAAATTCTTGTCAATCAGAACCTCATCGATGGGAACCTGCAGGCTCTGATTGTCGTTAAGACCTTTGGTTTGACCGGTCGGCGATGCGCCGAATGGGTCCTTGGGGTCGGCACTCATAGTCCAACGGTGACAACAGTTCAGCGGGCTGCAATCATTCCATTTTTCAGGACGCACTTATGAACATCGAGATTTTGGACGTCGATCCAGCAGCCTATGGTGCACCGTTGAACGTAGATGCAGCAAATCGTCCGTACAAGGACCTGAGCTCCGCTTCATTGGCAGCTCTTTTGCTTTCGGCCTGCGGTGGTGGTGGCGAGGTCGCCCCGGTATCGCAAATACCCACACCCACCCCCACACCCACACCCACACCTGTGCAAGCTACAGCGGAGGAGGCTTCGCGATTTCTGGCTCAGGCATCCATGGGAGCAGACCGCACTCACATCGCCAACATTCAGTCGGGCGGGTATGCAGCTTGGCTTGATGCTCAATTCGCAACCCCTCAATCCATGAGTCGGTGTGACTGGTTGGTCAGCAAAGGGTACGACGCCACAGGCGTTAACAATGCCTACAAAAATGGCACCACTGGCTTTGATGCTTGCGTTTGGCGCAAGTTGCTCGCTTCTCCCGACACCCTGCGTCAGCGGGTCACACTAGCGTTGTCCGAAATTCTTGTCGTCTCCATCACCAGCTTGTCAGGGGGGTGGCGTGCATTTTCTGCAGCGAACTATCTGGACATTCTGGAGCACAATGCTTTTGGAAACTACCGGACATTGCTCCAGCAGGTTTCTACCAGTCCTGCCATGGGGGAGTTCCTTACTTTTCGTGGCAATGTCAAATACAACGCTGCCACCGGTGCGTTGCCCGATGAGAACTATGCCCGCGAGGTCATGCAGCTTTTCACGATCGGCCTGCTCAAGCTCAATATGGATGGGACTCCTGCTTTTTCGGGTGGGCAGCAGCAAGAAACTTATGCGCTCAGTGACATCACAGGTCTGGCGCGGGTGTTTACTGGTTGGGATTGGGACACGTCCGGTACGGGGACGAATACGCCAGACTACCAGCGCCGGCCCATGGTTCAGGTTGCATCCCGCCACGAGACCGGCGCTTCAACATTTTTAGGTGCCACTGTTTCCGCCGGGCTCAACGGCGCGGACTGCCTGACCGCGGCCTTGGACATCATCTTTGCCCACCCAAATGTGTCGCCTTTTGTGAGCAAACAGCTAATTCAGCGTTTGGTGACCAGTAATCCAAGCCCAGCCTATGTACAGCGGGTGGCTAATGTCTTCCAGAATGACGGCACGGGAGTCAAAGGTAACCTGAAGGCGGTTGTTCGTTCGATCTTGCTCGATGATGAGGCCCGCGATTCAGCAAGTCTGACTAGCACCACATTTGGCAAACTGCGTGAACCCATGCTTCGTTTCACAGCGTGGGCTCGAGCTTATGCTGCAACGTCCCCAAGCGATGCGTGGGCCATCGGTGACACTTCCGATCCGGCCACTCGCTTGGGACAGAGTCCTTTGCGCTCTCCGACCGTATTCAATTTCTTTCGCCCCGGCTACGTACCACCCAACAGTTCCTTGTCTCGGTCCTCCTTGGTGGCACCTGAGTTTCAGCTATCCAACGAGTCTTCTGTCGTGGGGTACGTCAACTACATGCAAGGTGTCATCAGCGTGGGAGTGGGCGACGTCAAGGCAGACTACACAGCCTTGCTGCCACTGGCAGCCAATGCACAGGCGCTGCTCGATGAGATCAATACCGTCATTGCGGCGGGACAGGTAGGAGTCGGAACGATTGCCACCTTCAAGGGTGCATTGGACAGCATGCCCAGCGGCACCGCTTCAGCTCGCGCAAATCGGGTGTACGCCGCGCTGATCCTGGTGATGGCGGCGCCCGAGTTTCAGGTATTGAAGTAGGAACGACTGCCATGAAGACTCCTGCCAACATGAATGCTTCCCGTCGCGCCTTCTTGCAACGCGCGTCTGCCCTGTCGGTTGCCGGGGTGGCGATGCCATGGGCTTTGAACCTGGCCTCCCTTGGCGAAGCTGCGGCAGCAACCGCGAGCGACTACAAGGCGCTGGTTTGTGTCTTTCTGTACGGAGGAAATGACTACGGCAATACCTTGATTCCCTACGACCAGAGCAATTACAACGCTTACAACGGTCTGCGCCCCACGATGGCCTATACACGTACCGCATTGGCATCGACGATTCTCACCCCGTCCACTGCCTTGGCAAATGGTCGCCAATATGCACTGGCACCGGAACTGGCCCCATTGCTGCCGCTATTTGATGCCGGGCAGATGGCGGTACTGCTGAATGTGGGTACATTGATCCAACCAACGACGAAGACGCAGTACCTGGCGAAAACAGTGCCTTTGCCACCCAAGCTGTTTTCTCACAATGACCAGCAGTCGGTGTGGCAGTCTTCAGCCCCAGAGGGTGCTACCTCCGGTTGGGGCGGACGCATGGGTGACCTGTTCCAGGCAGGCAACGGCAGCGCTACGTTTACATGCATCAATGTCTCTGGCAACGCGGTCTACCTATCTGGCAACACGGCCGTTCAGTACCAGATGTCAACCTCTGGGTCGGTCCCGTTGAAGGCTTTAACCACTCCCTTATTTGGCTCCGCCAATTGCTCCGCAGCATTGCAGTCCGTCATTACGCAGTCTCGCAGTCATTTGATGGAGTCTGAGCTAACGCGGGTCACTAAACGCTCCATTGATGCCAGCGCAATGCTTACCAGCAACTTGGTCCCGAGCAGTTCCATCACTACGCCTTTCCCGACGAGCAATAATCTGGGTGATCAGCTCAAAATGGTTGCGCGGATGATTGCCAGTGCCAACGCGTTAGGTGCCAAGCGGCAGGTGTTCTTTGTCTCCATGGGAGGTTTTGATACCCATGATGGCCTCACCACAGTCCATCCTGGACTCCTGACCTCCGTTGCAAACGCGTTGGCCGCATTTCAGGCAGCGACCCAGGAGTTGGGGGTGGCAAACCAGGTGACCACCTTCACTACCTCGGATTTTGGGCGAACCTTGAGTGGAAACAACGATGGTTCAGACCATGGTTGGGGCAGTATGCATTTCATTTTGGGTGGTGCGGTCAACGGGCGGCGCTTCTTTGGTGCGCCACCCGTTGTAGCCGATAACGGCCCTGATGATGTGGGTCAGGGACGACTTTTGCCCACAACATCGGTGGACCAATATGCAGCAACCCTTGGCAAATGGTTCGGAGTGTCTAGCGCTGACCTACTGACAGTTTTGCCTAACCTGCAGAATTACGATGTTGGTGCACGCAATTTGGGATTTGTCTGAGCATTTTTGATGATCTTCCAAACGACAGGTTCTGGTCAGTGGGGGGTGCAACCGAACCGCAGTTCTGGACCAGATAGCCGCTGGTCGATGTGAGGGAACGAGTGTTAGCAATGTGGAATCTCATTTCGCTACAGGACTGCGGCTGTTCATGTCGACCCGCATGGTTCCAAAATCAGTCAAACAACCAATTGAAGCCGTCGAGGAACTCGCTGCTCTATCACTCGAAGACTTGATGAACGTCGAAGTCACAAGCGCCTCGAAATACGCCCAAACCGCCAGTGCCGCGCCCTCAGCCGTTACCGTGGTGTCGCGAGAGGATATTCGTCGTTTCGGCTGGCGCAATCTCGCTGACGTTCTGGCCGCGCAGCCTGAATGACAATATCTACGACAGCGTGATGGCGGGTGAGAGTTTTCCTCTCGACCTTGATCTAGTGGAGCGCATCGAGATCATCCGCGGACCAGGTGCCTCGATGTATGGTGGTAACGCTTTGTTCGGCGTTATCAACCTGATAACGCGTTCGGGTGAAAGCATTGGCCGCGCAGAACTCGCTGCTGACGTCGGCAGTCAGGACGCAGTGCGCTTGCGTGCCAGCACGGGTGGGCAAAGCGGCGAACTGAACTGGCTGGTCTCGGCCAGCGGTTTTGCCAACCAGGGCGGGCGCTACGAATTTCCCGATGTAGCACCCGGCGACTCAAGAATGCCAGGCCAGGCGTGTTTTGAGTTGTACACCTTGAAGTAATCACCCAAGGTAGATCCAATTGAGTGAATCCATACCCATTTTGTCCAACCAGTCCTTCTTTAACGACTGACCTCACCCCCCTGCGTATCAAGCCGCTCCACTGCCTTGAGCACGAACAGCAGCCCGACACCCAGCAGCATGACTCCAGCCGCCACATACAGGCTGGCGTTATAGCTGCCAAACTTTGCTCCAAGCAAGCCGGTTATCGCCGGTCCAATGATTTGCGCAACGCCATAGGAAAGCGTCATCTTTCCCATCATCTTTGCGGGCATGGTCGGGTAGTAGCGCCCTGCCATAGTCAGCACAAGGCTGACCATCCCGATAAAGGTGCCGCCAAACAGCAAAGAGCCCAGCATCGCTGCCCAAAACCCAGGTACCAAAACCGGCATCAATATGCCCACCACCTGCAGCACGCCAGCCAAAATGAGTGCGTTCAGGTCACCCGTGCGCCGGGCAATCAAGTCCCAGCTGATGCAGGCTGGGGCGGCCCCGATGCCAATGGCTAAGAACGCCAGATTGCCCCATCCATTCAAGCCAGGCAATTGGTTCACTATGGCCACGATGAAGGTCACACTCACAACAAAGCCAAAGCCTGCACAAAAGTATGCGGCCATGAATACACGCAGATACAGCGGGCTCGGTGGCTTGTCCTGCAACTTCTGACCACTGCTGGTATAGCCACTTGGGTCTGGAGGCGGCAACCAACGCAGCGCAGGCACTAGCAGCAAGCTGCCTACCGCAGTAAATGCAAACCATTGCTCGCGCCAGTCAAGCGATGGAGTGAACAGCATCACAGCACCAGCACAACCGGCAATGCCCAACCCAATGCCCGCAAAGTGGATGCCCATCTCGCTGCGGTGGTTGTGGCGGATGAGCCAATTCATGATTAGGCCGGTGCCCAGCAGGATTGCCGCGGCGCTGGTCAGCCCTGCTACATAACGGGACAGCGCCCACACCATTACATTCGTACTTAACCCCATCGCCAACGTACTGATAACGGCCAGCACCATGCCAATTCGGTAAAGGCGATCCTTGAGCACCAGGCTGTTGATGCGAGATGCGATTAGTGCACCGCTCAAATATCCCGCATAGTTGATAGCGGCCAACCCTCCTGCCGCAGCCACACCTAAACCGGCTTGTAGTTGCATGAGTGGTAGCAACGGGGTGTAGGCAAAGCGAGCCACGCCCAATGCCAAAATCAGACTGAATATTCCGGCACCAAGCACCTTGAGTCGGCTGGCGTGGTGAGTCATGTGCGAGTATTGTTTAGCGTGAAACTAGCGAGTATCGTGCGTTCGCCACAAGAGGCGCCGGATAGGCAAAAAAAAGAGCGATATTGGCGTGCCAGGAAGCAGCCCCTTTGGAGCGACTCTTATCGCTGCACTGCAGGCCTTGACTCAGGCATCAGCGAAGCATCTCTATGTGCATGATTCCATCGTCATCGTACGGATCAGAAGCGCTCTGAAAACCCAGGGCCGAGTAGAAGCGCTCCAGGTACAGTTGAGCGCCGATACGGATGCGATGACCGGGATGCTGGCGTTCTGCGTGCGCGATACCCACGACCAACAGTTCGCGTCCGATGCCCGCGCCGCGATTGTGCGCAGTTGTTAGCACGCGTCCAAGAGACATCTCAGCGTACTTTGACCCAGGCGCTACGCAACGCAGGTAGGCGGCGAGTTGGCGTTTGCCGTCAACTGTGCGCCAGCCGAGCAGGTGATGCGAGTCCTGGTCCAGACCGTCCATGTCCGGATAAAAGCACTTCTGCTCCAGAAGGAATACCTGCTGTCGTGCCGCCAGCACTGCATACAGATCTTCACCTGAAAGCTGTGCAAAGCTCTGCCAACGCCAGTCGATTGACATAAACACGGCTTTAGGGCTACGGTGAACAAGTAGGCGCAAATCGCTGCCAAGTGAGGTTGGCATCGAGTTTGCCGAAATCCGGGTCAAATCTCGGTTAATTTGGTGCCTCGCAGGGGTGCTTGACGGGCTGCTAGCCCCGATTTCTCGCTTCATGGACGCACCTGTGCCATGAGCTCTTGTCGAGCGAGGCAGATGTTGGCCAGCGCCAAGGCAGTGAAAGCCCTCGTGGTGTTCTTCTGTAGGCCACGGTAGCGCACCTTGCCAAATCCCCATAAATGCTTGTCCACACCAAAGACATGCTCAACGCGTGAACGAATTCTTGACTTGTTGCGGTTCTTTGCACGTACCGCCTCGTCGATGATCCCGGCGTAGCGAGAGCGCTGGTTGGTGAAGTCTTTGGCATTGGGGGCCTTGGCCGCGATCAGTTCCTTCTGGCTGGCATAGGCCGAGTCACCATAGACACGTTGCTCATTGCCGTGCAGCAAATCAGGCAAGGGATGCTTGTCATGAACGTTGGCTGCTGTCACCACCGCGCTGTGGGCCAGGCCGCTTTGGCTATCCACACCGATGTGCAACTTCATTCCGAAATACCACTGATTTCCCTTGCGGGTCCGGTGCATATCTGGGTCCCTTGCCTTGTCCGCATTCTTGGTCGAACTCGGTGCTCCGATGATGGTGGCATCCACGATAGTGCCGGTATTGACCTTGAAGCCTCTGGCTTGCAGTTCCCATCCAACTTGGGCAAACAGAGCCTCTCCAAGCTTGTGGTCGTTGAGAAGCTTGCGAAACTTGGTGATGGTTGTGGAGTCAGGCACAGGCTCACGTCCAAGGTCAATGCCTACAAAGCGGCGCAGGCTTGCACTGTCGTAGAGCGCCTCTTCGCAGGCCAGATCGGCAAGGTTGAACCAGTGTTGGATGAAATGGATTCGTACCATGCGCTCCAGACCAATGGGTGGGCGGCCATTGCCGGCTTTGGGGTAGTAGGGTTCGATGACTTCACACAACGCAGACCACGGAACTATTGCTTCCTTGGACTTGAGGAACTCATCACGCCGTGTCGGCTTGCGGTAGTTCTCAAACGTCTGATAGGCTGCCATGGCGAGAGTTTGCTGTTTCATCCGCATGTAACGTCTCAGCCCGCTCGGGCGTGGACCATAATCATCAAATCCCTAGGCACCCGGGGGTCACTCTCTGTGTCCAGCATACCCCGGTGGTGTCACAATTCACCGCCCACCCGGTTGATAACCTCTGAAAAGTGGCGTGATCTTCGTTACACAATCTCTCGCTATGGCTTCGCCTTTGGTTGAGGATATTGCGTTCACCAAGTCAGACCTCATGTACCAAAGCGTTGCTAGGTCGTTGGCTAGAGTGATTCGGTCATGAAGGTGATCCCACTGGACACCGCAGTGATCTTCAACTGCACCCAACATAGCAAGGCGCACCGACTCCACAACCTTCACAGGTGTCAGATCAACGTTACGGCCCAGCATGGCCCAAAAGCTATTTCGTAGTCGCATGGTGCAATTTGTGTTTCTGAACCCGGATTATCGGCGGCACCAGATGCACTCTCAAGATCAGATAGTGTGTTTCTGCTTGAATTTACGATCTCTTACATTTAGACATCGATTAGGCTGCTGTTCATTCTATAAATCCAACAGTGACTGGAGCGGATTTGTTGGAGGTGCTTTGTGTAGCTGCTGCAACGTCTCAACAAAGTCACGCGCTTGCTGACGCTGCATCTCGGTAAAGGTTACTCCAGCCGATCCGTTCAGCAAGATTTCCAAGAGTCCGGTCAGGTGAAGCTGGAATCGCTCATATTCGGGATGAGTAGCCATGAGGGAGCCGACTATTGCCATTAGCCCCGCCTGTGTGGCTACCAGCGTGTCTAGCTCGGCATGCAGTTGTTTACTTTTCATCAATGCGGCTCGTTGACCTTCGTAAGTGAGACCCCATAGTTTGACCCGGTTTAGCAGTTTGCAAGTAACAGTTGTTGATCCAATACTTCCGAGGGGCAGTACCTGTACGTAGTATCTGATCAATGCGTTTCAAAAATTCTGTAGAAATGAAAGGTACACCCCTCCTTATCTGCTGAAGCACATGGGGGTTCTCAGCATGTGATCCGCGGAGGGTGAACTGGCTACCAAATGGAACCACATGCCCCTCATGTCACTCTCCGCGTCCATCATGTCGGTATCCCCATCAGCGTTTCAGTCCAACATGCGAAAGTATGATGGTGTCATGCCAATCCTCAAGCTCACCGAATCCGACGCAATTCCAGAGGAGTATTTCCTTGCACCAGAGAAACTGATCGAGGGAAATCCAAAGCAAACGGTCTGGATGCATTACACCGATGCCTGCAAGAAGTTTATGTCTGGAATATGGTGCAGCGCAGTAGGGAAGTGGCGGGTCATCTACACGGAAGAAGAGTACTGCAACATTCTTGAAGGCACTAGCATCATCACTGACAACCTGGGCATTGCGGTAACGGTGACAAAGGGTGAGCATTTTGTGATCCCACGCGGCTTTGTGGGTACATGGGAAGTGGTCACACCCACAAAGAAAATATTTGTCATTTACGAACCGTGATGCTGAACCGAAATTGATTATGGGTCGATGGGTGAAATGGCCAGCGTGTGCGAAGAGGAATCCGTATGAGACTCTATGCCCTCGGGGGTCGAGCGTCTTGGTCCGCATGGGGGGGTGTAACGTCGTCTTGCGCGATCAGAAAGCAGACGAATATCGACGCGCCTTTTGAGCATTTTCTGTAGCATGTGGCTGTAACACCTAACCGAAAAGACTGGCGTACCGTCAACTGCACCAATCGCAATTATTTATCGCACAATTTCTTGTCAGAGAGGAAATGTCTTGATACCATCACGTAGCGATTCCCAGAGGGAAACGCAGGGGTTTTTTGATGTGATGGCTCTCCCATGACCAAGCGGCCAACCGGGTCAGGTGGGGAACCAAGCAGCCCTAACTGTGGAGCCAGTGCCGGGATCAGGCTCGTCAACCTCAATGGTGAGAAATCAGTGTTCATGCGGATTTCGAGGGCAATTCAGTGAATCCTGTAACAATTCTTGCGCACTGTGACTCCGGTGAGCTTTGGCCCTCGGCACCCAGCGGGGAGCGATCGTTCGACGTTACAGAAGCGTATCGGAACGCCCTTGCCGTGCGCGCGCTGCGAATCGCACGTGGCGAACGCCCCATGGGCTATAAAGTCGGCTTTACCAACCGAAACATCTGGCAGCGATACAACGTCTTCGGTCCCATCTGGGGTAGCGTCTATGACACTACCCTGACCTACTGTGACGATCAGGGAACCATCGCCCTGGCCAGCACCTGTCAGCCACGCCTTGAACCGGAAGCAGTGTTTGGCCTGAAGGCCACTCCTGCACTCAATGCGTCTGTGGACGACCTGTACAGCGCCCTGGATTGGGTTGCACCAGGTTTTGAGATTGTTCAATCGCACCTTCCCGACTGGACATTCAAGGCTGCGGACACGGTGGCAGACGGCGGTCTTCATGCTCGTCTGCTGGTGGGACGCAAGGTTGCGGTTCATGAGATCGCACGCAGCGCAACCCATCTCAGCGAGCTTCTTGCAGTCACCCGGGTGAAGCTTTTGCTGGGTGACAATTTGGTCGAGCAAGGTAGCGGGTCGAACGTGCTCGACAGCCCGCTATTGGCGCTGCGCCACTTCCTGCAGGAACTCAGAACCTGCCCTGGTGCTCCCGATCTCATGCCAGGCGATGTTGTCACCACCGGAACTTGGACCGATGCCTGGCCGGTTTTACCCGGTCAGCACTGGTCCGCCGAATTTGACTCGCCGCTCACTTCTCTGCGGGTTGAATTCACCTAGCTCTAATGGTCCAGCGTCTGCAGTCAGATACGCTGCACCGCATACTTCGCTTAGCGACAACCCATGGCAGAACCGCACTCCATTATTATCACAGCGTCCGATCAGCACCGCTTTAATGCGACGGTCTATCCCATGGACGATTCCAGTAAGCCTGTGCTCATCTTTCTGTCTGCATTGGGAACGCCGGCAAAGGTCTACCGCCACTTTGGTCGGGAGATGTCCGCGCAAGGCGTACAGGTGTGCACACCCGACTGGCGTGGCATTGAAAGCAGCTCTGTGCGAGCCGGTCGTTCAAGCGACTTCGGTTACCGGCATCTGCTGGAAATTGATCTGCCAGCGCTGATCAAAGCGGTACGCAAAGCCCTCCCCCATGCGCCGATCTGGCTGGGCGGGCACAGCCTGGGCGGGCAGATGGCACTGCTCGGAGCCGCGTCCGACTCGCAAGGGATCACCGGAGTCGTGCTGGTCGCCAGCGGTAGCGTGGAGCTGCGCTGCTATCGCGGCAAACTGCGCTGGGGAGTACTTTTCCTGGCGTCAATTTCAGGTATTGCTGGCCAACTGTTTGGTTACTTCCCTGGCTCCCGAGTTGGATTTGGCGGTCGTGAAGCCGCCGGTTTGATGCGTGACTGGAGCCATGTTGCGTGGACCGGAGAATACCGCCCAGTCGGATCAGAGTTGGACTACGAGCATTTACTGCGCTCACTCCACGTTCCTGTGCTGGCCATTACCTTTGCAGCTGATTTGTGGGCACCGCTCCCTGCGGCAAAAGCGTTGCTCGACAAAATTCCAATCCGTTCCGCGACGCACTGGAATTGGAGTGCTTCGGATACCGCGGGTGTTGCTATAGATCACTACTCGTGGCTGAAGCAGCCAGCGCTGGTGGCACCCGCATTAGCAAAACACATTCAACGAATAGGCAGTTGAGTAGCATCCGGCAAGCTCAGCATATGCGGCCATGCCGCCACCGTACTCCTTAGCAATGCGCGCCAAGCTTTTCACGCCAACCGGGATACAGCTTGTCGGCATCGCCAGGAAAAGATACAAATGCCCTGGCGAATTCCCGATGCTCTTTGGCAAACTCAATCGGATCTGAATCAGTCTTCCAGCAATCGTAGGACTGCCGAAGCGAAATCGCTCCAGCTGCCGCGCTGTCGATGTGACCGTACGCTCCGCCACCGGCGGTGTTGATCACGTTGCCGTGCCCGAGGTTCTTGAAAAAGCCTGGCAGGCGCAGTGCGTTCATGCCACCGGAGATGATGGGAGTGGTGGGCTTCATGCCGTACCATTTCTGAAAATACACCGGCCCCTGGCACTCGTCGCGCTCAATCATGTACGCAACGATACGGTCGTCCCCCTCGCCTTCCATTTTTCCGTAGCCCATGGTGCCTACATGAATTCCGGAAGCACCCTGCAGGCGACTCATTTTGGCAAGCACAAACGCCGTGTAGCCGCGCTTGGCAGAAGGAGATGTAATCATGCCGTGACCCGCACGGTGGTAATGCAAGTACTGACCGGGATACTGACGGCGAGCGGTGGTAATCATGCCTGGGCCGCCCACAAAACCGTCTACAAGAAAGGCAAGTTTGTCAGCATCCGGGCCAAATACTTCTAGTGCATAGTCAGCTCTTGCGCACATTTCGTAATGGTCATCGGCCGTAATGTTCATCGAAAACAACTTTGGCTGCCCCGTCTCGTCTTGTGCCCGCTTGAGAGAGTCGTACACCAGCGGCAACACCTTCTTGATCGGAGCAAATACCTGATTGCCTTGGGGTTCGTCGTTCTTGATGAAGTCGCCACCCAACCAGAATTGGTAGGCTGCCTGGGCGAATGGCTCAGGACGCAAACCCAACTTGGGCTTGATGATGGTGCCCGCAATGTAACCGCCATCCTTGATCGGGCGACCCAAAATGCGCCACAGGTCTGAAATATCCTTTGCCGGGCCATCGAACATCTGGATTACCCGCTCAGGCATGTAGAAATCAATCATCTTGGCGTGTTTGATGTCGCCCATGCCCTGGTTATTGCCAATCACCAAAGTAAGGAACGACACCAGCATGAAGCGACCGTCGGTGACGTTGCGGTCAAACAATTCGATCGGATAGGCAATGCGCATGTCCTCGGTTGCTTCATCAGCGTGGTAAACAAGTGCATCCAAACCGCGGGTGAAGTCGTCGGTGGTCGAGACTTCCACATTGGTACCGGTCGACGACTCGGCTGCAAAGTGGGCTGCTGCCTCCACATAGCCGTGGCCGGACTTCGGAGCCATTTTGTAGGCCACAAGAATGTGGCGACCACCTTGAATCAAGTCTGATTCTTTCAAACTCAGGTCGGCGTAGCGAAAGCTTTGGTCCATGTGAATTCTCCATTGATTGTGAAACGCTAACTAAAACACGGTTGAAGCAAACCCGACTGCCTTGCCTTTAGATCGTGCTAACGCACTATAGAAAGATATTCACATCAATAAAAGTAAATTATTTTTTCTATTACATAACTTTTTTCTTATTTCTAAAAATCAATCCTAAGCCCACCCATCAATCAGCGGGCCACCCTGCTCAACGAGGAACGCCTTGAACGCATTCGCAGCGGGTGATAAGCGCCTTTGACTCAGATGGGTTACATACCAGTTCCCTACCAGTGGCATTCCGGTGACATCGACCAAAGCGATATGCCCTGCAGCCAGCTCATGTCGCACAGTACGGAGCGACAGAAAGCTCAACCCCATGCCCGCCATGACAGCCTGTTTGATCGTTTCGTTGCTTGGCATCTCCATGACCACCTTTAGCGGTACTTCGTTCTGCGCAAACAATCGCTCCATGGCTGCTCGCGTACCCGACCCCTGTTCTCGCACGACAAATCCGAAATCTGCCAGTGCGCTGAAAGGAAGGCGCTTTCGGCGCGACAGCAAATGGTCTGGTGCAGAAACGATGCTTAAGGGGTTGGTAGCAAAAGGGACTGCTTCGCATTCCAATGTCTTTGGGGCACGCCCCATAACGACAAGATCAGCGTCGTTTCGTGCCAGCATACCCAATACATTTTCCCGGTTATCGATGTTGAGCGTGACCTCAACGCCTGGGAACAGTTTCGAAAAGCGCACCAAGAGCATAGGAACGAAGTATTTGGCGGTGCTCACGACTGCCAAATGAATGCGGCCCTTCTTGAGCCCCACGTGCTCAGCCATTACGGCCTCCAGGTCCTTGAGTTTCCCGGTGGCTGCCACCGCGTGGACCAGGAACGCCTCGCCTGCGTCGGTCAAACGAATGTTTCGACCAGCAGATTCCACCAGCGCTATGCCAAACGCATCTTCAAGTTGACGCAACTGCATAGAAACCGCCGGTTGCGTCACAAACAATCGCTCAGCTGCTTTGGTGACTGAGCTTTCTCTTGCTACCTCGATGAATGTCTGAATCTGTTTGAGCGTGTAGTTGGCCATCTACTTATATATCAGTTATATCTGATAGTTAATTAATAAATAATTATTTGAGTTTATGTGTTTTGGGGACTACAGTAAATCCATTGTGACTGATCTGAACTCTATATTCCGCCCCTGAGAAGTACTTCGCACATGCTCAAAGCCCTAATTTTCGATGTTGACGGCACCCTGGCGGATACCGAAAGCGCACATCGTGCCGCCTTCAACCAAGCCTTTCTGGAGGTCGGGCGTGATTGGGTCTGGGATGAACCCACTTACAAACAATTGCTGGGTATTTCGGGAGGCAAAGAACGCATTTTTCACTACTGGCAACAAGTCCAACCTGACATCAAGCAGATCAGCAGCAGCGCCAAGCAAGACGTTGTGAACTGCATGCATGAACTCAAGACTGCCATATATGGACGAGCGGTTCACAACGGCGAAGTCAAACTTCGTCCCGGCGTACTTCGATTGATCGAGGAAGCCCACGTGAAAGGCATGCGCCTAGCCATCGCAACTACAACTTCGCCGACAAACATATCCGCACTATTGCGCGAAGCCATCGGACTTGACTGGTTACACTACTTTCAGGTTATTGAGGATGCCAGCACCGCCCCTTTGAAAAAGCCTCATCCTCAAGTTTATCTACAGACATTGCGGCGAATGAAGTTGGACCCGGCGCACTGTTTGGCGTTCGAGGACTCTGCCAACGGACTCAGAGCAGCTATGGCATCCGGCTTGGCCACGGTCATCACCACCAATGCCTTTACCGAAGACCACGATTTCGCAGGCGCTTTGCGCGTTCTTCCTAACCTGGAGCGAATCACGTTGGCAGATCTTCACGAGTGGCATGCAGACCTCGCAGAACATGCGCTCGTTGCCAATGACCACCGCGGCTCCTACCCTTGATTTTGACTGTGACGAAAAAATGAAACCAGCCCCCAAAAACAGTGCTCATCCACACTTGATAGCGCCTTCCATTCTTTCGGCGGACTTTGCTCGTTTGGGTGAAGAGGTACGAGCCATTGAAGCCGCGGGTGCCAATCTGGTGCACTTTGATGTCATGGACAACCACTTCGTGCCCAATCTCACTATCGGACCAATGCTCTGCGAAGCGATTCGCCCTCACGTCACAATCGATATCGATGTGCATTTGATGGTGGAACCGGTCGATGCACTGATTCCGTTGTTTGCAAAGGCTGGCGCAAACATCATCACCTTTCATCCCGAAGCCAGCCGTCACGTGGACCGCACCCTGCAACTCATTCGTGATCACGGCTGCAAGGCCGGGATTGCACTGAATCCTGCCACGCCGCTGGATTGGATGAACCATGTAATGGACCGCCTCGACATGGTACTGCTAATGAGCGTGAACCCAGGGTTTGGAGGGCAAAGGTTCATCCCTTCGACGCTGGCAAAACTGCATGCGGCGCGCCAACGCATTGATACACATACCGCAAATGGCGGTCAACCCATCCTGCTCGAAGTCGACGGAGGGGTGAAGACGGACAACATTGGCCAGATAGCGGCAGCAGGAGCGGATACCTTTGTCGCAGGAAGCGCGGTATTTGGTGCTCCAGACACGGACGGTGGTTACCAAAGTGTGATGGCAGCACTACGCTCAGCGGCCCGTCAGAGCTGATATTTTTCAACCCAATTCAGTAATACGGAGACATCCCCCATGCCGTTCTCACACAGATTTACCCTGACGCAGTACCTCATTGAGCAGCGCCGTCGATTTCCCAACGCCCGAGGGGACTTCAATGCGCTGGTGCTCGACGTGGCATTGGCTTGCAAAGCAATAGCAGGTGCCGTGGCGTATGGTGAGTTGGGGGGGGTACTCGGAAACCACGATGCACAGGGAAGTGACTCAGTCAACGTCCAAGGTGAGACGCAAAAAAAACTCGATGTCCTGAGCAATCAGTACTTCACCCGCCTCAACGAGTGGGGTGGGCACCTGGCTGGCATGGCATCGGAAGAATTGGAGCATCCGTTCCAGATTCCAAATCATCAGCCTCGCGGCAAGTACCTGTTGGTGTTTGACCCATTGGATGGATCCAGCAACATCGATGTAAATATGACAGTTGGGAGCATTTTCAGCATCTTGCGCGCCCCCAAAGAGGTGTTGGAGACTGGCCGCGACGTTGTTGAAGCGGATTTCTTCCAGCCGGGCACTACGCAGGTCGCAGCAGGCTATGCACTCTACGGCCCGACCACAATGCTGGTCCTAACCGTGGGAAATGGCGTGGCAGGCTTTACCTTGGATCCCAACCTCGGTGAATTTATGCTCACCCACCGCGACATCCAGGTGCCTGTCGACACCCATGAGTTCGCGATCAATGCGTCCAACAGCCGATTCTGGGAGGCACCGGTCAAGCGTTATGTAGACGAGTGTCTTGCCGGAAAAACCGGCCCGCGCAGTAAAGACTTCAACATGCGCTGGATTGCCAGCATGGTGGCAGAAGCTCACCGCATTCTTATGCGTGGGGGTGTCTTCTTGTACCCGCGCGACACCAAGGACGCCGCCAAGCCGGGTCGGCTTCGCCTGCTCTACGAGGCCAATCCCATCGGCATGGTCATGGAACAGGCCGGCGCGCGCGCGAGCACTGGCGAGAAGCCGGTGCTAAACGTGCAGCCGACCGCATTGCATCAGCGAATTGGTCTGGTATTTGGCTCAAAAAACGAGGTCGAGCGCATTGAACGCTACCACACCGAGCCTGCCAGGAGCGAGATGATCAATCCACTGTTCGCAGAGCGAAGCCTGTTTCGCGACTAGGGTGCTTCAATATTGATAGCTGCCCACGCAACGTTTTAGAAGCTTAGAGCCATTTTCTACAGTATTTTTTATTAACTACGGAGACAGTCCCATGTCTGAGCGCCATCCCATCATTGCCATCACCGGCTCCAGCGGTGCGGGGACCACTTCGGTAACCCGCACATTTGAAAACATTTTCCGACGCGAAAGAATCAACGCAGCCATCATCGAAGGCGATAGTTTTCACCGTCACGATCGAGTCGAGATGAAGGTCCGACTGGCTGAGGCGGAAAAACTTGGCAACAGAAACTTTAGCCACTTCGGCCCAGAGAACAACCTGTTTCCTGAGCTGGAAGCACTTTTCCGAAACTATGCTGACACAGGCACGGGCAAGAGGCGCAAGTATCTGCACGACTCCGAGGAAGCTGCACCGTTTCAGCAGCAACCAGGCACTTTTACACCGTGGGAAGACGTATCAGAAGCTACTGACTTGCTGTTCTACGAAGGCCTGCACGGGGCCATAGTGACACCGGAGATCAACATCGCGCAACATCCTGACTTGCTTATTGGAGTTGTTCCTGTCATCAACTTGGAGTGGATTCAGAAACTCTACCGAGACAAGAAGCAGCGGGGCTACACCACAGAGGCAGTAACCGACACCATTTTGCGTCGCATGCCAGACTACGTGAATTACATCGTGCCGCAGTTCCAGCATACCCACGTCAACTTCCAGCGGGTTCCGATGGTCGATACCAGCAATCCGTTCATCTCGCGAGACATCCCCTCGCCTGACGAAAGCATGGTGGTGATCCGCTTTGCGAAACCAAAAGGGATCGATTTTCAGTACCTGCGCAGCATGATTGACGGCAGTTTCATGAGCCGTGCCAACACCATTGTGGTGCCCGGCGGCAAGATGGAGTTGGCGATGCAACTTATCTTCACGCCATTTGTCTGGCGCATGATGGAACGCAAGAAGCGCAGCAATTGACAGGAGTCACCATTCCTCGCCCGAGTTGGCCAACCAGATGGCCACAGCCGTGCGTATTGCGGCAGCGATGGAGTCCGTTTTTCAGGGGCAAGGTCCCTGCGGCCATCACATTGACGTGCTGTTGGTTGTCCTCAAGTTCGTGGTTCGGCATGAGGCACCTCCCAACTGGCTAAGACCGGCAACCACTTTGCGAACGCATGAATCCAATGCCCTGCAGCCCAGAGTCAGAGGGGCAATGCCGCATCTCATGCCACGCACAGAGTTGCACGAAATGGGCACTCAAACATAGCGGGGGTAGAATCGGCCTTCTCCTGTGGCACACTCGGTTCCATGCGAGTAAATGTTTGATGACGGGCCTCCCCCATGCGGCGAAGTAGCCAATCGGGACAGGTTGGGGATGCAAGACACCCTGACCGTGGAACCAGTGTCGGGGTTGGACTCGTCAAACCTATGCTGAACCTACGACCACCGTCCAACTATTGTGGTGTGGAACATTCCTTGTCCGCACTTTGGCGCGTCGTTTCCTGCTTACTTTCCCCCGGTCTTTACTTTGGAGCATGTCGATGAATGCGTGGATGATGAACGGGCTTTTCGCCTTGGTCTTTTTGCTGGTAGCCACCGGTCTGTTCTTCTTTGTGGTGACCCGCGGAGCCCTGTTGTTGCGCAGTCTGTCATCAAACCAGAGCGATACATCCCACGTGTATCCGATCTACTCGAATATGGGATTGATCAAGCTGGTCGACTTTCAGCCCATCATTTCGGCCATTCTCCTGTTCCAGTACCACCGTCTGGTGTCGAAGATTGTGGGCGACCTGGAGGCCAGCAATCTGAAGAACAAGACGGTCCTGATCACCTCCTGTGCGTTTGGCAACGTCATACCGCGCGTGGTGGATGCCTCGGTCAAGGCCGGTGCCAATCGGGTACTGGTAGCAGATGTTGTGCAAAACGAACTCACGCACGCGCGCAGCAAACTGGGCCAGTACGCCGGCACCATGGAATACATCGAAAGCAATGCCACCGCCATGAACCAGAAGGATGGAATTGCGCAAGCCAACATCCTGTTCTTTCTGCTGCATGAGTTGCCCCACCCCATGAAAATTCAGGCCATGGCGGAGGCTGGCCGCCTTCTGGCACCTGGCGGCAAGCTTTATCTGGCCGAATTTCACAAGCCCCGCCTATGGGTCCTGAAGGTCTTGAGCTGGACCTACTTCAAGGTATTTGAGCCGCTGGGGCTGGCGCTGTGGGACACGCACGACCCGCTGAACTGCCTGGAAGCCATGGGCGGCTGGACGTGCCAGCGCTCCACCTACTTTTTTGGCAACTTCCAGGTCATCACGGCCACCAAGCTATAACCAATTCGCTCCGTTTTTCGTAGCAGCCTGCGCATATATTACGTGCGCTGGCAGCCGTTTTCCTGCATGAAATCGCGCGCGCCCTGACCTGCCCGCCGGCCAGAGGCCAAACAGCCAGTGAGCAGGTATCCACCGGTCGGCGCCTCCCAGTCCAACATTTCACCCGCACAGAAAACGCCGGGCATCTGTTGCAGCATCAGACCAGGTGTCAGGACTTCAAACGGCACTCCCCCGGCACTGCTGATAGCCTCATCGAGCGGACGCGCAGCGGATACGGTGACGGGCAGCGCCTTGATCGCAGCGCCCAGCAAAACCGGGTCGGCCAGAACCTGCTTGGGCAATTGCTCGTACAGAACCGCAGCCTTGATGCCCTCCAGGTGCAAACGGCTTTTCAGGTGATTGCCAAGCGAACGTGTTCCGCGCGGGTGTCTGACCTCGGCCAATACCCGGGCCGCTTCCAGATCCGGCAACAGATCGAGAAAGAACGTGGCGCTACCGAAGCGGCTGATTTCGTCGCGCAACAGACTCGACACCGCATAGATGAGGCTGCCCTCGACTCCCGTAGCGGTTGCGACGAATTCCCCCTTGCGTCTGAAACGCACGCCCTGGGAAGCGGTGAAATCGATCGCCACCGACTTGAACGGCACTCCGGCAAATCGGCTGCGCAGGTGATCACTCCAGCCTCCCAGCACGTCAAAGCCACAGTTGGCTGGCAACAACGGTGCGACGGGCACGCCTCTTTCCTCCAGCAATGACACCCAGGCTCCGTCAGACCCCAGTCGTGCCCAACTGCCTCCGCCCAATGCCAACACCACGGCGCCGGCCTGCACCTGCACCTCGCCGTGCGGCGATTCAAAGCGCAGTGTCTGAGATGGCAGGTCGGCCCAGCCCGTCCAGCGGTGGCGCATATGAAACTGCACGCCCGGAACTGAAGCTGGATGACGCAGGCGCTGCAACCAGGCACGCAGCAGCGGTGCAGCCTTCATGTCGGCCGGAAACACTCGCCCGGATGTGCCTACAAACGTGGGAATTCCAAGATCCTGACACCATGCGCGCACCTGTGCCGGACCAAAATCCCGCAGCAAGTCCTCCATAACTCCGCGACGCGCGCCGTACCTTCCGGCAAATGCGTCTGCGCTTTCGGCGTGCGTCAGATTCAGCCCTCCCCGGCCCGCCAGCAGAAACTTGCGACCAACCGAGGGCATGGCATCAAACAGATGGACCGACAGGCCGGCATCCTGCAGCGTCTGTGCCGCCATCAAACCAGCGGGGCCGCCACCCACCACTGCGACAGAATGTTCAGAGCTCATGGCGGGTCAATTTCCAACAAACGACCGTCGGCGGTCAGGAAAGCGACGCGCACGATTGTTCCGCGTTGGGCCTGCTCCACTGCCGCCCGATACCCCAGCAGTTGTGAACGCAACGCGGCCTGCAACTGCGGCTGCGTATTGGATTTGTAATCCAGCACCCACCAGTGGCCGCTGGCACGGTGCTGCACCAGTCGATCGATGCGCAGCAACCTCCCCTGGTGCGCCACCGCCACTTCGTTTCTTTGCCAGGCCACCTGCTTGGTGTCCCAGGCCCACACCGCCTCACCAACCAGAATGCAGCGTGCCATGCCGCATGCCAACTCCACCTGGGAAATGTCCAGATCAAACGTTCGCCGGATGGACTGAATCTGCACTGGCGCCCAGGTAACCTGCGCAACCCCACCGTCCTTCGCGGTCACCCATTCCAGCAGACGATGCATGGCCTGGCCGACGCGCGACTCCAGGCTTTCCACTATCTTTTCAGTAGCGTCCTGCGCATGATCCGCGGGGTCTGCAGGCATAAATGGCAATGAAAGCAGGGCGTACGATACTAGCGTCTGCTGCTCTACAGTGGGTAAAGAAAGTTGCGCGGAAACTGCCTGCCAAGGTGCTTCTGTCGCCAGGCTTTCCATACGTTGCCACCAACTCTGCGCATTGGCGATGTGCGGCTCCAGACTCGACAAGACCAGCGTGTGCTGGGCGCGGGTGAGTGCCACGTACAGCGCATTGATTTCCTCGCGCCGCCGCGCAGACTGTTCAGTGCGCAGGGCATCGGCCACGCAGGCAGGGGGATGCGATTCACTGGCGAGAAACACAAAACGCTGCGGAAAGCGTGATTCGCCGGGCCAATCGACCAGCACCCCCATGCTCTCGGGTCTGGGCGCCTCGCCGTCACTATCGAGCATCAGCACCAGCGGTGCCTCCAGACCCTTGGCACCGTGGATGGTCAGCAGGCGCACCGCGTTGACATCTGCACGCATGGGTGCCTGAATGCCGCCTGCACGCAGGGCACGAACCAGCGCGTATGCGCTGGCATAGCGGCCTGCGTCAATTTGCAGCGCCGCAGCAAGCACTGCGTTCAAATTGGCCAGAACGCTCTCGCGCTCGGCTGCTGGAGCCATGGCCGCGTAGCGCGCCAGCACATCGCCCTTGCGATAGATGGTGCACAGCGCATCATGCGGAGGCAGGGAGTCAACCAACCGCTTCCAGGTGAGAAGAACCGCTCCAAGCGTTGCAAGGCCGGGAGGCAAACCATTGGTCTGTTGCAATACCTGCCACCAGGTCACATTTCCCAAAAAAGGCGGGGATGTGACTGCCAAGGCATCCTGCATCGCACGCCTGCTTAACGCCAGTTGCACCAGGTCCGAATCGGACACACCGAACAACGGTGACTTTAGGGCGCGCGCCAACGACAGGTCGTGCGTGGGAGATACCAGCGCATCGAGGAGCGCCACCACGTCCTGCACCTCAGGGCGTGCGCCAAGATCGGTCTTTTCGGGTTGCAGGGCAGCGATGCCCACGGCGGCCAACTCGGTCTGCATCAAAGCCAGTCGCTCGCGCTTGCGTGCCAGCACCATGATGTCACGCGGAGCGAGTGCGGTC
Organism: uncultured beta proteobacterium; assembly: GCA_903864505.1. Classification (GTDB taxonomy): domain Bacteria; phylum Pseudomonadota; class Gammaproteobacteria; order Burkholderiales; family Burkholderiaceae_C; genus Allorhodoferax. The sequence continues at coordinate 9,359 of CAIPGC010000229.1, read as the reverse complement.
GGCTTTGCCTGCATTTGCTCCAGAAGCCAGTGTGCAGCCTGCCGGCACTCCTGAGTCTTGCGGGTTTCCTCGGCAAGCCGCCGCGGCATTGTCAGGGAATTACGCCACACTACAGCCTCTGCCACCTCAACGCCACCGGCGTTGGCAACTTCGCGTGCAATGCGTGCAAGCTTGAAGACGTGCCCAGCATGCGTGGACTCGGTGCTGTGGTGCCGAAACCCGTCAAATTCCAGCGCTGACTGTGCCTGCGCCATAACATGGTTAACCAAATCCACAATGGCCGACGCATTGCGTCGGGTGTGGTCGCAACTGAGCAGGTCGCCGCCCAACCCTTCGACTACAAGGCGTTGTGCCGCCTTGAACACTTGGGGCTCGGCGCGGCGAAATCGGTAAATGCTTTGCTTGGGGTCACCCACCAAAAATACGCTGGGTGCCTGGCCGGCACCGGTGTAGCCCGAAAGCCAGGCACTCAGCGCCTGCCACTGCAGCGGATTGGTGTCCTGAAATTCATCAATCATCAGGTGCTGTACACGTGCATCCAGGCGCTCCTGGACCCAGCCGCTCAGCACCGGGTCGGACATCAGCGCCAGCGCAGCACGCTCGAGGTCGCACATGTCGATCCAGCCACGCGCACGCTTGAGGTCGGCGTAGTCCGCCGTGAGTATGCGGGTCAGGCGCGCCATGCGCTGCTGATGCAGCCACGCCTGGTGCTGCTCCGTCGCGGCGGCCATTCTCAACACTGCCTCCTGCGCCTGGCGCACCGTGGCGATGCCGTGCAATTTTTCACTGAATTTGCGCGCCGTTCCGGTCCTGGTCAGAAGCGCGTCCTGCACCGCTGCCACATCGCCCTGAGCCAGCCCCTGCTCCAGGGCAATGGCGGCAGTGATGCAGGTGCTTTGCGTGGCCACCCCCAACAGCCTGGCGGCGTCCAGCAGGAGCTTGCGCATTTCCCCCAGAAGAAGGTACTGCTGGGGTTCCTGCAACCCTTCAAAGTCAGGAAATTGCTGCGCAAAGTGGCGCACCGAGATGTCAACTACCCCCTGGCCGTCGGCCAGCGCAAACTCGACCCGCTTGACCAGCGCTGCTGCCAGCGCTTTTTGCGTCTGGTGTCGACCATGGGTCGCCACCGCACACAGGTAGTCCTCGCGCGCATCGGGCATACCCACCACCCGCTGTTGAAAGCGACTCCAGGTTTGTGCCACGGCTTGCACGTCGTTTTCCAGCAATTCGTACTGGGTGGGCAAGCCCAGTTCCTGCAATACCGAAAGAGGCGCGCTGCGCAACAAGGCTGCAAACCAACTATGAAAGGTGCGAATTTGCACCTGGCGGCCACTGCACAGGAGCGCACTGTGCAACTTGCGCAAGGACTGCAGTTGCTCTGCACTGGGCTCCTGCGTGAAGCCCCTGTCCCGCAATTCCTGGCGCAGTGTGGCATCGGTTGCCGTCGCAAATTTGAGCAACCATTCGTGCAGGCGCTGGCGCATTTCACCGGCAGCCTTTTTGGTAAAAGTAATGGCCAGAATCTCTTGCGGCGGGCACCCCTGCAGCAACGCCCGCACCATCCGCGACACCAGCATCCAGGTCTTTCCTGCGCCGGCGCAGGCCTCCACGGCCACACTTCGCCTTGGGTCGCATGCGATCGCATAGAAGTGCGCGCGTTCTACCGTTGCGCCATTGTGTTCGAATGCGGCCAGCGTCGGATTCATGGGGCTGCCCAAAAATCTTTGCGGCACAAGCCCCGGGCCTGACAGTACTCGCACGCAAGGCCTTCCCCCAACGCGGGCAGGGTTGCGCCACCGGATATCTGCTGCATGTCGTGAAGAATTCCCTCTACCAGTGCATCGCGCGCCTGCAGAATATGACTCTGCGAAAAACTGCGGGTACCATCGCGCTCCCCCACATTCACATATGCTGCCTCAAGGCTGTCATCGGGCAGCAAGGCGGCGTAAAACGCCATCTGGGTGTCTTCCAAGGGCTCCATGGTGCGTAAGCGTGTGGTCTGCGCCGGTTCGGTCTTGTAATCGAGCACCAGCGCCCTGCCATCGGGCAGGCGGTCTACGCGGTCGATCCGGCCCACAAGCGTGACCTTACCCAGCGCCAGCGCGCGCGAGGTTTCGGCGCGCTCAAATACAGCACCGCTGGCCTCGTGACCGCCCAACCATTGCAGATAGCCGTCACGAACCGCAGGCCAGGCGGCAGCGAACGGCAAAAACTCCCCTGGTGGCAGCGCCATGTCTTCGGTAGTTTTGAAAGCAGCCTGCTCCAGCCACTGATGCCTTTGCACCGCGCTGGCATCGGGTTGTTGAGCCACGGTTTCGTGAAAGCGCTTCAAGACCTCATGCAGCCACAAGCCAAAATCACGTTTGTCCAATTCAACGTCCAACTCGTCGACCGCTTGCAGCCCGAGTTGGCGCAACGCAAAAAAGCGGTAAGGGCACTGGCGCAGATCGTTGTAAGCGCTGGCCGATAAATTGCTTGGCACAATTCGTTCGCCGGTCGGCTGAGGCCGCAATACCACGACTGGCTCCACCCAGCGCGTGACCCGCGGATCTGGCACTGCCGGAGGTGCAGTTGCGTCAAACGTCTGCATCATCTGAACCCATGCTCCCGGCAGCAAGGTTTCACCGGCTTCGTCACTACAGCGCCACAGCACTTCGCAAACTGGGGTCTGCATTGCCTGCTCCCATGCCCCCCAAGCAGCGGATTGAATTGCCTCGCGCGAGGGCAGGCCCAGCCCTGCCCGCTGTGCCGCAGTCCACTGCCCGGGCGGCTCTGGCGATGGATTCAAACGCACTTCATCGCAGCCCGCGAGTACCACCGCGGCGAAGGGCCGCCCCAGCATCTGCGCGATCGGCAGGATGACCACCTGCTCCTGCTCCGGATAGGGTGTCGCAAAGCTGGCTCCTTCCAGTGCATCGTTGACCCAACTGGTAAATTCGGCCAGGTCCATGCGGTGTGCCGACCACAGGGACTCCTCCAGCAAATGCGACCCGACCGCAGAGGGCTTGTGCGCAAAGTGCAACACCTCCAGTACCTTGCGCCCCGCATCGTCAGTGAGCAGCAGTTCCCACAAACCGCTAGCCTGCGACGCCGACTGCAAGGCTTCGAGCCACTGCGACAACATGCGCTTGCCTTGCAACCCTTCCAGAACGGCGTTTACGGTAGCGACGGTTTGCAACACTTCAGGCGTCTGCGCAAGACTTGATATCGCGTGCACGTCCTGCCAGTCACGCAGCTGATTGCGCCGCACGGCACGCTCCAGTACATCCACACGTCCAACCATCGATGGCGCGGATTTGAGCCACCCTAACACAGTATCGGTGGATGCATTCCATGCTGCCGAGCGCAGCAATGCCATCACGCTGGCGGCGACACGACTGGTAGAAAGCTTCCAGCCATTCTCATCGCGAATACGAACGGCACTACCTTCAAGCATGGCACGCACTCGCCGTGTCAGGGCCCGGTCGGTCGACGCAAACGCCACCGGAGTCCGCCCTGCTTGAATCTGCCGCAAAAGACACGCTGCGCTGCGTTGTGCCTCATCCTCTGCATCGTGGCAGGCATGCAGGGCAACGCAGGATCTCCCGCCCAGCCGGGTCGATGTTTCACGCTTCGCAACCAGAGAGAGAACGAGCAGCTTGTCGCCCCAGACGAGTTTCAAGCCTTCTGCGAGCGGGTCTGTGGAAAAGCCTTCCACCATGACCAGGCAGTCCAAACCGTCCGGCACCGCACGGTCAAACAGCACGTCACTGGCGTACCCGGACTGAGCCGCCCACTCCACCGCAATTTGTGCAACAGCTGCTTCCAGGGCAAGCGCGGGTGCATCCATGCCGCAACGTGCAGACTCGCGCGCGGACCGCGCCCACACGGCGCGTTCTTCCACCGGACAGGCCGCCGCAACCGGAGCCAATTGGTATGCCGCCTGAACGAGCAAGCCGGCCAATGTGTTCTGATGCAAAACCATGCCAGCCTGGCGCAGCATGGCCCGTGCTGCAAGAGTATCCAGTGCCATATCGAAATGAATGTCGGTCGCCGCTGGCGCGAAGCCGCCCAGCCGGTTGCTCCAGTTCATGGTGGTTTCGAAGCATGGCGCGAAGCTGTCTGGAAAACAATGTACCCACCATCGCGCAGCCCAAGGCAGCAATTGCGCATAGGGCAACACTACCACCGTCCGTGTCGGGTGCGCCCCCCGTCGATGTAGCTCCGAGTGCACACGCTGGAACACGCCTTCGCCCGACCGTGTCCAAAGCAAGGCTGCAGGATGGCCCAGCCAGGCATCTGCGGGGGCGATCGCTGGCGGATCGATTTTGTCTATATCCGTCATAGCGTACGGGGACCGATGGGAGACTTGGTTTCTGTCACAATGCCGCAACTTTAGCGCGTATGCAAACTTCCAAAGGAGTCCCCATGGCCAGCGAGCTCATACAACACGTCACCGACGCGACTTTTGAATCCGATGTCTTGAAATCACCCCAGCCCATTCTGGTGGACTACTGGGCCGAATGGTGCGGTCCGTGCAAGATGATTGCTCCTATACTTGATGAGGTCTCCACCTCCTATGAGGGTAGGTTGAAGATAGCCAAGATGAACGTCGACGAAAACCGTGAAGTCCCGGCCAAATTTGGCATTCGCGGTATTCCGACCCTGATGCTGTTCAAAGACGGCCAGCTAGCCGCCACCAAGGTCGGCGCGCTCAGCAAGGCGCAGTTGATCGCATTCATAGACCAGCAATTGGCCTGAAACCAACCCCTGACCGCGCGCGCCGTCGGGCGGTCACTCACAGTCACTTTTTCCTGTCATAATAAGCACCGTTCACCAAGCTCTTGCAAAGAGTACGGCCCCATTTCCAGGTTAAGAACGCGAAGCTCGGCCCCCAGGCCCGCCTCACTCCCCTCCCCCTGAATTTCACTTTTCCACCCGAAAATTCGGTCAACTCCCCTCCGGGAACCATTCCATGCACTTAAATGAACTCAAGGCACTGCACGTGTCCGAAGTCTTGAAACAAGCCGAAGAGCTTGAGATCGAGAACACCGGCCGCATGCGCAAGCAGGAACTGATGTTTGCCATCATCAAGAAGCGCGCACGTACCGGCGAGCAGATCATTGCTGACGGCGTGCTGGAAATCTTGCCGGACGGGTTTGGCTTCTTGCGCAGCCCGGACACCAGCTACACCGCCAGCACTGACGATATCTACATCAGTCCCAGCCAGGTGCGTCGCTTCAACCTGCACACCGGGGACATGATTGAAGGCGAAGTGCGCACCCCAAAGGACGGGGAACGCTATTTCGCGTTGAACAAGCTCGACAAGGTTAACGGTGGTGCGCCGGAGAGCAACAAGCACAAGGTAATGTTCGAGAATTTGACTCCCTTGTTTCCCAAAGTCCAGATGAAGCTGGAACAGGATATCAAGACCGACGAAAACATTACCGGCCGCATCATTGACATCATTGCCCCCATTGGCAAGGGCCAGCGTGCCTTGCTGGTGGCACCGCCCAAGAGCGGCAAGACCGTGATGATGCAGCACATAGCCCACGCCATCAGCGCCAACTACCCCGATATCCACATGATGGTGTTGCTGGTGGATGAGCGTCCTGAAGAGGTGACCGAAATGCAGCGCACCGTCAAGGGCGAGGTGATAGCCTCAACGTTTGACGAACCCGCGGCGCGGCATGTACATGTGGCCGAGATGGTGATCGAGCGTGCCAAGCGTCTGGTCGAGCTGAAGAAGGACGTGGTGATTTTGCTGGACTCCATCACCCGCCTGGCGCGCGCCTACAACCACGTGGTCCCCTCCAGCGGAAAGGTGCTGACTGGTGGTGTCGACTCGAATGCACTGCAACGCCCAAAACGCTTCCTGGGTGCGGCACGCAACGTAGAAGAGGGCGGCTCACTCACCATCATCGCCACTGCACTGATCGATACGGGCAGCCGTATGGACGAGGTGATCTTTGAAGAGTTCAAGGGGACCGGCAACAGCGAAATTCACCTGGACCGTCGACTGTACGAAAAACGTGTGTTCCCGTCGATCCAACTCAACCGCAGCGGCACACGTCGCGAAGAATTGTTGTTGCAACCGGAAATCCTTCAAAAAACCCGAATCCTGCGGCAGTTCCTCTACAACATGGATGAGATCGAATCTATGGAAATGGTGCTCAAACAAATGAAGGCAACAAAGAACAATAGCGAGTTCTTTGACATGATGCGCCGAGGCGGATAAGCTATAATTCTGGGTTTCGCGACAAGTACGCTGGAATAGGCTGGCGCGGCTCTCGCAACTGATGGAGAAAGAATATGAAAAAGGGCATTCACCCCAATTACCGTGAAGTGTGTTTCCAGGACATGTCCAACGGCTTCAAGTTTGTGACGCGTTCCTGCGCAAGCGCCAAGGAAATGATCAAGATGGAAGACGGCCGTGAGTTGCCACTCTTCAAGCTCGACACCACCAGCGAATCGCATCCTTTCTACACCGGAACCCAAAAGTCGGTGGACAATATGGGTGGCCGTGTAGAGAAATTCCGCAACCGCTTCGGCAAGACCGCAGCGAAGTAAACCGGATTCAGGTTTTGGCCTGATACCGACACCCCAAGGCAGCCCGGATTCGGTGCTGCCTTTTTTTCGCCCTGAGACCTTCTCTTTTGTGAACCACCCGACTCCAGCCATCGTTGCCCAATCGGCCGTGCGGCGCTTGCCACGCTTGGCACTGTTGCTGTTTTGTGCGGCGTATGTTTTGCCCGGATTTTTTGGGCGCGATGCCTGGAAGAGCGCGGACATGGCGAGTCTGGGCTTCATGTCGGAACTGGTTAGCGGCAGCGCGCGATGGCTCTCCCCTACTTTGCTGGGTGTGCCGGCAGAATCACCTGCGTTGCTGCCGTTCTGGTTGGGGGCATGGGCCATGCAATTGGCTCCTGCCGGTATTCCCGCCGATTTTGCGGTTCGTGCCCCATTCGGTTTGCTACTGGTACTTGCGATGGTTGGAACCTGGTACGGAACCTATTACCTGGCGCGCAGCCCTCTGGCGCAACCAGTTGCGTTTGCGTTCGGAGGTGAGGCCCAGCCTGCCGACTATGCCCGTGCCATGGCGGATGCAAGTTTGCTGGCCTTCATTGCCTGCCTGGGATTGGGCCAACTCTCGCACGAAACGACGCCCGCGCTGGCCCAGTTGGGGTTTTCAGCGCTGCTGTTCTACGCCTTGAGTGCTCTGCCCTACGCAAGTGGCGCTACCACTGCGGCCGCGGCGCTGGGGCTGATAGGCTTGACCCTTTCAGGTGCGCCAATGCTGGCGGTCTGGTTTGGTCTGGGTGGCGCTGCGATTCACCTCTTCGACCGCTCCCATGATGACACCCGCTCGACCACCGGGCACCGCGCAAGCCTGCAATCAGGAATGGTCGTGCTGGTCACCCTGCTGGGAGCAGGCTTGGCCGTGTGGCTGGATCTGTGGCGCTGGAAGATCGACCTGCCCCAGGCGAATTGGGCCGACTGGAATGGCATTGCACAACTCTTGCTATGGTTCACGTGGCCTGCTTGGCCACTGGTACTTTGGACGGTGTGGCGGTGGCGGCATCAACTATTTAGCCGTCAGATCAGCAGGCATGTGGCACTTCCTGCCTGGTTTGTCCTGGTGACTGTGGTGAGCACCATTTTGACCGGCACATCGGATCGCACGCTACTATTGGCTCTGCCTGCCATGGCAAGCCTCGCCGCCTTCGCTCTGCCAACCCTAAAGCGTCAGGTGGCGGCCCTCATTGACTGGTTCACGCTTCTGTTTTTTACGACCTGCGGTTTCATTATCTGGGTGATCTGGATCGCCATTCAAACCGGCGTACCTGCGCAGCCGGCCGCCAACGTGGCGCGCTTGGCACCCGGATTTGTCGCCAGCTTTTCCGTGTTCGCGTTTGCCATTGCATTGGTTGCCACCGTGGCCTGGGCCTGGCTGGTGAAATGGCGCGTGGGTCGACACCGTGCAGCGATCTGGAAGAGCCTCATTCTTCCCGCCGGTGGCGCCGCATGGTGCTGGTTGCTGTTGATGACGCTGTGGATGCCTCTGCTTAACTACGCTCAGAGTTACACCCTTCTGGTGCAACGTACCGCTGCGCTGCTGGATGAACCCTCCTGCGTAGAAGCGCTGGATCTTTCACAGGGTCAGATCGCGGCATTTCAGGTGTACACAACGCTGCTGCTTGTGCGCGCTGGAACCACACCGGTTTGTCCCTGGCTGTTCACCGAACCAGGGCCTGATTTGTCAATACCTGCTGGCGTGGATACGTCGTTGTGGTCCCCTCACACCGCAGTGCGACACCCGGTCGATGGCACCGAGTCTTTGCTGCTTTTCAAGCGCCGATAGTGGCCATCAACAACCAACGCTGCCTCACAGATACTTTTGCAAAAACTGTGCGGAACCGATCGCTGGATCCAGGGCATAGGGTGCAAACCCGACGCGCTGGTACAGACATATTGCACTGGCATTGCCACTCAACACCTCAAGTGTGAGTTTGCAGGCCCCGCGCTCACGCGCAATGGCTTCCACCAAGTTCAGCATGCGCTCGCCTATATGTTGACCGCGGTGTGCCGAGACCACCGCCAGGTCATGCACATTCACCAGCGGCATGCAGGCGAAGGTAGAAAACCCTTCGATGCAATTAACCAGGCCGACGGCGGTCACGGCATCGTCGCGCCCTTCCCCAGCGAACGCCAGTACACTGAAAGCCTGTGGCCGGGCGGCCAATGCGGAAACTACATTGGCACGCGCAAAATCGCTTAAAGCCTGACCTCCCCCCATGGGGTCACGGGCGTAGGCATCGAGCATGTGTACCAGAGCGCGTGCGTGCGCCGGATCGTTGTAGTCAGCACGGCACACGCGCACCGTCTCGGTGGTCCTACTCATGGCACAAGCGTATCTGCGATACGCTGTGCACAGGCGCTGGCCTGTGCAGCATCGCGTGCCTCCACCATCACCCGAAGCAGGGGTTCGGTTCCGCTGGCGCGTATCAGAATGCGACCGTTGGCTCCCAGTTCCGCTTCTGCGGCGAGCGTTGCTTCCTGCAATCGGACATTCGACTGCCATTCCTGCCCAGGCTGCAAACGGACGTTGAGCAGGGTCTGCGGAAAAAGCTTCACGCCATCGAGCAGGGTGGACATCGTCTTACCGTTGCGTACACAGGCCTGCAACACCTGCAGGGCAGATATGAGACCATCACCGGTGGTGTGTTTGTCCAACGCCAGCAAGTGACCCGAACCCTCGCCACCCAGAATCCAGTGATGCTTTTCCATTGCCTCCAGCACATAGCGGTCCCCGACCTTGGCGCGCACAAACTGTACTCCGCGGGCCTTGAATGCCAGTTCCACCGCCATATTGGTCATCA
>CAIPGC010000228.1 GCA_903864505.1 uncultured beta proteobacterium | reverse complement strand
CGTCAAGACCGGTTCATTCTCGATTGACCAGGGCGTCGGCGTGCGGGCGGTCAGTGGCGAGAAGACGGCGTTTGCCTATTCCGACGATATTTCCGAAGCGTCGCTCCTCGACGCTGCCCGTACGGTACGAACGATTTCGGCTGCAGCCCAGAAGGGACGAGCGCAGGTAGCTACTGAAAAGATAGCAAAATCGCGCTCGCTTTACACCCCGGTTGATCCCATTTCCACGCTCGACAGCGCGACCAAGGTGGCGTTGCTGGGCAAGGTCGAGCGTCTGGCGCGCGCCAAAGACCCGCGCGTGGCTCAGGTCATGGCCGGACTGGCCAGCGAGTACGACGTGATGATGGTGGCGCGTGCCGACGGTACGCTGGCCGCCGATGTTCGCCCGCTGGTGCGCCTGTCCGTGACCGTGATTGCCGAGCAGAAGGGGCGCCGGGAAATGGGTTCGTCGGGCGGAGGCGGTCGGTTCGGCCTGGCCTATTTCGATGATGCGCAAATTTCGAAGTACGTCGACGAGGCGGTGCACGCGGCCCTGACCAATCTGGAAGCACGCCCGGCCCCGGCCGGCGAAATGACCGTGGTGCTTGGGCCTGGTTGGCCCGGCATCCTGCTGCACGAAGCCATTGGGCACGGGCTCGAGGGTGACTTCAACCGCAAAGGTTCGAGCGCGTTCAGTGGCCGCGTCGGTCAGCGCGTGGCTGCCAGGGGCGTGACGGTGCTGGACGACGGAACCATTGCCGACCGGCGTGGCTCCCTGAATGTGGACGATGAAGGTAACACCAGCCAGCGCACGGTGCTGATCGAGGACGGCATCCTCAAAGGCTACCTGCAGGACGCAATGAATGCACGCCTGATGGGTGTGGCATCGACGGGCAACGGCCGGCGTGAAAGCTATGCCCACGTTCCTATGCCGCGCATGACCAATACCTACATGCTCGGCGGCGACAAGGATCCACAGGAAATTGTCAGGAGCATCAAGAAGGGGCTGTACGCGACGAACTTTGGGGGTGGGCAGGTCGACATAACTTCGGGGAAGTTTGTGTTCTCCGCCAGCGAAGCCTACTGGGTGGAAAACGGCAAGATCCTCTCCCCGGTCAAGGGGGCCACGATTGTCGGCAACGGCCCCGATGCGCTCACACGCGTGAGCATGATTGGCAACGACATGAAGCTCGACAGTGGCGTGGGCACCTGCGGCAAGGACGGCCAGAGTGTGCCCGTGGGCGTGGGTCAGCCCACGCTGCGCATTGATGGTCTGACGGTGGGCGGGACGGCGTAAGCGGGTCGTTCCGAACGTGTGCTACATTAATTCCATGCATTCACCCCGTTTTTACTTTAGCTACTTTTGGTTCTCAAGCGCCTGCGGCGGTAGAGAGATCTGAACGTACCTGTAGAAAACGTCCCGAATTCTCCAAAAACCGCCGGCAACCCCGGCGGTTTTTTTTGATCCCATTTTTTGACCAGGAGCCACCCCATGACTGCAAAAACTTCCTCGACCCAGGACGCCTGGTACCCATTGGCCGCCCGCCCTGCCGACCGCACCAGCCAGACCGATGACCAACGCATTCATGCCATTACCGTGCTGCCTCCGCCCGAACACTTGATCCGCTTCTTCCCCATTCATGGCAGTGTGGTCGAGGCACTGATCTCCAGTACGCGCCGCAATATCCACCACATCATGGCGGGCAAGGATGATCGCCTGCTGGTGGTGATAGGGCCGTGCTCGATTCACGACCCCAGCGCAGCGCTGGACTATGCACGCCGCCTGAAGGAGCAGCGCAGCAAATACGCCGACACGCTGGAAATCGTGATGCGCGTGTACTTCGAAAAGCCGCGCACGACGGTAGGCTGGAAGGGACTGATCAACGACCCCTACCTGGACGAGAGCTTTCGCATCGACGAGGGGCTGCGCATTGCGCGCCAGCTGCTGATTGAGATCAACCGCCTGGGCTTGCCCGCTGGCAGTGAATTTTTGGATGTGATTTCTCCGCAGTACCTGGGTGATCTGATTGCCTGGGGCGCTATTGGCGCACGCACCACCGAAAGCCAGGTGCACCGCGAGCTGGCGTCGGGCCTGTCCGCGCCGATTGGTTTCAAGAACGGAACAGATGGCAACATCAAGATTGCCACCGATGCCATTCAGGCGGCCGCAGGCGGGCATCACTTTCTGTCGGTGCACAAGAACGGACAGGTCGCCATCGTGCAGACCAACGGCAACAAGGACTGCCACGTGATCCTTCGTGGCGGCAAGGCACCCAACTACGACGCAGCCAGTGTGGCGGCGGCGTGCAGAGATCTGGAAAAAGCGAAGCTGCCAGCCGCCTTGATGGTGGACTGCAGCCACGCCAACAGCAGCAAGCAGCACGAAAAGCAGGTAGAAGTGGCGCGCGACATTGCTGCGCAGATTGCGGCCGGTTCGCGCAGCATCTTTGGTGTGATGGTGGAAAGCCACCTCCTGGCCGGGGCGCAAAAATTCACTCCCGGCAAGGACCAGGCATCGGCGCTGGAGTATGGCAAGAGCATTACCGATGCCTGCTTGGGCTGGGACGACTCACTGGCTTCGCTGCAGGTGCTCGCCGACGCGGTCAAAGCGCGCCGGGCGCTGCGCTAACTTCAGACCCAGGCACACTCACAGGTGAAATGCCGCAGAAACTGCGGTTGCTTGGTGATTCTCACACCACGGATGCTGGCGGCCTTTTGTTTGACCTCGGCAATCACTTCAGCAGCGTAGTCAAAGTGCGATTGCGTGTACATGCGCCGCGGAAATGCCAGTCGCACCAGTTCCATGGAGTGGTAGGTCTCGGTACCATCGGCCAGGTGTTTGCCAAACATGACTGAGCCAATCTCCACCCCGCGTATGCCGCCCTCCAGGTACAGCGCGTTGCACAGCGCCCAGGCCGGGTAATGTTCGATCGGCATATCGGGTAGCACGGTCTTGGCATCAATGTAGACCGCGTGGCCTCCGGTCGGTTTGACAAAGCTCACGCCCGCGGTCTCCAGACGTTCACCCAGATATTCTGCTGTGCGCAGGCGATAGCGAAGGTAGTCTTCTTCCATCCCTTCGACCAATCCAACAGCCAACGCCTCCAGATCGCGCCCTGCGAGGCCGCCGTAGGTGGGGAAGCCCTCCGTCATGATCAATACATTGCGCGCAGCATCCATCCATTCGTCGCTGCGCAACACGATAAATCCGCCGATGTTGACCATGCCGTCCTTTTTGGCGCTCATCGTGCAGCCGTCGCAATACGAGAACATCTCCTGCACTATTGCTTTGATGGGTGTGTTTTCGTAGCCCGGCTCACGCATCTTGATGAACATGGCGTTTTCGGCAAAGCGGCATACGTCCATGATGAAGGGTTTCCCGTACGCCTTGAGCAACTTGGAATAGGCGCGGATGTTGGCCATGGAAACCGGCTGGCCGCCACCGGTGTTGTTGGTCACGGTGATCATGCCAAAGGGAATGCGATGCCCCTGGTCCTTGAGCAGCGCTTCGACGCGTTCCAGGTCAATATTGCCCTTGAACGGGTAGATCAGCGCGGGTTGCAGGCCCTGCGTAATGACCAGGTCAAGCGCCTCGATTCCAAGGTACTCAAGGTTGGCGCGGGTGGTGTCAAAGTGGCAGTTGTTTGGCACCAGGTCCCCCTTTTTGCACACCGCAGTAAACAGCACCTTCTCGGCCGCGCGGCCCTGGTGGGTCGGGATGAAATGCTGCATGCCGGTGATGTCGCGGATCACGGCTTCAAGCCGGTAGAAACTGCGTGCGCCGGCGTAGCTTTCGTCGCCTTCCATAATGGCTCCCCACTGGCGTGAAGACATGGCCCCGGTGCCTGAGTCGGTCAGCCAGTCGATCAGAACGTCTTCGGCGTGCAGTTTGAAGACATTGAGTTTGGCCGCTTCCAGCAATTGCACGCGCTCTTCGCGTGTGGTCATGCGGATCGGCTCGATGCTCTTGATGCGAAACGGTTCAATCAGGGTTTTTGGCATAGTGTCTCCGTGCGATATTCAGTAGGTGCGCAAAGTTATCACCGCAGAAATGGTCGTGGTGTCGGAAATTTCCAACAGAGAGAAGATAATTGCCCTTTTCCCGATCGCTTGAAAGCAGACATGAACCTGACCGAAGCTCTTTTGCACGCTCTCAAGCGCAATGGCGCAAGACAGATTTTTGGCATCCCTGGTGACTTTGCGTTGCCTTACTTTCGCATCATCGAGTCCAGCGGCATCCTGCCACTGATCACCCTGTCGCACGAGCCTGGTGTAGGTTTTGCTGCCGATGCCGCTGCGCGCATCCAGGGGGGGCTGGGAGTTGCTGCCGTGACCTATGGGGCCGGGGCGCTGAACATGATCAATTCGGTGGCCGCTGCATTTGCAGAAAAGTCTCCGCTGGTGGTGTTGTCTGGTGGCCCCGGGCGGGGTGAGTCGTCATCGGGCCTGTTGTTGCACCACCAGGCCAAGACGCTGGATTCGCAGTTTCAGATCTTTCGTGAAATCACCTGCGAGCAGGTGCGACTGGATGATGCTGCGCGTGCGCCGGCTGACATTGCCCGCGCGCTGGCAGCCTGCCTGCGCTACTCACAACCGGTGTACATCGAAATTCCGCGCGACATGGTAGACGAGCCTTGCCTGGAGGTCCCGCCCCTGGCAGAAGTCAAGGTCGATCCACAGGCGCTGGATGCTTGTGTTGAAGAAATCCTGCAGCGCCTGGCGCAGGCCAGCGATCCTGTGCTGATGGTGGGGGTGGAAGTGCGGCGCTTTGGATTGGAGCCGCAGGTGGCCGAGTTGGCAAAGCGCCTGGGACTGCCCGTAGTCACCAGCCTGATGGGACGCGGGCTGCTGGCCGATGCAGACGCGCCCTTGATGGGTACCTACATGGGCGTGGCCGGAGTGGCCGATGTTACGCAACGGGTTGAGCAATCAGACGGTCTGTTTTTGCTGGGTGTAATTGTGTGCGATACCAACTTTGGTGTGTCCTCCACAAAAATCGATATGCGCAAGACCATTCAGGCGCTCAATGGGCAGGTGACCATGGGTTACCACACCTATGTCCAGATTCCTCTGGCTGCGCTGGTGGAGCGCATGCTGGCGAATGCCGGCTCCACCAAGCCTGCTCCGAGCTTCGAGAAACACATGTACCCGCGCCATCTGGTAGCTGACGGCGCCGCCATCGCGCCATTGGACATTGCCACCGCCGTCAACGACTTGATGGCAGCGCACGGCAAGATGCCCATTGCCAGTGACATGGGCGACTGTTTTTTTACCGCCATGGACATTGAAAACACGGCGCTGGTGGCGCCGGGCTATTACGCGACTATGGGTTTTGGTGTTCCCGCCGGTTTGGGTGTCCAAGCTGCAACCGGGCAACGACCCTTCATTCTGGTCGGGGACGGCGCCTTTCAGATGACCGGCATGGAACTTGGGAACTGCAAACGCTATGGCTGGGATCCGATCGTGTTACTGTTTAACAACGCCAGTTGGGAGATGCTGCGTACCTTTCAACCGGAGTCGGCTTTCAATGACCTTGGCCATTGGGGATACGCAGAAATGGCCGCAGGCATGGGCGGAGACGGTGTGCGAGTCGCCACGCGTGCCGAATTGGTGAATGCGCTGGAGCATGCGGTTGCGACGCGTGGGCGTTTTCAGTTGATAGAGATCACCATTCCAAAGGGGGTGTTGTCTCCCGCATTGCAGCGTTTTGTGGCAGGTGTGAAGCGTCTCAACGCTCCTGCACAATAGCCCCATGATTCCGATCAAGACCGAGTCCGCCTGGAAGGGCATCTCCGACTGCCGCAACTGTGGCATCAGGGACATGGTGCTGTTTGCAGACCTAAACGAAAAAGACTTCGGGCTGATCCATGCGCCGATCGATGACCTGGATTTGCGGGTCGGTACAACGCTTTTTCAAGAGGGGAGCGCGGCGGTGGGGATTTTTACTTTGCGCTCAGGGATGATCAAACTGGTGCGCGGAACGGTCGATGGGCGACAACGCATTGTGCGGGTGTTGCGTCCCGGTGACGTGGCAGGGTTAGAAGCCCTGGCGGACGCCCGGTACGATACTGACGCAGTTGCACTGACCGAGGTGTCGGTGTGTCGAATTCCCCTGTCGGTCATCCATGAACTTGATGCCCAGTCACCACGACTGCATAAGCGCTTGATGGAAAAGTGGTCGCGCAGTTTAAGGGAGGCAGACGATTGGTTGGCGGACCTGAACTTCGGAACGGCTCGCAATCGGGTCAGTAACTTTGTGCTTAAGATGCGCAACGCCAACGATGCGCAGATCGTGACCATTTTTGCCCGCGAAGACATGGGGGCCATGATGGACCTGAAGATGGAGACCGTCAGCCGTGAAGTGAGCGCGCTGGTTCGCGCGCACGTAATCGAGCCGCTGGACAAGTACGGCCGGGTCTACCGCGTTCTGCGCTTGGAGCAACTGCAGAACGCCTGAGCTCACCATGCGGCGACAGCGCTACTTGATCACGCGCGGAGCATCTTCGTTCATTTTTCGGGTAAAAAAGCGTACGAAAAATACGCCCATGCCCAGCATGAAGACAATGCCGCTAATGCTCATCAGTCCGTAATCGGTGGAAAACAGGTCGGTTAGTAATTTCATGGTGATGTCCCCACAAGGAAAGGCATCAGTTTGCAGGCTGACCAAGCGCTATCGAATGATCTGCATCAGTGAACAGGCCCGGGAGTCACGTATTTTTCACATTGGTCGCCGGATCAAATGCCTCGGAACTATGCGGCGCGCTCGGATGCTTGCGGTAATAGGCGGCTTCAACGGAACTTTCTGGTTGCTCACGCGGGGCATCGCTGTGGGAAACCCGGTAACCATCGGCTACGTAGCCCGGGCCTTTCATCACCATCACAATGATGCATCCAATGGCGACTGTGAGGACCATGGTCCAGTGGAAGACGATGATGGCTCCGGCCATGAAGTTCGCCATCTGCAGCCAGCGAGCATGCGCTTCACTGGACTGAGCATCCGCCATCAGGTGCAGTACCGTCAGACAAAGCAAGGGCAATGCGGTGCCTGCCACTGCGATCCACGGCAACTTGCGCCAGAGTCCCCACTCCGTACCACTTGCTGAGCGGATCGTTTTGGGTAACCTTTGTAACCAATTCATCAAGAAGCCCCGTCTTTATTGCCTAAGCCGCTATTGATTTGCTATCGCGCTGGCTAGCTTCATGTGTATGCCCCCGAAGCCGCCATTGCTCATGCACAGGACGTGGTCTCCAGCGCGCACTTCCATCAATACTTGTTCAAGCATGGTATCGATGGTTTCAGCAACCCGCACACGGGGACCCATACTGGCTAGCGCCTCACTTGCATCCCACCCCAGGTTGCCCGCATGGCAAAAGGCAAGATCGGCTTCTTCCAGACTCCAGGGCAACTGGGCCTTCATGGCGCCGAGTTTCATGGTGTTGGAACGCGGCTCAAACACGGCAAGGATGCGCTCCTGACCCACTTTGCGGCGCAGGCCGTTGATGGTGGTGCGAATGGCCGTAGGGTGGTGGGCGAAGTCGTCGTAGATGGTGACGGCCCGGTCCAGGCTGCCTGCAGGGGTGCCAGATCTCCACGGCACGCGTGCACGCACTTCCATGCGGCGTTTGACGTTGTCGAACTTTCCCAGTGCGAGTGTGGCTTCCTCGGGTGTCACGCCAATGTGCTGTGCGGCGGCGATGGCGGCCAATGCGTTGAGCTGATTGTGGATGCCGCCCAGATTCCATTGCACGCGCCCCACAGCGTTGCCGTGGTATATGACATCAAATGCCTCGGGTTCGCCTCTGGCCACGAAGTCGCTGACCGCTGCACCAAAGCTGCACACATCGCTCCAGCAGCCCCGGTGCAACACCCGCGCAACACTTTCTTCCAGGCCATTGGCGACGATGCGTCCCATGGACGGTACGGTTCGCACCAGATGGTGGAACTGGCGTTCGATGTCGACCAAGCTGTCAAAGATATCTGCGTGGTCGAACTCCAGGTTGTTGAGCACGGCGGTGCGAGGGCGGTAATGCACAAACTTGCTTCGCTTGTCAAAGAACGCGGTGTCGTACTCATCCGCTTCAATGACGAACGGTGCCCCCACGCCGAGTTTGGCGGAAACACCGAAGTTCACGGGCACACCGCCGACCAGAAAGCCGGGTTGCAAGTTGGCACATTCGAGGATCCAGGCCAGCATGGCGGTGGTGGTGGTTTTGCCATGGGTTCCGGCTACGGCCAGTACGTGGCGACCCTGGAGCACATGTTCGGCCAACCATTGCGGACCACTCGTGTACGGTGCGCCGGCATCCAAAATGGCTTCCATCAGGGGAAACTTGGCACTCCCATCGGGCAAGCGCGAGCGGCTGACGATATTGCCGATCACAAACGCATCGGGCTTGAGTGCCATCTGGTCTGCTCCGAAACCTTCGATCAGATCAATGTCGAGGGCGCGCAACTGGTCGCTCATGGGGGGATAAACACCAGCGTCGCAGCCGGTTACGCGGTGTCCCGCCTCCCGCGCCAAGGCCGCCAGGCCGCCCATGAACGTGCCACAAATGCCAAGTATGTGTATGTGCATGAATCGATTCTACGAGGCAGTGCACAATGCAGGCATGGATGGTCTGAAAGCAGAGATTGCCGCGGTTGCTGCGCGTATGGTGATCGAAGAGGGATTGGAATTTGGGATGGCCAAGCGCCGTGCCCTCAAGCAGATGGGATTGCCGGCGCGTACATCCCTGCCGGACAACATGCTGGTCGAGGAACAGGTTCAGGAGTACATCACGCTGTTTTGCGCCGACTCCCAGGCCGCGGAGTTGCAGGTTTTGCGGCATTTGGCGCTTGCGTGGATGAATCGGCTGGCGAGCTTTCGTCCACATGTGGCGGGGGCAGTCTGGCATGGCACCGCCACGCGCATGTCGGACATTACTTTGCAACTGTTTTGCGACGATACGAAGTCTGCGGAGATTGCTTTGATCGACATGCGTGTGCGTTATGAGTCGCGCACAGTGACCGGTTTTCGGGGTGAGGCCGTGGAGGCGCTTAGCGTGAATGTGCTTTGCCCCGAGTTTGAGTCGTATGTCGGCCTGCACTTGATCGTTTATGACTTTGACGATCTTCGGGGCGCACTCCATCCTGACAAGAAAGGACGAAGTCCCCGGGGTGATGCGACAGCCTTGCGGCGTTTGGTGCATGATGCGGTGCCATGACCATCGAACTTCCAACTGTCTCCCGCGAAAACACCTCTGAGGTAGTGCTGCGTCAAAGGCGTTTACTCCTGGCGGTCACCGGCGCCTCGGCTGCCCTGGCTGGGCTGGGTTATGCATGGTGGCGCAGTACGGAATCCTCGGTGACGGAGCCTGTGCCCGGGTTCTGGATGTTGCAATGGGACACCCCTGGCGGTGAAATTCTGCGTGCCGAGTCGTTTCG
>CAIPGC010000227.1 GCA_903864505.1 uncultured beta proteobacterium | reverse complement strand
GTGAACGTCAGAACATGGGCGTGGTGGTGGATTCGGTGCAGGCGGTGCTGGAGATCGCAGCTTCTGACATTGAGCCGCCGCCGAGCTTTGGCGCCAAGATCCGCAGCGACTTTATCGAGGGCATTGGCAAGGTGGCAGGCACGTTTGTGATCCTGCTCAACGTCAATCAGGTGCTCTCCATGCAGGAAATCGGAGAGATGGGGCAGGCCGCAGCAACTGCGACCGATGTGGCTTGATGCCATCAAAAGAGTAGCTGGCAATCGGGGGGAAATCATGTGACGTAGCAACCTTCCTACTTGCATGGATGACAAAAATCCGGGGAGACACAATGAACTTTCTAAATTCGATTGTCAGCCGCTTGCTACTACTGGTGTCATTGCCCTTGCTGGCTTTGCTGACCACGGCAGGATTGGGATCCATGAACGAGTGGGGAAAATACCGCACCACGGACCAGACCGAGAAGTTGATGCCGCTGGTCGTGGCCTTGAGCGATGTGGTACACAACCTGCAGATCGAGCGCGGAAGCAGCACCGGCTTTAGCTCCTCGGGTGGGAAAAAATTTGGCGAGGTGATGGTCAAACGCCGGGAGGTGACGGACAGCAGCCTTGGCGTGTTGAAAACTGCAGCCAGGGTGGCGCCCGATCTGGTGGCCCCAGCCTTGACGCGTTTGAATGATTTGGCAGCTACGCGAAATGACATCTCGGCGCTGAAAAAAACCGGGCCGCAGACAGCAGCGTATTACACCGACACCATCACGGTATTGCTCAAATCCCTGGCGACCATCAGCGTGCAGGATGTTGAACCGTCGGTAGCACGAAAAATGACCGCACTCTTTGCGCTCATGAAGGGGAAGGAGTGGGCCGGCCAGGAGCGCGCGTTTTTGACGGGGGTGCTTGTGTCTGACGCCATCACGATCGTGCAATACAAGGCATTTATGGAACGCCTGTTCAGGCAGGACACCAACTTCGAAGTGTTTTTAACCTACGCCAACGCAACCGAGATAAAGGCATTTCAGGCTGTGCTGCTGCAGGACTCCAGCAAAGAGGTTGATCGAATCCGCCAGGTGGTCGTTGACAGGAATCTGGCGGGACAATTTGGCGTGGCAAGTGAGCTGTGGTTTGGCGAGTCCACCAAACGCATTGATGCCATTCGTGAGATTGAGCAAGGCTTGTCGGGCGATATTTTGAATCTTTCGCATGCTGCCGCGACCAACGCGCACCAAAGGTTCATGCTGTACCTGGCGTCCACTTTGTTTTGCCTGGTGCTCACACTGCTGCTCTCGTTCTGGATTATTCGCAAGTTGCTGCGTGAACTCGGCGGTGAACCGTCTTACGCAAAGGAAATAGCGCAAGAGGTGGCATCCGGCAACTTGACGCTGGCCATTGTGACCAAACCGAAAGACCAAAGCAGCTTGTTGTTCGCCATGAAGTCCATGGTGAACAAACTCAGCCATGTGGTTGCCGAAGTAAATGACGGTGCGCAGGCCCTGGCAAGCGCTGCCGGGCAGATCAGTTCAACCGCACAGTCCCTCAGTCAGGCTGCGAGTGAACAGGCAGCGGGGGTGGAGGAGACCAGCGCCAGCATGGAGCAAATGACTGCCAGCATTGCCCAGAACACCGAAAACGCCAAGATAACCGACGGAATGGCGAGCAAGGCTGCCAGGGATGCTGTTGAGGGTGGCGAGTCTGTGTCTGCCACCGTAGGAGCGATGCGGCAGATTGCCAAGAAGATCAGCATCATTGACGACATCGCCGCCCAAACCAACCTGCTGGCGCTGAACGCCGCCATTGAAGCGGCCCGCGCCGGTGAACACGGCAAGGGTTTTGCCGTGGTGGCCGCTGAAGTGCGAAAACTGGCGGAGCGCAGCCAGGTCGCGGCGCAGGAAATTGGTGAGGTTGCGATCAGCAGTGTGGGCATGGCCGAAAAAGCCGGTCAATTGCTGGCAGAGATCGTGCCCAATATCCGCAAAACCTCTGAATTGGTGCAGGAGATCACAGCGGCAAGCACGGAACAAACCAGCGGAGTGGGCCAGATCAACTCGGCCGTGGGGCACCTCAGCCAGGTGACGCAGCAAAATGCAGCCGCCTCCGAAGAGTTGGCCGCCACGTCCGAAGAGATGAGCAGCCAGGCAGAGGAGCTGCAACACACCATGTCATTTTTCAAGCTCGGCAGTGGCGGCACCAGCCGTCTACAGGCAGTCACTTTGCGCTAGCGAGTTCCGCCTGCAGATTTCGCGAGCAGCATGTCCGCGGGGCTCTGCATCGCGCTCAGGTGTTTACCCGTGTCTTCTCAGGTATTGGCCTGATTCAATTGTTCGGGATACTGCCTTACAGTCAATGCCATGGCACAGTCCAATGGACAGGGAGATTCTGGAGCGTATGGTCATGAACAATAAGGTGTCGCCCACATGAAGCCGATCACCGACACTGAACTGGCGCAATTTCGACGATTCATCTTTGAGGCGGCCGGGATCACCATGTCGGAGCAGAAGAAGGCACTGGTGGAGGGCCGCCTGGGCAAACGTCTGACGCTGCATGGGCTGGAAAGTTTTGGTCAGTACTTCCACTTGCTCACTTCGGGCGAGCACCCCGATGAAGTTCAGGTGGCGGTAGATTTGCTGACCACCAACGAGACCTATTTCTTTCGCGAAATCAAGCACTTTGAGTTCTTGCGGACGCAGGCACTGGCTGCGCGCGCACGCGCGCAGCCGTTTCGGGTGTGGAGTGCGGCCAGTTCCAGCGGTGAAGAGGCCTACAGCATTGCCATGGTGCTGGCGGACTGCATGGAGACCACGCCCTGGGAGGTGCTGGGCACCGACATCAGCACCCAGGTGCTAAAGGGTGCTGCGCGCGCCTTGTACACCATGGAGCGCGCACGCCATATACCGCCTGACTACCTGCGCCGTTTCTGCCTCAAGGGTTCAGGCGAGCATCAGGGCAAGTTGTTGATTGAGCGCAACCTGCGCAGTCGCGTTCTGTTTCGGCAACTCAACCTCAACGCAGCACTGCCCAACCTGGGGCAGTTTGATTTGATATTCTTGCGCAACGTCATGATCTATTTCAGCGACGATACCAAGCGGGAAGTGGTAGCACGCGTCATCTCGGCCATGAAGCCAAGCGGGTTCTTTTGCGTGGGACACTCCGAGAGTCTGAACAACATCACCAACGTCATGGAGCCGGTTGCGCCTTCGATCTACCGCAAAGCCAGTTGATATGCACCGCATCGAAGGTTTGATTGATATTTTTCTGCAGCCGGGCGAGTTTTTCGTGGCCGATGGGGAGTACCAGATACGCACCATGCTGGGTTCGTGTGTGTCGATCACGCTGTGGCACCCATTCAAATGCGTAGGGGCCATGTCGCATTTCCTGTTGCCCCGCCGTGGCGCTTCGGAGGCCACCGCCGTGCTTGACGCGCGCTATGGTGACGAGGCAATGCAGTTGATGATCGATGAACTCAAGAAGCTCGGCGTTTCCCCGTCGCAGTGTCAGGGCAAGGTTTTTGGCGGCGGCAACATGTTCCCGGACCACTCGCACGCCGGTGCCATCAATGTTGGACAACGCAACGGTGAGGCGGCGTTGGACCTGCTCAGCCGGCACGGCGTCCCGATCGTGTCCGAGAGTCTGTTCGGCATTGGCCACAGGCAAATTATTTTCGACGTCAGCAATGGCGATGTGTGGTGCCACCAGGTTGCGCCCAGGACCCCCGGGCCGGAACCAGAAGGAGATTTGCTATGACGCGTATTAAGGTAATGGTGGTGGATGACTCGGCGGTGGTGCGCCAGGTGGTGACCGAATTGCTGGGTGAGGACCCCGACATCGAGGTGATCGCCGCCTGCGCCGACCCCATTCTCGCCATCGCGCGGATGAAGGTTCAGTGGCCCGACGTCATCGTGCTTGATGTTGAAATGCCGCGCATGGACGGCATTACTTTCCTGAAGAAGATCATGGCAGAGCGCCCGACACCGGTGGTGATCTGCTCCACGCTGGCGGCCTCCGGCGCCAAGACCTCGATCGAGGCTCTGGCGGCGGGTGCCGTGGCCATCATCACCAAGCCGACGCTGGGTTTGAAGCAGTTTTTGGTGGACGCGTCGGACGACCTGGTGACCGCTGTGAAAGCGGCAGCCAAAGCCAACGTAAGAAAATCAGTAGCGGTACCGGTGCGCGAGAAGAACACCGCCGATGTCATCATGTCCGCCGCCGACAAGCACACCGCCATGATCCAGACCACTGAACGGGTGGTGGCATTGGGCACATCGACCGGCGGCACACAGGCGCTGGAAGTGGTGCTGACGGCCTTGCCCCGCGTGACACCCGGCATTGTCATCGTGCAACACATGCCGGAAAAATTCACTGCCGAATTTGCCAACCGACTTAACGGCCTGTGCCAGATTGAAGTGCGTGAAGCCAAGAACAACGACCGGGTGGTGCCGGGCCGGGCCCTGATTGCGCCCGGGGGGAAACACATGCTGCTGCGCCGCACCGGTGCGCAGTATTACGTCGAGGTGATGGACGGTCCGCTGGTAAACCGGCACCGCCCGTCGGTGGATGTTCTCTTTCGGTCGGTGGCAAAATGCGCCGGGGCCAATGCGCTGGGAGTGATCATGACCGGGATGGGCGATGACGGGGCGGCAGGGCTGATGGAGATGCGCACGGCCGGCGCGCACACAGTAGCGCAGGACGAGGAAAGCTGCGTGGTGTTTGGCATGCCCAAGGAAGCCATCAAGCGCGGCGGCGTGGAGCGAACCGTGACGCTGACGGCCATTCCGCGCGAAATCATGGGGCAACTTCGGTTGTAGCGCCTCAACCGGGCCGTAGCACCTTGGCCACCGGGTTGGTGCGCAACCGGTACGTGTCGGGCATTCCGGAGCCCAGCAATGGGCGCAGATACAGGCGAAACGCATCGGTGACATCGGTACCTGAAGCAGTAATGAATTCGTCCTCCATCACACGCGTTTTGCCGGCCACGGTTTCAATCGGTAACAACTCGTAGTCGACCGAGTAGAAACCGGTGCGCTTGATTGCCACCGAGCCATCGTGCTTGCCCCACATGGCAAACTGCACCGCCTTCTCGCCCACCTCACGCGCTTCGCGCTGGTCCACATCGGACACGCAGCCAATAAAGGAGCGCTGCAGATAACCCAGGGTGTCGCCACGCACCCGTTTGATGCCCAGTTTGCTCTTGATCTCTTCGCACAGCAGGTCGGCCAGTGCGCCGCTTCCTGATAGCTGCACGTTGCCGTGGGCATCGTGCTCCATATCTCTCGAGAGCAATGCCGCCATGGGAGTGCCGGAGCTGTCGTGGATACCCTCGGAGACGGCAATCACGCAGCGCCCCAGGCGTTCATAGGTGGCCTTCACATCAGCCAGAAATTTCTCCAGCACGAACGTGCGCTCGGGCATGTAGATAAGGTGAGGACCATCGTCGGGGAACTTCTTTCCCAGCGCAGATGCGGCGGTCAAAAAGCCGGCATGGCGCCCCATCACCACGCCGACGTACACACCAGGCAAGGCCGCGTTGTCGAGGTTGGCGCCGGCAAAGGCCTGCGCCACAAAGCGCGCCGCAGACGGAAAGCCCGGCGTGTGGTCGTTGCCAACCAGATCGTTGTCAATGGTCTTGGGAATGTGGATGCAGCGCAGGTCGTAGTTGGCTTTGCGTGCCTCGGCACTCACGATGGACACGGTGTCGGACGAGTCGTTGCCCCCGATGTAGAAGAAGTGCCCGATCTCGTGCGCCTGCAGCACCTTGAAGATTTCCTGGCAGTACTTCACATCGGGTTTGTCGCGGGTCGAACCCAGCGCGCTCGAAGGCGTGTTCGCGACCAGTTCGAGGTTGTGACTGGTTTCCTGGGTGAGGTGCACAAAGTCTTCGTTGATGATGCCGCGCACTCCGTGGCGTGCCCCATACACGTGCTCAATTCCTCGAAAGCGCCGCGCCTCCAGGGCGACACCCACCAGCGACTGGTTGATCACCGCGGTCGGGCCGCCGCCCTGCGCTACCAAGATTTTTCCGGATGCCATGCTGTGTCCTCACAATTTGGTTAACAAAAAAGCCCATGCGGGTGTACCGCATGGGCTTCGATAGTGGCTAGGTCGATAGGCGCCTACTTGGCAACCACGCGGACCATCTCCAGGCACTTGTTGGAGTAGCCCCACTCGTTGTCGTACCAGGACACCAGCTTGATGAAGGTGCCGTCCAGCGCGATACTGGCATCGGCATCGAAGATCGAGGTGCGCGGGTCGCTACGGAAGTCGGTGGCCACCACCTTGTCTTCGGTGTAGCCCAGAACGCCCTTCAAAGCGCCTTCGGACTGCGCCTTGATCTCGGCGCAAATTTCCTTGAGTGTGGCAGCGTTGTTCAACTCGACGGTAAGGTCCACCACCGACACATCGCTGGTGGGCACGCGGAATGACATCCCGGTCAGCTTCTTGTTCAGTTCAGGGATGACCACACCCACGGCCTTGGCAGCACCCGTACTGGACGGGATGATGTTTTCCAGAATGCCACGGCCACCGCGCCAGTCTTTGTTGGATGGGCCGTCGACCGTCTTTTGCGTGGCGGTGGCGGCGTGCACCGTGGTCATCAGGCCGCGCTTGATGCCCCACTTGTCGTTCACGACCTTGGCCAGTGGAGCGAGACAGTTGGTAGTGCACGATGCGTTGGAGATGATGGCCTGGCCTGCGTAGGTCTTGTCATTCACGCCAAATACGAACATCGGCGTGTCGTCCTTGCTTGGTGCCGAAAAAATGACTTTCCGGGCACCTGCTGCCAGGTGCTTTTCACCGCCCGCCTTGTCCAGGAAGATGCCGGTGGCTTCGATGACGACGTCCGCACCAACTTCGCCCCACTTCAAGTTGGTAGGGTCCTTCTCTTGGGTCAGGCGAATCTTCTTGCCGTTGACAATCAGGGTATTTCCATCGACCGACACGTCGCCCTTGAAACGACCATGCACCGAGTCGTATTGCAGCATGTAGGCCAGGTAGGCCGGGTCGAGCAGGTCGTTGATGGCAACGACTTCAATGTCGCTGAAGTTGAGCAGAGCGGAGCGCAACACGTTGCGACCGATGCGGCCAAAGCCGTTGATGCCGATTTTGATGGTCATGGTGATTTCCTCTATAAAAACTGAACAACTTACTTTTTTGCCAAAACGGCTTGTACCGTGTCCGCCACGTTTTCTGGGGTAAAGCCGAAATGCTCGAACAACACCGGAGCCGGGGCCGACTCGCCGAAGCAGTCGATGCCGACCACGGCGGAAACACCGTACTTCCACCAGCCATCGGTGGATCCCATTTCCACCGCCACGCGCGGCATCCCGGCTGGCAGTACCGACGCTTTGTAGGCTGCAGACTGTTGGTCAAATGTGGTTGTGCTTGGCATGGAGACTACACGAACAGCTATATTTCTGGTAGCAAGCATCTCTTGCGCCTTGAGCGCCAACTGCACTTCCGAACCGGTAGCGATGATGACCGCCTGCGGCTTCTTTTTCAGCCCGACCTCGGACGGTTCGGCCAGCACATAGGCCCCCTTGCTGATGGAATCCAAGCCACACGCATCGGGCGCCAGCGCCGACTCTGCCTTGGGCGCATAACTGATGTTCTGGCGCGAAAGCAGCAAGGCGGTGGGCTTGGTCCTGTTTTGCAAGGCCACGGTCCAGGCCACCGCCGTCTCTACCGTGTCGCCCGGACGCCAGACATCCAGATTCGGAATCAGGCGCAGGGACGCAGCATGCTCAATGCTCTGGTGGGTGGGGCCGTCTTCGCCCAGACCAATGCTGTCGTGGGTGAACACATGCACCACGCGCTGCTTCATGAGCGCCGCCATGCGAATGGCGTTGCGGCTGTAGTCACTGAACGTCAGGAACGTGCCACCGTAAGGAATAAAACCACCATGCAGCGCCACACCGTTCATGACGGCGGCCATGCCGAACTCCCGCACACCGTAGTTGATGTGGCGACCGCCGATGCCTTCGGCGGTCTTTACGACGGCGCCCTGCGCGTCAAAACGCAGGCTCGGTGTAACTTTGGTGTTGGTGAGGTTGGAGCCGGTCAGGTCGGCCGAACCGCCCAGCAACTCGGGCAGCGCCGCGGTAAAAGCTTCCAGCGCCAGTTGCGAGGCCTTGCGTGAAGCCACGGTCTCGGCCTTGGTGTGCGCAGCAATGACGGTGTCTACCGCTGTCTGAACAAAGTTTTTCGGCAGATCGCCCTTCATGCGACGCAGCAGTTCCTTGGCCAATGCGGGATATGCGGCCTTGTATGCAACAAATTTTGCGTTCCAGTCTGCCTCGGCGGCCCGGCCTTGGACCTTGGCATCCCAGTCGGCATAAACCTCCTTGGGAACTACAAAGGGAGGATAGTTCCAGCCAATGGCTTCGCGCGTGAGCCTGATCTCTTCGGCCCCCAGCGGCTCCCCGTGCGCCTTGGAGGTGTTGGCGCGGTTTGGGCTGCCTTTGCCGATGTGCGTCTTGCAAATGATCAGCGTTGGACGTTCGGTGGATTTCTTGGCTTCGCCGAGGGTGCTCGCCACCAGTTCGGCGTTGTGCCCATCAATCGGGCCAAGCACATTCCAGCCATAGGACACAAAACGCAGTGCGGTGTTGTCCGAGAACCAGGGACCGACCTGACCGTCGATGGAAATGCCGTTGTCGTCATACAGGGCGATCAACTTGTTGAGCTTCCATGCACCGGCCAGCGATGCCGCTTCGTGGCTGATACCTTCCATCAGACAGCCGTCGCCCATGAAAGTGTAGGTGTGGTGGTCCACCACGGCGTGGCCGTCGCGGTTGAACTCACTGGCCAGCAGCTTCTCTGCCAGCGCCATGCCCACTGCATTGGTGATGCCCTGCCCGAGCGGTCCGGTGGTGGTTTCTACACCGGGGGTTACGCCCACTTCGGGGTGACCGGCGGTTTTGCTGTGCAGGGTACGGAAATTCTTCAGCTCAGCCATGGGCAGCTTGTACCCAGTGAGGTGCAGCAGCGCATATATCAGCATGGAGCCGTGCCCATTGGAAAGCACGAAACGGTCGCGGTTAACCCAGAGCGGATTGGCCGGGTTGTGGCGCAGGTGTTGGCCCCACAGGGCCACGGCCATGTCGGCCATGCCCATGGGCGCACCAGGATGACCAGAGTTGGCTTGTTGCACAGCATCCATGGCGAGGGCACGGATGGCGCTTGCCATGAGGAGGGTGTTTTGGGTTTGGGCCATATGGGGAATCAACTCCGAAAGGGTTGGGGCGTGGTGTAAACGTTCTATTTTACTGGTGGGCGCGACCCGACTGGTTGGGAATAAAAATACTCTACAGTTGACGGCATGCAAGGCTTGCACCTTATCGCCGATCTCAGCCACTGTCAGTGTGACATCTCTTGGCTGACGGATGCCCCGCGCCTGCTAGCACACTGTCTGCACGCGGTGCACGCGGCCGACCTGCAGGTAGTCAACCACTTGGCACACACCTTCCCCACCTCGCCCCACGGACCTGGTGGGGTGACGGCGACAGTGTTGCTGGCCGAGTCCCACCTGTGCGTGCACACCTGGCCGGAACAGGCAGCAGTGACGCTGGATGTGTATGTGTGCAACTTTGGCGCTGACCACTCGCCCAAAGCGCACCACCTCATGGACGCGTTGATAACGCTGTTTGCGCCACAGCAGGTGCACCGGCAGGATCTGCAAAGAGGCCTTGCAGCACCGCGCAGCACCGCAATCACTACCTAATTGCTGGGCTCTAAAACCTCATTTTCAGCCCAGTGCCCAGTGCCCAGGCGGTGGTGCGCTCACCTGCAACCACCGATTGCGGCCAGAAGTGCCCCACAATGACTTCACCAATCAGCCTGTCGTGGTCAACTGGTTGTTCCCATCGGACCTGCACTCCATAGTCTGTCAGTGACAAGCCAGTGTTCTGCTTGCTACTGGCAAGGATCTCCAGTGACAGCAGTCGCTGCTGTCCCATCGATCGGTAGGCCCCCAGGCTGCCGCTCCACTCCGCATTGGGATCAGCCTGCGTAACGGTCAGTGCGTTAAGCCAGCGGCCAACCAGGGCTGGTGAAAACTGGTGCTGTATGGAGAAGGTGGTTGATGAACCCAGATGGTCTTGCCCGGTCAGAAAGACGGTTTGGCTGAATTCGAATTCATCATTCTCGGTGGGCATCCATAGCCGGCGAAAGCGCCCCTGCGCAAACAGCTTCAACCCATCCTGGAGCCCGATGCGCGCATCTACGGAATCGTTAACTGCGCGCCCAAAGCCGGCAAACACCGCACGTGTCTCGGCAGTGTCTGACTGCAATAGCTGCTGCTTGGTGGAAAATGCTGCGGGCTTATCGGTGATCAGCCCCTGCCAATTGTCGCGCCCTGTGAACAGATAGGTTTTCGCCTCGACGTTGGGCAAATTGAACCGGGCGTTGAAGCGTACCGAAGAGTCCCCGCCCTGATCCTGGCGGCTATACAAATTCAGACTTATCTGGCCATCGCTGACCTTCCCGCCCTCACTGAATGGCCTGGTCCCAAACCAACTATCAACCCCGCTGGCCAACCACTCGGCGGCAGACCGAACCGTCTCACGTGCAGACTCGACCGATGGTCCAGAATCTTCACCGTTGTCGACTGGGGAAGTGGCATCCGACACCTGTGCTGTGGCACACGGAATTGCAGTCAAACATGCCACCGCCGTTACCACACAAGCGGTACCAGTCTTCTTAAGAAAATTTCGCAAGGGGTGCTCCCTTCAGGGATTTCACGCGGTGTTTCGGCCTTGCACCATCTTAAGGACTTTTATCGCCTCAGGGCAGTCTCAAGTATTGCCCCATCGGCTGTTGGCTGAGGGCGCGACCTCGAGCAAAGAGTTCGAATTCTTATTACCATGGGATCCCCAGCAGGCAGCTTTGGTCCTGCGTATTTATGAATTCATTGAGGAGATGTTATGAAACAAGTGGTACACGGGTTGGCAATTGCGATTTGCATGGCTGCTTCAGTTCCCGCCGATGCGCAGACGTCCACCTTCACCCTTTCAAGCCCGGATCTGGCGAGCGGTCGCTTCGATAACCAATTTGTGCTGAACGGGTTTGGCTGCAAGGGCCAAAATGTGTCGCCGGCGCTCCAGTGGAGCAACATCCCTGCCGGCACAAAATCGCTGGCGCTGCAGGTCTACGACCCGGATGCACCCACCGGCAGTGGGTTCTGGCATTGGGCGGTGTACAACATTCCCGCCGATGCAACCGGGATGTCGCGCGGTGCTGGCAATAGTGCGGCCACGTTGCCGGCAGGCGCATTTGGCGGCAACACTGACTTTGCAGACACCGGTGCTACCGGCGGTAACGGCAATTACGGCGGCCCGTGCCCCCCTGAGGGCGACAAGCCGCACCGCTACATATTTACCCTTTTTGCTCTGGCCGTTGCGCAGGTGGATGTCGCGGGCGGCGTGCCCAGGAGCGGAAGCGCCGGCTTATACGGATTTGTATTGAACAAAGGCGTCGGGCCCGCTTTGCTGGGCAAAGCATCGTTCACCGCCACGTACGGGCGGTAGTTTTCCTGCCGACTGAGCAACGTTGCGCTGGGTCATCCTGGCAACATTTGTTTTCAGTCGGCCACTGCAAACAACATTAACCCGATTACCCCGGCAATACCGATTGGTATGCCAAGGCGCTCGACTTTTGACACGGAATCACCCGCGATCACCTCAACCGGCACCGTGGTCAGCTCCACCACTTGGTTGGTGACGGAGGCTTCGAGCATTCGGGTGAGGGAATTCTTGCGTGCAGTTGCCATCACAATATGATCACAGCCAAGACGGCGCGCTGTTTCAGTAATGACTTCTGCCTTGTGTCCCACTTCGACGTGGACGCTGTACGCAATGTTGGCGGTGTCGAGCATTCGTCGGACCGACCTTAGCGCCTTGGCCGCCTCATCACGGTGGTAACTGTCGCGATTCTTGCGGCTGGTGAACTGCGCAACATGTTTTGAGAAGGGGGTCTGCACGTTCAACAAGTGAATCTCCAAGTCTCCATTGTTGCGATACTCACGAATGACATGCAGAACAGCATGGCGCGTGTTGTGAGAGCCATCTACCGGAACAAGTACCTTTTCCATGACGCGATCTCCTTCCAAGTTGTTTGTCGTCCCCAATTGCGCAACTCTTTGCTTCTTCAAATCCACCAGCCTTGCACTTATCCGTGATTCGAGCCGATGGTGGTTTTCCACGAATCCTGCCCACAGAACGCCAAACACCGTGACAACGTAGACCATTGGTACGGTGAATGGGTAGGTACCAAGTGCATCCTTCAGAGCCGGTTCAGAAGTCATCATCTTGGCTGCCGTAAAGGCCAGTACACCAGCGCCCAGATATACCAGGGCAGGGTAGCGCTCAACGTACTTCAACAGAATGCTGCTGCCCCAGACCAGGATCGGGACGCTGATGAGCAGACCGAGAACTACCAGCATGAAGCTTCCGTGGGCTGCGCCCGCAACCCCGAGCACGTTGTCAACCCCCATGACCATGTCGGCAACCACAATAGTTCTGATGGCGGCCCAAAACGTTGTTGCACCCTTGATCTGGGTCGCTTCGCCGCTCTGGTGCTCGGGTATGAGTAGCTTGAAGGCAATCCAAACCAGCATCGCTCCGCCCGCGAAAAGCAAACCAGGAAACTGCAGCAGCCAGACGACAACCAGGGTCAACAGGCTTCGCACAACCACCGCACCCGCTGCCCCGAAGGCCATGGCCCTGCGTTGCAGGTGACGCGGCACGTTACGCGTCGCCAGCGCAATCACGATGGCATTGTCGCCAGCCAAAACCAGATCAATGGCGATGATCGCTGCCAACGCGGTCGCAAATTCAAAGGTGAGGAAGTCCATATTTCACACTTCTCCGGTTTGCCTGCTTCTTATGCCAAGGTGACAGCTGGTCAGACAGGTCAGGACGGATGGGCCTGCTGAATTCCGGAGAGAACCCAACCACCCCCGCCTTCACGGGCTTTGACAAGATGCCACGTCTCGTCGAATGATTCCGGCGCAGCGCCTGCGCTCTCGCTGATCATGCCGGTAAAGCGCACACTGACCACATGGTGAGCACCCTCTTCAACCACAGCGATTACCTTGGCATCGACATTAACCACCTCGGTTTTCTGGGCACCACCGCTACGTTCGGCCATGTCCATCTTGATTTCGGCAAACATCTCGGGAGTAGTGAATTCACGGATGTCGTCCAGATTTCCAGCGTCGTTGGCAGCCTGCAACCGGATGAACTGAACTTTGGCATTGCGCTCAAAACCGGCGGCATCAAACCCCGCCGGAATGCCGCTAGCAGTACCCAGCTTGGAGCCTATGCTGGAACCCGGCATCGAGACGTCGTATTTTTTTGTCGTTCCATCTGCGTTTCCAGGGTCAGCGCCCGCATATTGCAGGCCCCCGATACGTGCTGCCACTGGTTGCTCAGCGGCGGCGCGTTTGCGCATGAGGAAACCGACAACCGCTAAAACGGCCATGATCGCCAATCCGATCATCAACACCGACGCCAGTTCCGAGCCAAATCCGAAGTGAGAAGCCAAGGCAGCGAGCCCAAGACCGGCGGCCAGACCCGCCAGGGGGCCCATCCAGGAGCGCTTCGGTTGTGCCGCAGCCGGCGCCGGTGCAGCGGGTGTTTGTGCTGGAGTGGCATCTGGTGCCTTGTTGGCCGAGGTCGTCTGACGTTGCATCCCGGACGACTTGCCTCCGCCGAGTCTCTTTGCAGCTTCGGCATCCCCGACGCCGAGAAACAGTCCCAGCGTCAGCACGACCGCCAAAATTGAAAGAAGAGTTTTCATTGAAGTCTCCATGTGTGAAAGGTTCTGGTTGCGGAGAATAGTCAGATTAGCGGCATTCAAAAAGCAGATAATTTCTTACTTAAAATCCCTAAAATACGAACCATGCGACCTAACTTCAACTACAAGCATCTGTATTATTTTTGGGTGGTGGCCAAGGAGGGTGGCATTTCCCGCGCCGCCGACAAGCTGGATATGGCGGTGCAAACTATCAGCGCGCAGGTGAGGGAACTGGAGCGTTCGCTGGGCTACGCATTGCTCAAACCGGCAGGCAGGAGTCTGGTGCTGACGGATGCCGGTATTGCCGCCATGGCACAGGCGGATCTGATATTTCAGCTGGGCGAGAACCTGCCTACAGTGGTCCGAGACGCCATGAGTTCACCTTCAGTCAGGTTGGCCGTGGGAATATCCGATGGCCTGCCCAAACTGGTGGTGCGCC
>CAIPGC010000226.1 GCA_903864505.1 uncultured beta proteobacterium | reverse complement strand
GTGGCGGGGAACTGATGAGAGCAACTGACCGGCAGTCGTAGATCCCGATCAGGATTTGACACCTGGAAGTTGGTCAGTGCGCTATCGATTTTGAGAGCGTATTGAGGACAACTACACCAGCGGCAATGAGGGCGATGCCAATAAGGGCGGGAGTGTCAAGTTGCTGGTTGTAGAACCACCAGCCCACAATGGAAACTAGCACCAGGCCCACGCCCGACCACACGGCATAGGCGATGCCTACTGGAATGGTTCGCAGCGTGAGCGAAAGAAAGTAAAACGCTGCTGCATAGCCCAGCACCACAACCGCCGACGGCCACAGCCTTGTGAATCCCTCTGATGCCTTGAGAAACGACGTTGCAATGACTTCGGAGACGATGGCGATGGCGAGATAGAGCCAGTTCATGTGAGTGGGGAAGCCAGCGCAGACTTCACTGCAGCCGACACCGCAGACATCTCTGCCTTTCCCGCAAGCCGCGTTTTCACCACCCCCATGACCCTGCCCATATCCCCTGGCCCCGACGCGCCCAGTTCCGCCACGATTGCCTGCACCGCAACCAGCACCTCGTCAGCCGACATGCGCTGTGGCAGGTAAGTCTGCAACACTTTCATTTCGGCCGTTTCCCTGTCCGCCAGATCCATGCGAGCTGCCTTGGTGAAGGCTTCAATGCTGTCCTTGCGCTGTTTGATCAGTTTGTCCACCAGCGACACGACTGCTGCATCATCGAGCACGATGCGCTCATCGACCTCGCGCTGCTTGCAGGCAGCCAGCAGCAGGCGGATAGTGCCCAGACGTTCGCTGTCCTTGGCACGCATTGCGGTTTTCATGTCTTCGGTGATCTGGTCTTTGAGTGACATCGGAGTGTTTCCTGGAAAAGAGGGGATTTCAATGCAAAAAAGCCCGCCGGAGCGTCCCCTAGCGAGCTTTTTGGCCCTGGAAGGCGCCGAGAACCCTGGTTCTCAGAACATCTTCTTCGGCAATTGCATACTGCGGATACGCTTGTAGTTGCGCTTGACGGCGGCGGCCTTCTTGCGCTTGCGCTCGGCGGTGGGCTTCTCATAGAACTCGCGTGCGCGCAAGTCGGTCAGCAGGCCCAGTTTTTCAATGGTGCGCTTGAAGCGACGCAGAGCGACGTCAAACGGCTCGTTTTCTTTTACACGGATCGTTGTCATTACGTAATGAATTTCCAAAAATGTGCTGACCATGGGTTATGGGGGAAGATCGGGGCCCCACAAGTCACGTTCAGCGGTATTTCCTCATCTATAACTAGTATTGGCCGATGAGGGACTGCCAGAAAAGCCTTGGATTATAGCGTTCTACCGCCAAAAGCCTGCGCCGCCACGTCTAGTCGCTCGCTGTGGTGGTGCGTGCTGGCAACAGTTTTGCTGCCAGCGCCTGTGCGCAGGCAAAGCCGCTAGCCCAGGCCCATTGAAAGTTGTAGCCACCCAGCCAGCCGGTGATGTCCACCACTTCGCCCACAAAATACAATCCCGGCTGCGTTGATTCCATGGTCTGGCTGGAAAGGCAGCGCGTGTCTACCCCGCCGGCCGTGACCTCGGCCTTGGCGTAGCCCTCGGTGCCGTTGGGTGTGAGTTCCCAGCGGCGCAATCGCTCGGCCAGTGCCGTAACGGCCTTGTCGGATGCCTCGTTGATGGGACGGCGCCAATCGTGGCCCAATGATGGGCCCTGTGCAACCCATGCGTCCGCCAAACGCGACGGCAGGGTGGCGGCCAACTCGTTGGCAACCAGCTTGCGGGAGCTTGCCTTGGCCTGACTCAGGAGCGTGACCAGGTCGTGCTGGGGTGTGAGGTTGATGCGCACGGGCGTACCGGGTTGCCAGTAACTGGAAATTTGCAGCACGCCCGGGCCACTCAGGCCGCGGTGCGTGAACAGGAGATCTTCCAAAAAACTGATTTTGTCTTTTTTAGTGCCGGTTTCGAGTTGTACCGGGAGCGACAGCCCCGCCAATTCTGCAAACGGAGCCCAAGCCTGGGCATCGAACGTGAGCGGCACCAACGCCGGGCGGAGCGCCACGATGGGAAGGTCGAACTGACGGGCAATGCGGTAACCAAAGTCGGTGGCTCCAATCTTGGGAATCGACAATCCGCCGGTTGCTACGACCACGGCGGCACTGCGAATCGTTCCATGCTCACTATCAATTTCGTAGCTGCCTGTGCTTGTTCCATCATGTCTAGAGGCAGCAATACGTATCGCAGTTACGGCGCAAGGCTGCCAACGCGTGACCCCACCCACCGCACACTCGGTCAGCAGCATTCGGATGATGTCTTCGGCAGACCGGTCGCAGAAAAGCTGACCTTTGTGCTTTTCGTGGTACGCAATCTGGTGCTTTTGCAGCAGGAGGACAAAGTCGCTTGGACTATAACGCGACAGCGCCGAGCGACAGAAATGGGGGTTGTCGCCCAGGAAGTTGCTGGCGGTGGTGTCCAGGTTGGTGAAGTTGCAGTGTCCGCCACCCGAAATGCGGATTTTTTCCGCAACTCTGTCGCTGTGATCAAGCAGCAACACTTTAAGCCCGAGCTGGCCCGCGAGCCCGGCGCAGAACAAACCTGCGGCACCGGCTCCAATGATGACCACGTCGAATTGCGAAGTCATAGGTTGCAAGACAAGCGGTGGTGCGGCGGAGCTGGGTTGCGGACGGCGGGCGTAGGCATTCTGGGAAGCGGTAGGGTCGGCAGAGTTTAGACGCAGCAAAGAAATCCCGAGGGCGGTAACACCCTGGTGCGTGCCCTGCTAAGCTCGCGCCTCACAATTGAGTAAAGAGAAATATCATGCTTTTCAGGTGTATTCGCCAGTGCTGCCTTGCTGTCTCGTTATTGCTTGCATTTGCAGCGGCGCAGGCGGGGCTCAATCTGGCCGACCCCTTGCCGATTGGTCCGCAGGTGCGTGTGGGCACGCTGGCCAACGGTTTGACCTACTACATCCAAAAGAACAATCGTCCCGAAAAGCGGCTGGAATTGCGACTGATTGTGAAGGCGGGTTCGGTGCTGGAAGACGAGGATCAGCGCGGCTTGGCGCACTTCACCGAGCACATGGCATTCAACGGATCGAACCATTTTAAAAAGCATGAGCTGATTTCGTACCTGCAGTCGATCGGGCTGAAGTTTGGTGCTGACCTTAACGCCTACACCAGTTTCAACGAGACCGTCTACATCCTGCCCCTGCCAACCGATAGCCGGGAAGCTGTTGAAAAAGGATTCCTGGTATTGGAAGACTGGGCTCAAGGTCTACTTTTCAAGGATGCCGACATCGACCTGGAGCGCGCCATCGTGCTGGAGGAACTTCGGCTGGGTAAGGGTGCGCAGGACCGGATGGACAAGGTTCTTCTGCCCAAGATTTTTGGCGGCTCGCAATACGCAAATCGCTTGCCTATTGGTACTGAAGAAAACCTCAATCGCTTCAAATTCGAAGCCCTCAGGCGCTTTTACAGAGACTGGTACCGCCCCAATCTGATGGCAGTCGTCGTCGTGGGGGATCTCGAGCCCGACGATGCCAAAGCTTTGGTGGATGCACATTTTGGCAAGTTGAAGAATCCTGCACCGGAACGTGCTCGGATGTACCCTAGTATTCCGGCACGAAGCGTTTCCGAGGCGCTGGTGGTTAGGGACAAAGAAGCTACCCACAATGCGCTGCAAATTCTGTATCCCGTCAGGCAGGATCCTCCAGCGGTCACACTGGGGGATTACCGCGCCAAGATCGTGGAGCAGCTATTCGGTGCCATGCTCGGCCAGCGTTTGCAGGAGTTGACGCAGCGGGCTGCCCCACCGTTTGTGGGTGGTGGCAGTGCAGTGAGCAATATGGCGCCGGGTTATCGGGTGTTTGCGTCCAGTGCGGTGTTGGGTCGTCAGGGTGCAGGAGCGGCCAGCGACGCGCTGATTGCGGAAAACCAGCGAGCTCGTCAGTTCGGCTTCAGTGTGGACGAATTGGAACGCACCAAGAAGGGCGTGTTGCGCAGCGTGGAACAGGCCTACGTAGAGCGTGAAAAAACCGACTCGGCGCGCTATGCGGCGGAGTATGTGCGCAACTATCTCGAGCAGGAGGAAATTCCGGGCGTTGAAAATGAGCTCGCCTACACCCGCGAGTTGCTGCCGGGCATCACGCTGGCAGATGTGAATAACTTCGCCAGAAACGCGATTCCTGAAAAGGCCGCAAAGCTGCTGGTTTACACAGGTAGCGACAGGGCCGACAACAATTCTCCCAGTGAACTTGCATTGCTGGAAGCGGTTGAACAGGCAGAGCGGCGTGTAGTGGCGGCCCAAGAAGTGAAGCCGGTTGCCACGACGTTTATGGCACGTCCACCCAAGGCCGGGCGGATTGTGGGGGAACGCAAGAACGAGGCCTTAGGTGTCACCGAGTGGGAGCTCTCCAATGGGATTACGGTGATTCTCAAGCCTACCGATTTTCAGAACGACCAGATTTTGCTGGGGGCCAGCCGATTTGGGGGGCAGTCTTTGTATGGTCAGCCGGACATGTTCAATGCGGGCTATGCGAGCCAGATCGCTGCATCGATGGGCGTGGGCGAATTTGCGCCCATCCAGGTTCAAAAGATGCTGGCGGGGAAAATTGCATCATTGCGGGTCGGCCTGGATGCTTGGACCGAGGCAGTCAGCGGGGCATCCAGCAAGGCGGATCTGGAAACGTTGCTGCAACTGTTGTACCTGAAGTTTGGTCCTGCGCGCAAGGATCTGGATCTGTTTCAGTCGTTTGTCATGCGATCGCAGGACGGGGCGAAGAACGCAGTAGCGAGGCCTGAATCGGTGTTTTCCGATGCCTTGCAGACGACGCTGTTTAGTGCACATCCCCGCGTCTGGTTGACACAGCGACCGGAACACTTTGCCGGGCTCGATCTGGAGCGTGTCGACACCATTTACCGAGAACGCTTTGCCAGCGCCAAGGGGATGGTCTTTGTTCTGGTAGGTAGCCTTGACTTGCCAGTGGTCCGGTCATTGGTAGAGTTCTACCTCGCTAGTCTTCCAACCTCTGATCTTCGCTTGGGATACGCGGACCTTGGCATACGGCCGGTGACGGGAGTGGTGACGCGCGATGTGCATGTAGGAAAGGAGCCCAAGAGCCGGGTCTCGATCCAGTTCACCGGGGAGGCACGTTACTCCGAGAACGAGCAATTGCGCCTGGACGCGCTGGTGGAAGTCATCAACATCAAAGTGATCGATGTACTACGGGAAAAGCTCACCCTGATTTATGGCGGAGGGATGGGAGGGGGGTTGCTTCGAGCGCCCTACCAGCATTACCAACTCGGTCTGTCGTTGCCATGCGCACCGGAGAATGTGGACAAGGTGATTGCCGCAGCATGGGAGGAAATACAGAGAATTCAGGAAGCCGGGCCGGATCCCGCA
The DNA here is from genome assembly GCA_903864505.1 of uncultured beta proteobacterium. Classification (GTDB taxonomy): domain Bacteria; phylum Pseudomonadota; class Gammaproteobacteria; order Burkholderiales; family Burkholderiaceae_C; genus Allorhodoferax. The sequence continues at coordinate 28,944 of CAIPGC010000226.1, read as the reverse complement.
GACTTGGCCAAAGTGAAGCAGAATTGGTCGATTGGGCACCGCCGTGCGTTGCGGGAGAACAGTTATTGGTTGGGTACTTTGCAGTCGGCGGCCCTCTACGCGACCGACCCGTTGAAGATTCTGGAATATGAAAAACTTGTCGCCGCCATCACCCCGGACGATGTTCAGAAGGTCGCGCAGCGCTACCTGCGCCGGGACAACCATGTTCAGGTGGTGCTCTATCCGGAAAAATTGTGAGGCGGTGATGCCGGCTGTGGCGTAAAGGATCGAAGGCGGGCAAATTTAAGAATGTCGGGATTTTGCCGAAAAGACTGGCATGCAGACCCGCCTCGAACCCATCAAACACCGGACCAATCGGAATGTTCCCGTAGAACAGTGGCCGGAGTCCCTGGAAATTCTGCGCCTGCTTGCAGGTCAGCGTGAGCCGCAGTCCATCAAGGACGTGGCCAGGCAAGTACGCGCACCGGAAATTTCCACCCGAACCCGCCTGGCAAAACTCGAGGCACAGGGGGCGGTACTCGCTGTCAAGGCGACTGCCTACCTGTCGCCGGGTAAGCAGGTAACTTGCATGCATTACGAAATTACCCAGTACGGTCGGGATTGCGCTGGTACGCGTGAACAGGAGTCCGTGGGTGTAGCACGACTCTGCGCCAACAGTGTGTTTGCGCTGGCCAGCGCGATGAAACTGAGCCTCTGACTGCTACCACCCTGGAGTCTGGTTCTGGCTCGGCTTTCGCCAGTAATGGTAGCCCCAGGCGGTAGAAAACCCGGCACGTCGGTACAGCGCCAAAGCGGCTTCGTTACCCACTTCGACTTGCAGGAAGAAACGCTCCAGCCGGCGCGCTCCTGCCTCTTTGGCCAAGGCTGTCAGGATGCACTGCGCAAACCCACGGTTGCGATAACCGGTGACGGTTCGCATTCCGTGGACGCTGGCCCAGCCGTGGCTGAAGTTGCCCACACCTGCTGCCGCGGGTTGCCCGTCGTCATAGATCTGGGCGAAGACGGCATTCTTGCCGCGACTCAGCGCTGCAACCCTGTGGGCCCCATCTGCCGGGTCAAAACCGGTGGCGGAGTAGACCGCGGCCCAGGCCGGCGTGGGCAGCATCTGCAGCACCACGCTTTCTGAAGAAGCCAGATTCAACATCGACTTCGCCGAGCCGATCTGTACCAGGGTGGACTGTTCTGCGCAGTAGCCCCGCTCCTTCAGGACGGAGTGCAGATTACCAAGCCCTGCTACATCTGCTACGCGGAACTGTGCCTCCAAGCCCTCCTGTGCGTAAAGGGCTTCGACATCCGCGATTGTGCAATCGTCGATGTTGTGATGCCGCAAGGGCACAGCGCTCTTGGCACGTCCGATCGTCGTCTGGTCAAAGGGCAGCAGCCATCCGCCGAATTCTGTAACCGACTTTGGCACCACGGCATCAAGCGTGGAGTGCTCCAGAGTTTCAACTTCGAGATCAGAGAAATCCATGGCGGTATTGTGCCCAAGCAGGGGCAGGAGCTTCCCCTACACTCGGACCCTTATGGAGAAAAGCATGCTTGTGTTGGGGTTCGAGTCCTCGTGTGATGAAACCGGTGTGGCGCTGGTGCGGACCCGCACGCAGGGTGTGCCGGTGTTGTTGGCGCATGCGTTGCACAGCCAGATCGGCCTGCACCAGGCCTTTGGAGGCGTGGTTCCCGAACTGGCCAGTCGCGACCACATTCGGCGGGTATTGCCCTTGACGCAAGAGGTTCTAACGCAATCGGGTTGCTCGCTGGCGCAGGTCGACGTGGTGGCCTTTACCCGGGGTCCGGGACTGGCGGGTGCCCTGCTGGTCGGTGCTGGTGTGGCATGTGCCATGGCCGCAGCGCTGGGCAAGCCCGTGCTCGGCGTGCACCATCTTGAAGGGCATTTGTTGTCGCCCTTCCTGAGTGAAGACCCCCCTGAGTTTCCTTTTGTGGCCCTGCTGGTGTCCGGTGGGCACACCCAATTGATGCGTGTCGAGGGAGTAGGGCGGTACGAACTGATGGGCGAAACCATTGACGATGCGGCCGGAGAGGCGTTTGACAAGTCAGCCAAGCTCATGGGTTTGGCTTATCCGGGCGGGCCGTTGTTGGCAGACCTCGCATTCAACGGTAACCCCACGGCCTATGCGCTCCCACGGCCTTTGATGCACAGCGGGAATCTGGATTTTTCGTTTGCAGGGTTGAAGACGGCGGTACTGGTGCAGGCGCAAAGGCTGTTCCTGGCGCATGGGGGTAAGGCACAGGAAGCTCGTGAGCTGGCCTCCGGGATGTCGGGTGCATTTTCGCAATTGCCGCTTGCGGTGCGTGGCGATCTGGCGGCATCTACCCAGGCGGCCATTGTGGAAGTGCTGTTGAAGAAGTCATTGATGGCCTTGCATCAATCGGGCCTGAAGCGCCTTGTAGTGGCCGGAGGGGTAGGTGCCAACCGGTCGTTGCGCGAACAACTCAACACAGCGTGTGCCGAGCGTGGTGTTCGCGTGCACTACCCGCAACTGCAACTATGCACCGACAACGGTGCCATGATTGCCATGGCGGCGGCCATGCGATTGCAGTCAGGCAATCAGACAGCCAGCAACTCCTATGCTTTTGATGTCAAGCCGCGCTGGCCGTTGAGTCGCAGCTGAATAGTTGGCCAGGTCGCTCAGGGATTGCGCGTGATGCTACAAAAATGAGAGCATCGATGCTGCCAGCGTTACTGGATTTCCAGTTCGGCTGCATTGCTGACCGGAATTTTTTTTGCCAGCTTGAGTGTCAGCACACCATTTTCAAGTTTGGCTTGGCTAAGCGATGAATCGATCTCCTGCGGCAACTCGTAGGCCGCACGGTAGCTGCGGGCAGATCCTTCCTTACTGCTGATGCGTACCACCGAGTCTTCGATGGAAATAGCCAATTGATCTTTGGTGATACCTGGTACGTCCAGGCACAGCGAGAAAGAGGTTTCGTCTTGCTCGAAGGCGCAGGGCTGGTTTCGGGTGGCGCGCAGAGCTTCGCCCATAAAGCGCTCCAATGCAGGATTGGTGCTGGCAAAGGTCTGTCGACGCAGTTGGGGATGGGAGGTGGTGGCAAAAAACATGGGGACTACTCCTAGTACACTGCGCGGCGCTCGCCGTGAGCCCCGCATGCTTCCAAGCTTTGGCCTTTCCCTCTGAATTCAAGCAAAATTTCACATGTTTATTCTTTCGCGTTGGGTCTTGAAATTCGCTGTCGCAGCGCTATGTGCATGCGCTTATTCGCATGCCTGTGGTGGCGCTGTCGCACCGTCGCGCGCCATAAAGCTGGCGCTGGTTGAGGGGTTGAGCGGCCCCAACGGCAATGCGGGGGAGGCGGTTTACCGCAATCTGGTGTGGGCGGTCGAGCGCGTCAATGCGCGGGGTGGCATACGAACCCAGGACGCTGGCCACGTCGATCTGGTGCTGCAGCGGTTTGACAGCAAGGGCCAGAATGAAGAGGCGCTGTCGGCCCTGCGCTCAGCCCTGGATGCCGGTGCGCGTTTCATACTGCAAGGCAATTCTTCTGCGAACGCCGCAACGCTGATCGATGCAATTAACAAACACAACGAACGCGAGCCTGCGCGACGTGTGCTGCTGTTGAACTATTCGGCCGTCGATCCGGCGCTGACCAACGAGAAGTGCAGCTTCTGGCATTTTCGTTTCGATGCACATGCAGACATGCGTATGGCGGCCTTGATGGATGTACTGCGTGACGACAAAGCGGTTCTCAGGGTGTACCTGATCGGGCAGGACTACAGCTTTGGCCAGTCGGTTCTGCGTGAGGCCAGAAGACAGCTCGGTGTGCAGCGACCGGACGTACAAATCGTCGGTGACGAATTGCACCCGATGGCGCGCGTCAAGGACTTCTTGCCATATGCCGCGAAGATCAAGGCCAGTGGCGCGCACGCGGTCGTCACAGGCAATTGGGGCAACGATCTGACCCTTCTGGTCAAGGCGGCCAGGGACGTCGGCTACGAGGGCAAGTTTTACACCTTTTACGGCAATGCGCTGGGGGCACCGGCGGCCATCGGCGAGGCCGGTGTGGGCAAGGTGGTGGCGGTGGCTGACTGGCTGCCCAACGTTGCCACGGTGGATGGCGACTCCTTCTACCGGTCGTTTCGTGCGCGTTACCCACAGCCCTCGGACGACTATGTGCACATGCGCATGCAACTCATGGTCGAGGCTTTGGCGCAAGCCCTGGAGGGCACTGCAGCAGTGGATGCGCCCGGCGCTATGGATATGGTAGCGATTGGAACCCGCCTGGAGGGGGCGCGAACCAGTTTGGGCGGCCAGACCGGCAGCATGCGGGCATTCGATCACCAGTTTCAGCAGCCGCTCGTTGTGGGTGTGATGGAGCGCCAGGGTACACCGGGTGTACGGTTTGACGTGGAGGGCTCAGGTTACGGGTTTCGTGTGGTGAAAAGTATCTCTTCGGCATTGGCAGCCATGCCCAGCACCTGCAGGATGCTGCGGCCCTGAGTAGAAATCAACTGCTCAGGCTATAATCGAGCGGCTTTGCATTGGGCAGAGCACACGTTTAAGGCAGTTCCAGCTTCAAACGCAAGTTCAAACACCGGGGCCAGCAGTCGATGCTGTCCCGCACACGACAGGAAAAATGACATGATTGCTTCCAGCATTAAAGCTGCTGTTGTCAAGGACAACGCCCGCCAGGCCGGTGATACCGGTAGCCCCGAAGTGCAAGTGGCACTGTTGACCGCGCGCATCAACGAACTGACCCCCCATTTCAAGACACATGCCAAGGATCACCACGGTCGTCGCGGACTGCTGCGCATGGTGAGTCGCCGGCGCAAACTGCTGGACTATCTCAAGTCCAAGGATGCCGATCGTTACACGGCGCTGATCGCAAAACTGAATTTGCGCAAGTAAAGCGAATTTGAATGACAAGCGCCTGAGTTAGGTCACTAGCTCAGGCGTTTTTTACTTCGGAGACGGCAAAAACAGAGCGAAGCTGTGTCATTCCATGGAAATTTTCGCAAGTTTCTCTGGAATGGCATCGTGGACTGCAATGACGAATCCGGGCTTGGGCGAGGTGGCCGTTACCTTCCAATTTTCCCGAAACTCACGGAGATAAACGATGACAATGTTCAAAAAAGTTAGCAAGACATTCCAATGGGGCTCACACAAGGTGACCATGGAAACCGGCGAAATCGCACGCCAGTCAACCGGCGCGGTGCTGCTGGATATGGAAGGCACCGTGGTGCTTGCCACGGTGGTCGGCAAGACCGAAGGCAAGGCGGGGCAAGACTTTTTCCCGCTGACGGTGGACTACCTCGAGAAGTCGTACGCTGCGGGCAAGATCCCCGGCAGCTTCTTCAAGCGAGAAGGCCGTCCTAGCGAGTTCGAAACACTGACCAGTCGCCTGATCGACCGTCCCATTCGCCCCCTGTTTCCCGAAGGCTTCTTCAACGAAGTGCACGTGGTGGTGCACACCGTGTCGCTGAACCCCGAAGTCGATGCCGATATTGCCGCCCTGATTGCCGTTAGTGCGGCACTGTCCATCAGTGGCATTCCGTTCAATGGCCCGATTGGCGCGGCGCGCGTGGGCTACGTCAACAGTGAATACGTGCTCAACCCCGGCCAGACACAGCGCAAGGATTCCATTCTGGATCTGGTGGTGGCAGGTACAGAAGCCGCAGTGTTAATGGTTGAATCCGAGGCCCAGCAATTGTCCGAAGAAATCATGCTTGGCGCTGTGGTCTTTGGTCATGAGCAAGGCAATATTGCGATCAATGCTATTCACGAACTGGTTCGTGACGCTGGCAAACCGGTGTGGGACTGGAAGGCTCCTGCCAAGGACGAAGCCCTGATTGCCAAGATCGACGGTTTGGCCAAGGACAAACTGGTCGCGGCTTACCAGATTCGCAATAAGCAAGCCCGCACCCAGGCTTGTCGCTCTGCATACTCCGAAGTCATGGCGGCTCTCAAAGTCGAAGGTGCTGCATTTGACAGCGTAGCCATCGAAGGACTGTTGTTTGAGATTGAAGCCAAGATCGTTCGCGGCCAAATTTTGGCGGGTGAACCCCGCATCGATGGCCGCGACACACGTACCGTTCGTGCTATCGAAATCCGCAACAGCGTGTTGCCCCGCACTCACGGTTCGGCCCTGTTTACCCGCGGAGAAACCCAGGCCTTGGTCGTTACCACGCTGGGTACCGAACGCGATGCCCAGCGAATCGACGCGTTAAGTGGCGACTATGAAGACCGCTTCATGCTGCACTACAACATGCCTCCCTTTGCCACCGGCGAAACTGGTCGCGTGGGCACGCCCAAACGCCGCGAAATCGGCCACGGGCGTCTGGCAAAGCGTGCGCTGGTGGCCTGCCTGCCTTCCAAGGAAGACTTCCCTTACACCATGCGTGTGGTATCGGAGATCACTGAGTCCAATGGCTCATCTTCCATGGCATCGGTTTGCGGCGGCTGCCTGTCACTGATGGACGCTGGCGTTCCGATGAAGGCACACGTGGCCGGTATCGCCATGGGTCTCATCAAGGAAGAAAATCGATTTGCGGTGTTGACCGATATTCTCGGTGACGAAGACCACCTGGGTGACATGGACTTCAAGGTGGCTGGTACCACCAACGGTATTACTGCGCTGCAAATGGACATCAAGATCCAGGGTATCACCAAGGAAATCATGCAAGTTGCGCTGGCCCAGGCCAAGGAAGCGCGCATGCACATTCTGGGCAAGATGCAAGAGGCGATGGCCGAAGCCAAGACCGAGGTGTCCAACTTCGCTCCACGCCTGTTCACCATGAAGATTAACCCGGAGAAGATTCGTGACGTAATCGGCAAGGGTGGTTCGGTGATCCGCGCCTTGACGGAAGAAACTGGTACCCAGATCAATATTGACGAAGATGGCACCATCACCATCGCTTCCGCTGACCCGGAAAAAGCAGAGATGGCGAAAAGACGCATCGAGCAGATCACCGCGGAAGTGGAAATCGGCAAGGTCTACGAAGGCCCTATCACCAAAATCCTCGATTTTGGTGCACTGGTGAACCTGTTGCCGGGCAAGGACGGTCTGCTGCACATCAGCCAGATCGCCCACGAGCGTGTCGAGAAGGTGACCGACTATTTGTCCGAAGGCCAAATCGTCAAGGTCAAGGTGCTCGAAACCGACGAAAAAGGCCGAATCAAGCTGTCCATGAAGGCGTTGCTGGAGCGCCCTGCACAGAATTCGGATCAAGGTTAACTCTCAAATTGCTACTTATTCGATAGCTGCCTGCGCAATGAACGCGTGGACTATCGACCAATATGCCATGAAAGTTATTGAAATTGCGTCCTTTGGTGGCCCCGACGTTTTGCGTCTGGGAGAGCGGCCCCTACCTGTGCCGGCTGCAGGTGAGTTGCTGATCCGGGTGCATGCCAGTGGCGTGAACCGCCCCGACATGCTGCAGCGTGCCGGCATGTACCCCGCACCGCCGGGAGCATCGGACGTGCCCGGTCTGGAAGTGGCGGGAACCATTGAAGACGGTGATACAGAGGCAATGCAGGCGGCGAAACTCCGGGTTGGCGATCGAGTCTGTGCATTGGTGGCAGGCGGTGGCTACGCTGAATTTTGTGTTGCCCCGGTGAGTCAGTGCCTTCCGGTACCCAGAGGGTTGAATGATGTGGAAGCCGCTTCATTGCCTGAAACATTTTTCACGGTGTGGAGCAATGTCTTTGACCGTGCGCGATTGCAGAGAGGTGAGACCCTGCTGATTCAGGGCGGCTCCAGCGGCATTGGTGTGACTGCTATTCAGATGGCCAAGGCCTGGGGTGTATCGGTCATTGTGACGGCGGGTAGCGATGACAAGTGCGATGCCTGTGTGCGCCTGGGGGCAGACCACGCGATTAACTACAAGCGACAGGACTTTCAGTCTGAAGTTTTGCGACTGACACGAGACCGTGGCGTTGATGTGGTGCTGGATATGGTGGCAGGTAGCTACGTGGGAAAGGAATTGGCTTGTATGGCCGAAGATGCGCGTCTGGTCATCATCGGTGTGCAGGGTGGGGTACAAAGCGAGATCAACGCGGGTCTGGTTCTGCGCAAGCGTTTGACGGTGACGGGGTCAACCCTGAGACCACGCCCGGTAGCTTTCAAAGCGGCCATTGCGCGGGCCTGCTTGGAGCAGGTCTGGCCGCTCATTGAAAGCGGTCAGATCAAACCTGTGGTGCACAGCGTATTTGCGGCTGTTGATGTCAGTCACGCGAGCGGTAGCGCAGCGTCGGCAGCGCACGCGCTGATGGAGTCCAATATGCATGTTGGCAAGATTGTCTTGAATTGGAGTGCAGCATGAAGAAGAAACTGATTGCAGGTAACTGGAAGATGAATGGTTCCTTGGTTGTCAACGAAATTTTAGTGAAAGCACTAGTAGCGGGAAACGGTCAGGGGACCTGTCTGGTAGCGGTGTGCGTACCGGGACCCTACTTGGCGCAAGTGCAGCAACTTGTGGCCGGTAAAGGAATTGATGTTGGCGCTCAGGATGTGTCCAGCCACGAAGTTGGTGCATTCACAGGCGAAGTGTCGGCGGTCATGCTGCGGGATTTTGGTGTGCGTTATTGTCTGGTGGGGCACTCCGAGCGGCGTCAATACCATGGTGAAACCGATGCGGTGGTGGCTGCCAAGGCGCAACGCGCACTGGCCGCGGGCATTACGCCCATCGTGTGCGTAGGAGAGACATTGGCTGAGCGCGAAGCCGGGTTGACCGAAGAAGTGGTCAAGCGCCAGTTGGCTGCAGTAATTCACGCCAACGGCCATTGCATCAGTGAGGTGGTTGTGGCCTATGAGCCGGTTTGGGCGATTGGTACCGGCAAGACAGCCAGCGCTGCCCAGGCACAGCAGGTGCATTCCGTTTTGCGCAGCCAATTGCGGGCTGCAACACCTCAGGCCGATCGGATACACATCCTCTATGGAGGGAGCATGAACGCAGCCAATGCAGCGGAACTGCTTGCACAGACAGATATTGACGGTGGACTGGTTGGTGGTGCTGCCCTCAAGTCTGCAGAATTTTTATCCATCATCGCCGCAGCCCAGTAATTGGGGTGCGGCCTGCAATCTAATTAGGAGTTACGAATGAATATTGTGTTGACGATTATTTTGACGGTGCAAATGCTGACCGCCCTTGCAATGATTGGGTTGATTCTGGTTCAGCACGGAAAGGGAGCGGACATGGGAGCCGCGTTCGGCAGCGGCGGTTCTGGCAGTCTATTTGGTGCCAGTGGAAGCGCAAATTTTCTGTCCCGAACCACAGCGGTTTTGGCAACGGTTTTCTTTGTCTGCACGCTTGCATTAGCCTACTTCGGCAATTTGCGCCCCGTCAGCAGCGGTAGCGTGCTGGAAGGTGCTGCTGCCGTTGCGCCAATGCCTGCAGAGCCTGCGGTAGCGCCCGCCGCCGCGGCCTCCGGTGCAGCTCAGATTCCTGCCAAGTAAGGCTGCTGACAGGCACTACTTTTATTGCCTTGCTTAACGTGGAAGCGGGGTAAATCAGGGTAAACTCCAAGCTGGTTTGAAAAGCAAAATGCCTTCTGGCACCTCACGCAATTCAACCATTAAATATTGCCGCCGTCGTGGTGAAATTGGTAGACACGCTATCTTGAGGGGGTAGTGGCGAGAGCTGTGCGAGTTCGAGTCTCGCCGACGGCACCAAATGGTTTTCGCTTACTCATTTAGGTGAGTAGGCTTGTAACAGTGACAAGAATCGCATGATGAGCATTGACCAATATCTACCTGTACTTTTGTTCATGTTGATTGGTGTGGTGACAGGAGTCGCGCCGCAAATCATTGGTTACATCCTGGGTCCGAATCGCCCCTACGCAGCCAAGAATTCTCCCTACGAGTGCGGCTTCGAAGCGTTTGGTGATGCGCGCATGAAATTCGATGTGCGTTATTACCTCATTGCAATTCTCTTTATCCTGTTTGATCTGGAAACCGCACTCCTGTTTCCGTGGGCTGCGTCGCTTAAGGAATTGGGATTTTTCGGTTTTATGGTCGGCCTGGAAATAGTGACCATCCTGACCATTGGCTTTGTGTACATGTGGATTAAAGGCGCCCTGGACTGGGAGTAAAGCGATGATTGAAGGTATTCTCAAAGAGGGCTTCATCACGACGAGTTTTGACTCGGTGGTGAACTGGGCCAAGACAGGTTCGGTTTGGCCGATGACGTTTGGCTTGGCCTGTTGTGCAGTTGAGATGATGCACGCTGCTGCGGCGAGGTACGATATCAGCCGGTTTGGTGCTGAGGTGTTTCGTCCAAGCCCGCGGCAGTCCGATTTGATGATCGTGGCTGGAACGCTGACCAACAAGATGGCCCCGGCGTTTCGCAAGGTCTATGACCAGATGGCAGAACCTCGGTGGGTGATCAGCATGGGTTCCTGTGCGAATGGAGGGGGTTATTACCACTACAGTTATTCGGTAGTGAGGGGTTGCGATCGTATTGTTCCCGTCGACGTGTATGTGCCGGGTTGCCCGCCTACCGCTGAGGCGCTGATATACGGGATTTTGCAACTGCAGCAAAAAATTCGCCGTACGCAAACGATCGCACGTGCGTGAGAGACAAAGCATGACAACACTTTCCGTTTTGCCCGAAGTCACTCGAGATGCCGTTGTTGCGGCCTTGGGAGACAAGATAAAGAGCATTTCTGTCGAATTTGGTGAGGTCACTGTGCTGGTCTCTTCAGAAAACTATTGCGCATCCGCCTTGGCGCTGCGCGTTGCGCCTGGTTGCCAGTTCGAGCAGCTAATCGATTTGTGTGGTGTAGATTACTCGGAGTATCCCGGTGGGTCACCCGATGGTTTGCGGTTTTGCGTGGTCAGTCACCTGCTTTCTGTGAGTCTGAACCAGCGTTTGCGTTTGAAGGTGTTTACTTCGGATGATTTGGCACCTATGTTGCCATCGCTGATAGATGTCTGGAGTTCTGCCAACTGGTTTGAGCGGGAAGCCTTTGACTTGTTTGGAATCGTTTTTGATGGGCACACTGACTTGCGCCGGATATTGACAGACTACGGATTTGTCGGACACCCGTTCCGCAAGGACTTCCCTCGCGCTGGTCATGTCGAAATGCGGTTTGACGCCGAGATGGGGCGGGTCATTTACCAACCAATCACGATCGAAGAGCGCGAAACAACCCCTCGCGTCATTCGTGAAAGCAATTATGGAGGCCTGCAGTAAGCAGTTGGATGCATGGCTGAAATACAGAATTACACACTCAACTTCGGTCCGCAGCACCCTGCTGCGCACGGAGTATTGCGTCTGGTGCTCGAGCTTGATGGCGAGGTGATACAACGCGCCGACCCGCACATTGGGCTATTGCATCGCGCCACCGAAAAGTTGGCGGAAAGCAAGACCTACTTGCAGGCTCTGCCTTACATGGACCGCCTTGATTACATGTCCATGATGTGTAATGAGCACGCCTATTGCCTTGCATTGGAGAAAATGCTCGGTCTGGATGTTCCGGTGCGTGCGCAGTACATTCGGGTGATGTACGCGGAAATCACGCGCTTACTCAACCATTTGCTGTGGGTGGGGGCCCATGCCATTGACTGCGGCGCAATGACGGTGATGTTGTTTGCTTTTCGCGAACGTGAAGACCTTTTGGATATGTACGAGGCCGTGAGCGGTGCGCGCATGCACGCAGCTTATTTTCGTCCTGGCGGTGTCTACCGCGATCTGCCCGACACCATGCCGCGCCATGCGCCCAACAAAATTCGCAGTGCCAAGTCCACAGAGGGGCTTAACCGCAATCGCGCGGGGAGTTTGCTGGACTTCATTGATGACTTCACCCAACGATTCCCAACGTTTCTGGGTGAGTACCACACGCTGCTGACCGACAACCGGATTTGGAAGCAGCGCACTGTGGGGATTGGTGTGGTCACGCCGGAGCGTGCATTGAACCTGGGATTCACCGGTCCCATGCTGCGGGGTTCAGGTATTGCTTGGGACCTGCGCAAGAAGCAGCCGTACGACGTATACGATCAACTCGACTTTGACATTCCGGTGGGTGTTACGGGTGATACATACGATCGTTATCTGGTGCGTATGGAAGAGATGAAGCAGGCGAACCGCATTATCAAGCAGTGCGTGGACTGGTTGAAGGCAAACCCTGGTCCAGTGATTACGGATAACCGCAAGATCGCTCCGCCTGACCGTGAATCCATGAAAACCAACATGGAAGACTTGATCCACCATTTCAAGCTGTTCACTGAAGGATTCTGTGTACCTGAAGGCGAGGCCTATGCGGCGATTGAGCACCCCAAGGGTGAGTTTGGCATCTATTTTGTAAGTGATGGCGCGAACAAGCCTTACCGCATGAAGATTCGCCCTCCCGCCTTTGTGCACTTGGCTGCGCTGGATGAAATGGGTAAGGGTCACATGATTGCGGACGCTGTTGCCATTATCGGCACCATGGATATTGTGTTTGGGGAAGTGGACCGATGATTTCCGAAGAATCCAAAGTGCGCTTCGATCGCGAAGTTGCCAAATACCCGGCGGATCAAAAGCAATCCGCGGTGATGGCCTGTCTGGCCATTGCTCAGCAAGAATTGGGCTATATCAGTGAAGAGACTGAACGCCACATCGCACAGTACCTAGGTATGCCGGTGATGGCAGTCCACGAGGTAACCACCTTCTACAATATGTACAACCAGAAGCCGGTTGGCAAGTACAAACTCAATGTGTGCACTAATTTGCCTTGCCAGTTGCGCGAGGGTGTTAGCACCCTAAAGTATCTTGAGAAGAAGCTTGGCATCTTAATGGGTGAGACAACGCCGGACGGCATGTTTACTCTGCAGCAAAGCGAATGCCTTGGCGCATGTGCCGACTCACCTGTGTTGTTGGTGAATGATCGATCGATGTGCAGTTTCATGTCCCCCGAGAAGTTGGATCAGCTGGTGGACGGCTTACGTGCGGCGGGAGATAAATGATGATGGCGCAGCACATACTTTCGCAGTTCCGATCCAACGGTGTCCAAACCTGTTTCCATGGGCGCCATATCAAACCCCATATTCTGGCGGACCTGAATGGAGCCAACTGGCGACTGAAGGACTACGAGGGGCGTGGCGGGTACCAGGCTTTGCGCAAGGTGTTGGGCAAAGATGGCGGCGAGGCCATGACGCAGGATCAGGTCATTGCTGTGGTCAAGGAGTCTGCTCTGCGTGGGCGGGGTGGTGCCGGATTTCCAACAGGGTTGAAGTGGAGCTTCATGCCGCGTCAGTTTCCGGGTCAAAAGTATCTCGTTTGTAATTCCGATGAAGGTGAACCGGGTACGTGCAAAGACCGGGAAATCCTGGAGTTCAATCCTCACATCGTCATTGAAGGCATGGCGATCGCCGCCTATGCGATGGGGACATCTGTTGGTTACAACTACATCCACGGCGAGATTTTTTCGACCTACGATCGTTTTGAAGAGGCGCTAGAAGAGGCACGTGCGGCAGGGTTGCTCGGGAACAACATTCTCGGCAGCGGCTTTAGTTTCCAACTTCACGCGGCGCATGGCTTTGGTGCCTACATTTGCGGGGAAGAGACGGCGTTGCTCGAGTCAGTCGAAGGCAAAAAAGGACAGCCTCGCTTCAAGCCACCTTTCCCCGCTAGCTTTGGTTTGTACGGAAAACCGACCACCATTAACAACACCGAAACCTTTGCCGCTGTGCCATGGATCATTCGCAACGGTGGTCAGGCCTACGTTGAATGCGGAAAACCTAACAACGGCGGTACCAAAATTTATTCCATGAGTGGTGATGTGGAGCGCCCCGGGAATTATGAAGTGCCAATGGGCACTCCATTTGCTACGGTGCTGGAACTTGCTGGGGGTGTCCGCTCAGGACGCAAACTCAAGGCGGTTATTCCCGGCGGATCTTCGTCTCCCATTTTGCCGGCTTCGCTCATGATGGACTGCACCATGGACTACGACTCGATCGCCAAGGCGGGCTCCATGCTGGGATCGGGAGCGGTCATTGTGATGGACGATAGCCGTTGCATGGTAAAGAGCCTCCAGCGTCTTAGCTACTTTTATGCACATGAATCCTGCGGGCAGTGCACACCGTGCCGCGAGGGCACGGGCTGGCTCTGGCGGGTGGTGGATCGCATAGAGAATGGTCACGGTAGAGTTGCGGATATCGCTTTGCTTGACAGTGTCGCAGACGATATTCAGGGTCGCACCATCTGCGCTTTGGGTGACGCTGCAGCCATGCCTGTGCGCGCCATGATCAAACATTTCCGACATGAATTTGAGTACCACGTTGAGCACAAGACCTGTATGGTCCCTGCATACGTTTGAGCGAGTCCCAAGATGATTGAAATCGAACTCGACGGCAAGAAGGTTGACATTGTTGAAGGCAGCATGATCATGCATGCGGCTGAGAAGGCAGGAACCTACATTCCCCATTTTTGCTACCACAAGAAACTCAGCATTGCTGCGAGTTGTCGCATGTGTTTGGTGGACGTGGAGAAAATGCCCAAGCCCATGCCCGCCTGCGCGACGCCCGTGACCAAGGGCATGGTCGTCCGCACCCAGAGTGAGAAGGCACTCAAAGCGCAGAAGTCGGTGATGGAATTTTTACTGATTAATCATCCGCTCGATTGCCCGATTTGCGATCAGGGGGGTGAATGCCAGTTGCAGGATCTGGCAGTGGGATACGGTGGCAGCAGTTCGCGTTACGAGGAAGAAAAGCGTGTGGTTTTTCACAAGGATGTCGGACCGCTGATATCCATGGAGGAAATGAGCCGTTGCATTCACTGCACTCGCTGCGTTCGTTTTGGGCAGGAAGTTGCGGGGGTCATGGAACTGGGCATGTCACATCGCGCTGAGCATGCAGAAATTGAGACCTTTGTGGGGCAGTCCATTGATTCCGAGTTGTCGGGAAACATGATCGATATTTGTCCGGTCGGCGCCCTGACCAGCAAACCGTTCAGGTACAGCGCTCGTACCTGGGAGCTGTCGCGCCGCCGCTCTGTGAGTCCACACGACTCCACCGGTGCCAATCTGATTGTTCAAGTGAAAAACAACCGGGTCATGCGCGTGGTTCCGTTCGAAAATGAAGCGGTCAACGAGTGCTGGATTGCAGATCGCGACCGGTTTTCATATGAAGCGCTCAACGGTTCCGAACGACTGACAACGCCAATGCTGAAGCAAGGCGGCGAGTGGAAGAGTGTGGATTGGAAAACGGCGCTCGAGTACGTAGCGCATGGATTGCAGAGCATCAAAGCAAACCATGGAGCGGCCGCAATCGGGGCCCTGGTAAGCCCGCACAGCACATTGGAAGAGCTGCATCTGACTGGCGCTTTGGTGCGCGGTCTGGGTAGTGAGAACATCGACTTTCGTTTGCGCAACTCGGAGTTCGAGGCGACACAGAAAGGCGCACGCTACCTTGGCATGCCAGTTTCCGATCTGTCAAATTTACAACGGGTGCTTGTGATCGGCTCCAATCTGCGCAAGGACCATCCCTTGTTTTCCCAGCGCATACGCCAGGCTGCACGCTTGGGCTGTACTGTCAGCGCAGTCAATGCGAAGGAAATGGACTGGGCCATGCCTGTGCGCAATCTCGCACTGGCCCCAGCATCCGGGTGGCCGCAGCTACTTGCAGACATTGCGACAGCAATTGCGCAGGAGAAAAACGTAGCTGCACCCCGGACTGGACAGGCAACAGACGTTGCAAGGGCCATTGCCATTTCTTTGTTGGGCGGGGAGCGTAAAGCTGTGTTGTTGGGCAACGCGGCTGCCCATCACGCGCAGGCGAGCCAGATACTTGTTTTGGCGAATTGGATTGGTGCGCAAACTGGTGCTTGTGTAGGCTACCTCACAGAGGCAGCGAACACGGTAGGAGCCCAATTGGTAGGGGCACTGCCTGGCAAGGGTGGTTTGAATGCAGGCCAGATGCTTGCAGGAAACCTGAAGGCGACGATCTTGCTCAACAACGAGCCTGAGTTTGACTCGGCCGGGGGTGTTGCTGCAGCGCGTGCCCTCCAGCAGTGCGAGATGGTTGTGACCATGAGTCCGTTCAAGGCAAACACGGAGTTTAGCGATGTGTTGTTGCCCATCGCGCCGTTTACTGAAACGCCTGGAACCTTTGTCAATGCTGAGGGTCGGGTGCAAAGTTTCCATGCGGTTGTTAAGCCCCAGGGTGATGCGCGACCCGCGTGGAAGGTTTTCAGGGCACTGGCGGATATTCTGGGTCTCACAGGTTTTGATTTTGACTCTTCACAGGAAGTTTTGTCATTCATCCATTCCGCCAATGAGGGGGGTGTGCCGGAACATGTTCCTGCTAATCGGCTCAGCAATGCGATCGAAGCCTCTTTCGAGCCGTCAGCACCATTGCAAGGTGAGCCGTGTGTAGCGGCTATCTACCAGCTTGACGGTATTGTTCGCCGCGCTCCTTCGCTGCAGTTGACGGCGGATGCCAAGACAGCTGGGAAGCAGGAGGTCACAGCATGATCGATATGATTTTTGCCTTGGGTCAGGGCCTGCTAGACGCACCGTGGTGGGCCAGCATGGCGTGGCCAACGATTTGGGCGCTTGTCAAAGTGTCTGTGGTATTGATGGTGGTCATGGGAGCTGTGACTTACGCCACGCTGTGGGAGCGCAAGTTGCTGGGTTGGGTGCAAATTCGCCTTGGCCCAAATCGGGTTGGACCGTGGGGTTTGTTGCAACCTATTGCCGACGCGTTGAAACTAATGACCAAGGAAGTGGTTATTCCAACGCTGTCCGACAAGTCGCTGTTCTACCTTGGCCCGGTGTTGACCGTTGCGCCAGCGTTGGCGGCATGGGCTGTCATCCCCTTTGGTCCTGAAGTGGCTGTCGCCAATTTGAACGCTGGACTGTTGTTCCTGATGGCGATCACCTCGATGGAAGTCTACGGAGTGATCATTTCCGGCTGGTCGTCGAACTCCAAGTATGCGTTCCTCGGTGCATTGCGCGCCTCGGCTCAAATGGTGAGTTATGAAATCGCCATGGGCTTTTGCTTTTTGATCGTACTGATGGTGTCCGGTAGTCTGAACATGACAGAGATCGTGGTGGGGCAGGGCAAGGGGTATTTTGCGCAAATGGGACTCACCTTCCTTTCTTGGAACTGGTTGCCACTCCTTCCAATTGTGGTCATTTATTTTGTTTCCGGTTTGGCTGAGACCAATCGAACACCCTTTGATGTGATTGAGGGCGAGTCTGAAATTGTGGCAGGGCATATGGTTGAGTATTCGGGCATGTCGTGGGCGATGTTTCAGATGGCCGAGTACGCCAACATATGGTTAGTCTCGATTCTGGCCAGCGTGATGTTCTTTGGGGGCTGGATGTCGCCGATTGACAGCGCCCTGTTCAATTGGATTCCGGGATGGATCTGGATTGCCATCAAGACCTTTTGTGTGATGACCTTATTTATATGGGTGCGGGTAACATTTCCACGTTTCCGGTATGACCAGATCATGCGTTTGGGGTGGAAGATCTTCATTCCGGTCACGCTGGTGTGGCTGGTGGTGATCGGGGTGTGGATGCAAACCCCGTGGAACATTTGGAAGTAATTCGAGTTGTCTATGTCTACCCCAACTTCAAATACTGTTCAAACCTCAACGGCAAGTGCCTTCTCATTGAAGGATTTTCTGTCTAGTTTCCTACTGACTGAACTTTTTAAGGGCATGGCGCTTACCGGCAAGTACGCCTTTAAAAGCAAAATTACTCTTGAATATCCGGAAGAAAAAACGCCACTGTCGCCGCGCTTTCGGGGGCTGCACGCCTTGCGCCGCTATGAGAACGGTGAAGAGCGTTGCATTGCTTGCAAGCTGTGCGAGGCAGTTTGCCCTGCCATGGCGATCAGCATAGAGTCAGAGGTGCGCGACGATGGTTCGCGACGCACAACACGCTATGACATCGACCTGAATAAGTGTATTTTCTGCGGTTTTTGCGAAGAAAGCTGCCCGGTGGATTCCATTGTGGAGACACACATTCTTGAGTACCACGGCGAAAAACGCGGTGATCTGTATTTCACCAAAGAGATGCTGTTGGCCGTTGGTGATCGGTATGAGTCCGAGATTGCTGCCAACAAGGCCGCTGATGCCAAATACCGTTGAACCGTCGGAAGAAAGAATCTGAATCATGAGTGTCACGACTGGTCTTTTTTACGTGTTTTCGGCAGTGTTGCTGATTGCGGCGTTTCGCGTGATAACCGCGCGCAATCCTGTACATGCAGTGCTGTTTCTTGTTCTGACCTTTTTCCAGGCCGCCATGTTGTGGATGTTGTTAAAGGCAGAGTTTTTGTCAATTTCGCTGGTACTAGTCTACGTTGGTGCAGTGATGGTGCTGTTCCTGTTTGTGGTGATGATGCTGGATGTCAACATAGAGGGTTTGCGCGTCGGATTCTGGAACCATTTCCCGCTGGCGGCCGTGATGGGCGTTGTCATAGCACTGGAGATGGCGGCTGTACTGATGGGGGGATTTCGCGTGTCGGACCCAACCGATCTCGTTCCCGCTGCCACCCAGATTTCCAACACCAAGGCGCTGGGTCTATTGATGTATACCCATTATGTCTACCCGCTTGAAATTGCTTCAGCCATTTTGTTGGTAGGCATGTTTGCCGCAATCGCACTGACCTTGCGTACCCGTAAGGACACCAAACACATCAATCCTGCGGATCAGGTGCGTGTCAAAGCGCAGGATCGCATGAAGGTCATCAAAATGGCTGCAACCAGGGCGGCAGTGGAACCTGCGCCGGTAGCTTCGAACGCGGAGACGAAAGCATGACTTTGACTCTAGGGCATTTTCTTTCTTTGGGTGCGATGCTGTTTGCGCTGTCGGTGGTTGGCATATTTTTGAATCGCCGCAACCTGATTGTCTTGCTGATGGCGATTGAACTCATGTTGCTGGCGGTGAACACCAATTTCATTGCGTTCTCGCACTACCTGAACGACATGCACGGCCAGATTTTTGTGTTTTTCATCTTGACGGTTGCAGCTGCTGAGTCCGCCATTGGGCTGGCAATTCTTGTGTTGCTGTTCAGGAATAAGTCCAGCATCAATGTGGATGAACTCAATACGCTCAAGGGTTAAAAAGATATGAGTCAGACCCTGTCTGTTTCCAGCTTGCTGATGGTGCCGATGGCACCGCTGCTCGGTTCCGTGCTCGCCGGTGTTTTTGGCACCAAATTTGGCGGCAATCGCATTGGCAGGACTGCCAGTCACTCGCTCACCATATTAGGCGTATTGATTGCTTTCGTCCTGTCCGCGATGACGCTTAAATCGGTGGCACTCGATGGCGCTCGTTTTAATGAAACGCTCTACACCTGGATGGTGGTGGGTGATTTGAAAATGGAGATCGGATTCCTCGTCGATGGGTTGACCGCGATGATGATGTGTGTGGTGACATTCGTGTCATTGATGGTTCACCTCTATACCGTGGGCTACATGGAAGAGGACGCTGGCTACAACCGCTTTTTCTCGTATATCTCGCTGTTCACTTTCTCCATGCTGATGCTGGTGATGAGTAACAACATGCTCCAGTTGTTCTTTGGCTGGGAGGCCGTCGGGCTGGTGTCTTATCTGCTGATCGGTTTCTGGTTCAACAAGCCCACAGCGATCTTTGCCAACATGAAGGCATTTCTGGTCAACCGGGTGGGTGATTTCGGATTCATTTTGGGCATCGGCTTGATCGCCGCATTTGCCGGCACCTTGAACTACACAGAAGCCTTCGCAAAGTCGGCAGAACTAGCGGCCATAAGTTTCCCCGGAACCAACTGGATGCTGGTCACTGTGATTTGTATCTGTCTTTTTATTGGTGCAATGGGTAAGTCGGCGCAATTTCCATTGCACGTTTGGCTTCCGGACTCGATGGAAGGTCCAACCCCCATTTCGGCATTGATTCATGCCGCAACGATGGTGACGGCGGGTATCTTCATGGTCACACGCATGTCGCCGCTTTTTGAGCTGAGCGAGACGGCACTGAACCTGGTGATGGTGGTTGGCTCCATTACCGCTCTATTTATGG
Source organism: uncultured beta proteobacterium (assembly GCA_903864505.1). Taxonomy (GTDB): domain Bacteria; phylum Pseudomonadota; class Gammaproteobacteria; order Burkholderiales; family Burkholderiaceae_C; genus Allorhodoferax. The sequence goes on along the minus strand of CAIPGC010000226.1, from coordinate 8,986 downwards.
GCTTTCTGGGAATCATCCAGAACGATATTAAGCGCATCGTTGCCTACTCTACATTATCCCAATTGGGGTACATGACAGTGGCACTCGGCGCATCCGCTTACTCGGTGGCCGTATTCCACTTGATGACCCATGCGTTCTTTAAGGCACTATTGTTCCTGGCGGCAGGTTCCGTGATCATGGGTCTGCACCACAATCAGGACATTCGATGGATGGGGAATGTTCGCAAGTACATGCCCATCACCTGGATCACATCCCTGCTAGGTTCACTGGCGCTTATAGGAACTCCGTTTTTTGCTGGTTTCTATTCCAAGGACAGCATCATCGAGGCGGTCGCGGAAAGCCACCTGCCGGGTGCCGGATTTGCACACTTTGCCGTCCTGGCCGGGGTATTTGTCACGGCGTTTTATTCCTTCCGCCTGTACTTTCTGGTGTTTCATGGCAAAGAGCGGTATGACCAAAATCCGGATGCACACCATGGCCATGATGATCACCACGGTCATGGGCATGAGCCGCATGAGTCACCATGGGTTGTCACGGTTCCGTTAGTGCTGTTGGCTATACCTTCGGTCGTCATTGGCTACCTGACCATTGGACCGATGTTGTTTGGCGATTTCTTCAAGGACTCGATCGCTGTTAACGCAGAAAAGCATCCTGTGATGGAGGAACTGGCGCATGCATTCCACGGCCCGCTGCAGATGGCTATGCATGCATTTGGCACAATGCCGTTCTGGCTGGCATTGGCGGGTGTTGTGTCTGCATACTACTTGTACATGGTCAACCCGGCTTTGCCTGCTGCTATCAAGCGCAACTTCATGCCGATTTTCACGCTGCTGGAAAACAAATACTACCTGGACTGGTTCAACGAGAACATTCTGGCGCGCGGGGCGCGGGCTTTAGGCACCGGTTTGTGGAAGGGTGGTGATCAGGCGCTGATAGATGGTGCGCTGGTGAATGGTTCTTGGAAGTTGGTGGGCTGGATTTCTGGTGTTGTGCGCAAGATGCAGTCCGGCTATTTGTACCACTACGCACTGGCGATGATCATGGGTATCCTGGTACTGATGACGTACTTTGTTGTGCTCAACAAGTAGGAGAAAAAGAAAATGGGATTGTTGAGCCTTGCAATCTGGACGCCCGTTGCGTTCGGAATTGTTTTACTGGCACTTGGGCGCGATGACCAGGCTCCAATTGTGCGTTGGGTTGCCCTCGTTGGTGCGATCGTGAGTTTTCTGGTGACATTGCCTCTGTATGGTCAATTCGATGTTTCGACCGCCGCCATGCAGTTTGTCGAGAAGTCGTCCTGGATCGAGCGCTTCAATGTGAACTACCACCTGGGAGTCGATGGTATTTCCCTGTGGTTTGTGCTGTTGACTGCGTTTATCAATGTCGTGGTCATCATTGCGAGCTGGGAAGTAATCAAGCGTAATGTTAGTCAGTACATGGCCTCTTTCCTCATCTTGAGTGGCCTGATGATCGGCGTTTTCTGCGCGTTGGATGGCTTGCTCTTTTATGTGTTCTTTGAAGCGACCCTGATCCCGATGTATCTCATCATTGGTATTTGGGGCGGGCCCAACAAGATCTACGCGGCCTTCAAGTTCTTCCTGTACACGCTGCTGGGTTCGCTGTTGATGCTGGTTGCGTTGATCTACCTGTACACCACATCAGGTGGAAGCTTTGATCTCGCAGTGTGGCACCAACTTCCACTGGGGAGCAAAACTCAAACTCTGTTGTTCTTTGCCTTCTTTACGGCATTCGCCGTAAAGGTTCCCATGTGGCCAGTGCACACATGGTTGCCCGATGTGCACGTGGAGGCACCGACGGGTGGCTCGGCGGTGCTGGCGGCCATCATGTTGAAGTTGGGTGCTTACGGGTTTCTGCGGTTTTCGCTCCCGATTGCACCAGATGCCGCCCACGAATGGGCGGGAGTCATGATTGCACTTTCACTGATCGCCGTTGTCTACGTGGGACTTGTGGCGATGGTGCAGCAGGACATGAAAAAGCTGGTGGCCTACTCCTCTGTGGCGCACATGGGATTTGTAACACTCGGATTCTTCATCTTCAGCTCGCTGGGCGTGTCTGGCGGCATTGTGCAGATGATCTCGCACGGTTTTGTGTCGGCCGCGATGTTCCTTTCCATCGGCGTCTTGTACGACCGCGTTCATTCACGTGAGATTGCCAGTTACGGAGGCGTGGTCAATACCATGCCCAAGTTCACTGCCTTTGCGCTGTTTTTTGCAATGGCCAACTGTGGTTTGCCAGGAACCGCGGGTTTTGTCGGCGAATGGATGGTGATTTTGGGTGCAGTGAAGTTCAATTTCTGGATTGGGTTTGCTGCAGCGAGTGCGCTTATTTTTGGTGCTGCTTATACGCTGTGGATGTTCAAGCGGGTGTATCTGGGCCCAGTGGCAAACGACCATGTGAAGGAGTTAACGGATATTAGTCCGCGAGAGTTCTTGGTGATGGCTTTGCTGGCGGCGGCTGTTCTGTATATGGGTGTCTATCCCAAACCCTTTACCGACGTCATGGATGTTTCGGTGGCGCAACTGCTCAAGCATGTTGCAATATCAAAACTGAATTGATCAAACTGAATTGAGAGACGTAAGATGATTGACAACATCAGTTGGATCACGGCCTACCCCGAAGTCGTGTTGTTGGTGATGGCGTGCGCTATTGCAATGATTGATCTCGGTGTCAAGACACCGTTGCGTGGCACAACGTATTTGCTAACCATGCTCACTTTGGCTGTAGTGGCCTGGATGCAGTGCGATCTCGCTTTAAGCGGCGAGACCCATTATGGCTTCGAGAATATGGTGGTCAGCGATGCCATGGGCAATTGGCTGAAGTGCTTTGCCACGTTGGCGGTGATGGTGACCATGGTGTACGGTCGGCCCTATGCCGCATCGAGGGACATGCTTCGCGGTGGCGAATTTTTTACCTTGAGCATCTTTGCGTTGCTTGGAATGTTTGTCATGATCTCCGGCAACAACTTTCTGGTGATCTACATGGGATTGGAGTTGCTGACGCTTTCCAGTTACGCCTTGGTGGCGTTGCGTCGGGATCATGTGACTGCCACGGAGGCCGCCATGAAGTATTTCGTGCTGGGTTCGATGGCTTCGGGCTTCTTGCTGTACGGTATGTCCATGATGTATGGCGCCACCGGATCGCTGGATGTGAATGCGGTATTCAAAGCCATTGCGTCGGGTCAGATTCGCCATCAGGTACTGGTTTTTGGGCTGGTGTTCATCGTTGCCGGACTTGCTTTCAAGCTCGGTGCGGTACCGTTTCACATGTGGCTTCCCGATGTCTACCAGGGCGCACCCACGGCTGTTACGCTGATGATTGGCGGCGCACCTAAATTGGCCGCATTTGCCATCACCATGCGCTTGCTGGTGGAGGGCATGTTGCCGCTGGCTATCGATTGGCAGCAGATGCTGATGGTGCTGGCGATCGGCTCGTTGCTGATCGGTAATTTGGCGGCTATAGCGCAGACCAACGTCAAGCGCATGCTGGCCTTTTCTACCATCTCGCAAATCGGTTTCGTGTTGTTGGGCATCATGTCCGGTGTGGTCAACGGCAACGCGCTGTCGTTCGCCGCCAATGCCTACAGTTCAGCCATGTTTTACATCATCACCTATGTGTTGACGACGCTGGCCAGCTTCGGTATTTTGATGCTCTTGTCGCGTGAGGGTTTCGAGAGTGAGGAAATCGCCGATTTTGCTGGATTGAACACGCGCAGCCCTTTGTATGCAGGTGTCATGGCGGTGTGCTTGCTGTCACTTGCCGGCATTCCTCCACTGGTTGGCTTTTATGCCAAGTTGGCGGTGTTGCAAGCACTCATCGCGTCGGGTCAGCCACTGTATCTTGGCTTGGCCATTTTTGCGGTGATCATGTCGCTGATTGGTGCCTTCTACTACCTGCGTCTGATCAAGGTCATGTACTTCGATGAGCCGATCACTGCCAGCAGCGTTGTGGCGCCGCTGGATGTGCGAGTAGTCTTGTGCGCCAATGGCGCGCTGGTTCTCATTCTGGGCATCTTGCCCAGCGGTTTGATGGCGCTGTGTGGCAACGCAATCCGGCAGATGCTGGGAACCTGATAGCTTTGCACATGAACGATCGACACCTGGTCGAAGTTCAGCGTTCGAGTAAGGAGCTTTTTCGGGGTCGCTTGCTGCATGTTTTGAGCGACGAGGTCGTCCTCCCCGATGGCAATGGCGCGATACGTGAATACATCGTTCACCCCGGCGCAGTGATGGTCATCCCCTTGCTGCAAGACCGGGACGGCTCATGCCAAGTGGTTCTGGAGCGACAGTTTCGCTACCCAGTAGGCCGTGTGATGATCGAGTTCCCCGCGGGTAAGCTCGATCCGGGTGAATCACGATGGCAGTGCGCTCGGCGCGAATTGCGCGAGGAAACCGGATATAGCGCTGCCCAGTGGGCGCATGCAGGTGTATTGCATCCTGTGATTGCCTACTCGACGGAAGTTATTGACATCTGGTTTGCACGGCAGCTTGTGCCCGGGCCAAGGAACCTTGATGGCGGCGAGTTTTTGGATGTTTTTACTGCTTCGCCCAAAGAACTGTTGCAGTGGTGCTGCGAAGGAAAGGTCACGGATGGCAAGACGCTTACGGGTGCGCTATGGCTTCAAAATGTGCTGGACAGTAGATGGCAGCTCGATTGGCACAGCGCCGAGGTCTTGGAAGCTCTTTGAATTTTACGCATGAAAGTTCTGGATCTTCAATGTGGTCAGCGGCATGTCTTTGAAGGCTGGTTTGCCTCGGAAGAAGACTTTGCGTCTCAGCGCGAGCGCTGCCTGTTGATGTGTCCGGTGTGCGGAGACGGTTCTATCGCCAAGCGTCTGAGCGCGCCGCGGCTCAATTTGGGTGGCGCTCGTTCTGACGGCGAAGCAGTGCTGGATGTAACCGTTCCCGTGAACTCTGAGCAGCAATCGCTGCAGGCGGCTTGGCTGGCATTGGCGCGAAAGATTGTTGCCAACACTGACGATGTGGGTGAAAAGTTTCCCGAGGTGGCCCGAAAAATTTACTATGGTGAGGCCGAGGAACGCAGTATCCGGGGTCAAGCCACACCGGATCAAGTGCAGTCCCTCATTGAAGAGGGTATCGCTGTCATGCCGTTTCCTTTGCCTTCTGCGCTCAAAGATACTCTGCACTAGAAATCATGCGGTCGCGTTGATCACTTTCCCCGTGACCTTGCTCGGTGCGTCGGCCACCTGGTTGCCATAGCGCTCAATAGCTTTTGAGTTTACCGGGGCAGGGTTGGCCACGACATTGGTAGCTTCCAATAGACTGCCAGTCACAACATCTTTCACGGCAGTCGACGTTTCAGCCTTGAGCATGGGCTTGGCAAACTCAAAAATATCTGCCAGGTTCTGAATGTAGCGGTCGTTGTTTTGTGTCGGTGCGTTGACCTTTTTTCCGGTTGGCACACTGGTGCTTGAGGCGGAACTCAACCGCTCTTGCAAGGTTTGCACTTGACCACGTGCCTTTTGAACGACCCCTTCCTGATCGTCTGCCTGCGCACGTAGACTTTGGGCATAGGCTTCTGCTTGGTCTGCCTCGCGCCTAGCCTGCTCCAACCGCATCCTGTTCAGTGTGACCTGAAGCGAAACGGTGGCGCTGTTGGTGGCAGTGATCGCGACCATGGCAAGAGCCTCTGGAAGCCTGGACGGATGTCAGGCCGTTGCGTGCAACAAGCGACTCGTCGTCTGGCCCTGGCTATTGACCATTGGACGCGGTTTGGTCTCTGCGGCCTTAGTCGTCTCAGGTGCTTTTGCCTTGGCCGCCTGGTGCTGCTGTTGCGCTTGCTGCACCGGGTTTACCGGTTTGGCAGGCTTCGCGGGCTGGATCGGTGGTTTGTTGGCGGATGACACTTCCATACGTTGCTCCAAAGGTAGATTGGATCTATTCTACGATTCGATAGAGCAGGTTTCAATACCAATGTGTCTAACCCAGTTTGTTTACATCAATCACGCATTGAACTGCAATGCCGCCAAACCGGCGTAAACCCCGCCCAATGCGACCAGTTCTGCGTGGGTGCCGTGTTCCACCAGTTTGCCGTGGTCCAGCACCACAATGCGGTCTGCCTTCTGCACGGTCGCGAGCCGGTGGGCAATGACCAGCGTGGTACGGTCACGCATGGCCGACTCCAGGGCAGCTTGCACCATGCGTTCGCTCTCGGCATCCAGCGCGCTGGTGGCTTCATCCAGCAGCAGCAAAGGCGGGTTCTTCAGCATTGCGCGTGCAATGGCAATGCGTTGGCGCTGCCCGCCGGACAAGCGCAGTCCCCGCTCGCCCAAGAAAGTGTTGTAGCCCTCGGGCAGGGCCTGGATGAACTCGTCTGCAAAAGCGGCTTTGGCCGCCGCGATCACTTCATTGTCACTGGCACCGGGTTTGCCATAGCGGATGTTCTCCAAGGCGCTGCTGGAAAAGATGACGGCATCCTGCGGCACGATGCCGATGCGCAGGCGCAAGGCATGCAGTGACAGGTCTCGGGTCGCCACGCCGTCGAGCAAAATACTTCCACTCTGGGGGTCGTAAAAGCGCAGCAACAACTGGAATACCGTGCTCTTGCCCGCACCGCTGGGACCAACGATGGCGACCGTTTGGCCGGGTTGAACGTCGAGCGAGAAGTCCGACAGCGCTGACTGGTTTGGGCGAGATGGATAGTTGAACTGAATTGCTTCAAAGTTGATAGCGCTTCCCGCAGTGGGTACGGGGGCCAGCGCCGGATTTTGTGGTGAAACAATGGAGGACCGCGTTCCCAGCAACTCCATCAGGCGCTCGGTGGCTCCAGCGGCCCGCAGCAAATCGCCATAGACCTCGCCCAGGATGGCGAAGGCACTGGCCAAAATGATCACATACACCACGGTTTGCCCAAGATGGCCGGCGGTGATGCGCCCCTCCATGACCGCCTGGGTGCCCTGGTAGAGGCCCCACAGTAGCGCCGCCGAGGTGGCGATGATGATGAAAGCCACCAGCACCGAACGCGCCTTGGTGCGCCGCACGGCGGTATCAAAGGCAGCATCGGTGGAGGCGGTAAATCGCTGCGCCTCGCGTGCCTCGGCGGTGTAGCTCTGAACCACGGGAATCGCATTGAGCACCTCGGCTGCGATGGAACTGGAGTCGGCAATGCGGTCCTGGCTGGCGCGAGAGAGCTTGCGCACCCGTCGGCCAAACCACAGACTCGGAACTACCACCAGCACCAGTACGACCAGCACCTGCAGCATCACGTAGGGGTTGGTCCAGACCAGCATGCCCAGCGCACCCAGTCCCATCACGGAATTGCGCAGGCCCATGCTCAGGGATGAGCCCACCACCGTTTGCACCAGTGTCGTGTCGACGGTCAGGCGCGACAGCACCTCGCCAGTCTGTGTGGTTTCAAAGAACTCCGGGCTTTGCTCCAGCACGTGGCTGTAGACCGCATTGCGCAGGTCGGCCGTGACTCGCTCGCCCAGCCAACTCACCATGTAGAAACGCGCCGCCGAGAACAGGCCCAGCGCGACCGCTACTCCAAACAGCGCGGCAAAGTGCTCACGCAGCGCCATCACCTGTGCACCCTTATCCGACTGCACCAACCCGCCGTCGATCAGGCTGCGCAAGGCCACGGGGAATGCCAGCGTGGCCACGGCCGCCAGCACCAGAAACAGCATCGCCAAGCCGATGCGACCCCGGTACGGACGCAAGAACGGCAGCAGACCGGTGAGTGATTTGGGATGTTGGGACGGGCTGCGTTCAGAGGTCATAGCGGTGGCAGGTGAGGGCGCCGGGTCTGTGTGCAAGCCGGCGGAGTCAATTAAAGCCGAATCGGTGCGGCATATCCAGTCATCTCCAGATAACCCCGTCCCACGCGCTGACTCTTGCTGTCCCGGACCTCGCACAGGCCTTCCCAGTAGATAGCTCCGGTCGAGGTGCGGCTGTCCAGTTCCTGGTTGTCGACCAGAGCGCGCACCGTGTAGGTCTCACCCGGTGTGCGCAACCTCCACTCCACAGGGTAGCTGGCCCGGCTCAGCGGGCTTAGCCAGGAGCGCAGCGGGGTAAATTCCACCTCACCATGCGCAAAACTACGCCGAATTTCACCGCTGCGAGAGGAGCCACCGTCCCACAGGGCGGCACCGTCACGGTCACGCAATCGAAAAGCCGTGAGTGCGCTGCCATCAAACAGGTTGATGCCGACCCAGTCCCATCCGACTGCCTTCGGATGCAGGAGTTCCTGGCTCCATTCGTGGTCCAGCCAGGCAGTGCTCCCGGCGGAGAGGGTGTGGCGTTTGCCGCGCAGCACCAGTTCGCCCAGGGCCTGCAACTGGGGTTGGCTGTAATAGTAGCTGGCCTGCGTCGGGTCGGGCCCTTTGCGTGACAGGCCATCCTCTCCCTGCAGCAGCACGTCCTGGGTGTTTATGAACCTTAGCTGCATGGCAAATTCGGCACCATGCACGCTGGCCTGCAGACCCTGGTCGCTGCGCCGCAGGAACCAGTCTCTCAACACGATGTGCGTGTCCTTGATGCCGCACCAGGCCGCATCCGCCGGGTTTTCACCGTCGTTGATGCCCGAGGACCGCGCAATGCGCTGGTCATGCCACAACTTGCGCCCTGAGACATCGGTGATGGCGGCGTGCGCAAACACCAGTTGCCGCGCGGCCAGACGCGATTGCATGCCCTGGGTGGCGGGCACGCGGCTGCGAAAGAAGGTGATCTGAAAACCGAAGGCTGCTTCCTGCTCCTCTTCATTGGCAAATCCGGTCAGGTACCACCATTCGGTGCGAAAGTCCGGATGCGCGCCATGGTCGCGCGGAAATTCCAGCCGTTGCCGGGACAGCGCGTCGGCATTGCCGCCCGATGCCGCGCCCAGCAGGGTCACCAGTAATTGACGGCGTTTCAAACCGAGGTGCGGGAAAAACAAGGGGTGGCCCAAGGCGGTGAATGCATGGCCCGATTATTGCGCCACACGGGGGCGCTTTGCCGTTCTGCTATTCTCG